>CAZYOO010000054.1:0-10525 GCA_964649185.1 uncultured Dehalococcoidales bacterium
GAGGTGCGTATCCTGCGGAACTCCAGGAACGCCGACACGCTGCGGAACATGCGGTACATGTTGCGCGCCAGCTGGAAGACGTTGCTCGCCCCGTAGAACAGGAACTGATTGGTGATGTGCCTGGCGGAGGGCCACGCCTCCTCCACGATGCCCTCGAACGGCGGGGCGTCCGCCGTCAGCGGCTCCAGCACCACGTTGCGGATGTAGCGGGCGCGGGGCTGCATCGCCTCCGACACCGGCGACTGCGTGCCGTGCCAGCGCTTGATCCACTCCTCGTGCGACAGCTTCCTGGGGCGCTCCATCAGCGTCACCGCCATCACCACCGGAGAGCGCTCCCCGTCGCGCCAGTCGCGCTGGTGGAAATGGCGGTTGCCCCCGTACTCGGTATAGATCGACTCCTCCACCAGGTAGCCGGCGACGCGGAAGCGGTACGGTTCCAGCGTCTTTTCGACATCGAGATGCCTGCTCACGTCATCGACCCACAGCGACAGCTCAGCGCTGATCTCCGGCCCGGGGTACAGCTTGGGCGCCGGCGACCTCACCGTGGAGAACTCGTCATCGATGTACATGGTAAGCTTCTTCACGCCGGCATCGTACAGCTTCGGTTGAACCTCGTTCAGCAGCGACTCCTTCGTCTTCTGTTTCGACTGGCCTTCGGGTGCCCACAGCACGTATATCAGCTTAACCATTGCCCACCTCCTGACTATATCTTGGGGTTGATCACCACGTTCCTGTCACCGTACATGCTCTCCGTCGATGCGGCCATCATGCCGATGGCCCCGCTGCGGGTCATCAGGCGCCTGGTGACCAGGCTGGCGAGGCGGTATGCCCTGCCCGGCACGAACGTGTGCGCCTTCCCCAGGGCGGCCACGCTCTGCCGGGCCACGTCGGCGGGCTTCAGCGGCGACGGCGCCATCATCGACAGCTTGCGGGGATTGGAGCCGATGTAGTTGGGCGTTTCCACCGCCCCGGAGACGCTCACCATCACGTCCACCCCGTGCTGCCGCAGCTCGTACCACAGCCCCTCTGCCAGCATGATGTTGTACGCCTTGGTGGCGGCGTAGTGGCTCAGCAGCGGGTTGCCCTGGAAGCCGGACAGCGAGCCCATCAGGATGATCCCTCCCCGTCCGCGCTGCACCATCCTGTTCCCGAAATGGTAGCTGAGCAGCAGGGGCCCGCGGCAGTTTACATCGATATGCCTCATGTGGTTCTCCAGCGTCTGCTGCAGGAAGGGGCCGATGGTGTGGAACGCGGTGTCGTACACCATCAGGCCGATATCGATGTCATCGGTGTGCGGCGAAAGCTCCTCGATTAAATCCGGCGCCGCCAGGTCCAGCTGCACCGGCCTGACGTCCACGCCGTGGCGGGCCTGCAGCTCTGCCTTCAGCTTCTCCAACGGCTCCATGCGTCGGGCTATCAGCACCAGGTTGAGCCCTCGGGACGCCAGCTGCTCGGCGAAAGCGGCCCCCAGCCCCACGCTGGCCCCCGCCACCAGTCCCCACGGCCCGTACTTACCCCTGAAATCTGTTGTCATAGTCCTTCCTCCTTTATGGCCATATAACTACCGGGCGAGTACCGCTATCTATATATTGTATCAACATCCCGCGGCATGCCGTGCCGCTATGTAGCCGAAAACCATCGAGAAGCCTATCGTAGCTCCGGCACCGGGGTAGGCGTTTCCCGTCGCCGCCGCCGCGCAGTTGCCCGCTGCGTACAGCCCGTCGATGGGCGAGCCGTCCTCGCGGAGCACGCGGGCGCAGGCGTCCGCATCGAGACCGCCGCCGGTGCCGATATCGCCGGGCCACAGCTCGATGGCGTGGTACGGCGGCATGTCTATCGGCCCCAGGCACGGGTTGGGCCTCACCGCCGGGTCCCCGAAGTAGCGGTCGATGACGCTGGCCCCCTTCTTGAAGTCGACATCATCGCCGGTGGCGGCATACCGGTTCAGCTTCTCGACCTCGTCGGCCAGCCCCTGCCGGTCGATGCCGCACTTCTCTGCGAGCTGTTCCAGCGTATCGGCGACCTTCACGTAGCCGTTGTCGATGTACTTCCTGGGGGTGAATCCGGGCAGCATCGGGCTGAGGGGGTACTTCTTGCGGAAACGCGCGTCCACGATGAGGAAGGCGGGGATGGCCCCGCCGCTCTCCTCGTGGTTGGCATACTGCGCCTTGACTATGTCGGTGAACGGTGCGGCCTCGTTCACGAACCGCCTGCCCCTGCTGTTAACGACCATCGACCCCGGCAGCGAGCGCTCAACCAGGATCATCTGCGGCATATCACCACCCGGCACCAGCGAAGTCGGCAGCCACCACGCCTGGTCCATGAATTTGAGCGCCGCCCCGGCCTCCTGCGCCATGCGGATGGCATCGCCGGTGTTCTGTGGGCAGGCCACCGTCCAGGCGTCCGTGATCGGCGGGCGCTGGTATCTCTCCCGCATCTCCCCGTTGCGCGGGAAGCCTCCGGCGGCCAGTATCACCCCTTTGTCGGCGCGGATGCCAACCGTTTCGCCGTTCTTCTCCACCTCGACACCGACCACACGCCCGTCCTCGACGACAAGCCTGGTCGCCGACGTATTCAGCCAGATGGGGATTCCCCTGTCGGCCAGCGACAGGCGCAGACGCCCGACGGCGGCGTTGCCCATCGTTAGACGGGTATCGATCCTGGAGAGGACACGCGATGGATTGAGGAAATACGAGCCTAGAATCCTGAACGTCGCCCTCCTCCCCCGCATCGAGGTGTCCATCATCACATTCGCATCGCTGAGGCTCACCATTACCCTGCCGAACACCAGCACCTGTGGATGCAAGGCGCGCATCTGCCCCCGCATTTTACCCAGCCGGCGACCGTTGAACGGGACCGGCTCGATGACGCGGCCGCCCTCCGATTTTCCCCCATCGGCATCCGGATAGAAATCGGCGTAGCCGGGTATGACTCGATAACGCGCGTGGCTGTTCCGCTCCAGGTAACCGACCATCTCGGCGACCGTATCCACATAGGCCCGCAGGCGGCCCTCGGCGGCCTGCCCCCCGCTGATCGCCTTGAGGTAAGCCAGCGCCTCCTCCGGGGAATCGGACATGCCGGCCTCCTTCATGAAGTGATTGTCCGGCGCCCAGATGGCGCCCCCGGACATCGCCGTCGAGCCGCCGTAAAACGACCCCTTCTCTATGACGAGGGCGTCACACCCCTTATCTCTGGCGACCAGGGCGGCGACCATGCCGCCACCGCCCGAACCCACGACCAGGACGTCTGTTTTGTAGTCCCACTTATCCACCATGCCACGCTCCATACCTATCCTAGAGCTTAAATGTAGCACAGAGGCCATCCCCTGTCGACCCCGCCGCTATGCGATAGCTGCGCCCCATGTGTTATAATCCGCATAGAAAATAACCCGCAGAGGTACATCATGAAAGCGCTCATACTCGCCCCGTTCAGCGGGGCCGTGCTGCAAAGGCTGGGGCAGAAGATCGAGGTTATCTACGAGAGCTGGATGGAGACCAGGAAACTGGTGTCGGCGGACGAGCTGGTGGCGCGCATCCAGGGTCAGGACATAGGGATAGTGGTGGTCGAGGCCGACTTCCTGTTCAGGGACGTGTTCGAAAGGGCGGACAGGCTGAAGCTGGTAGCCGTCTGCAGGGGCACGGTGACCCAGGTCGATGTGGCGGCAGCCACCGAGCACGGTGTCATCGTGCTCAACACACCGGGGCGTAACGCCGTCGCCGTTGCCGAGCTGACGGTGGGGCTTATGCTCTCGCTGGTGCGCAAGATACCCGCGGCGCACCGGCTGGTGATGTCCGGGGGCTACAGCGATCCCATAGACCCCTACATATCGCTGCGCGGCACCGAGCTGGCGGGCAAGACGGCGGGCATCGTGGGGTTCGGCGCCATCGGGCAGCAGGTGGCCAAGAGGCTAATCGCCTTCGACACCTCGATACTGGTTCACGACCCGTACATCGACCCGCTGGAGATCAAGATGCTAGGGGCCAAGCCCGCCGAGCTGGACGAGCTGGTGGCGCAGTCGGACTTCATCACCCTGCACTGCCCCGCGGTCCCGGCCACCAAGGGCATGATCGGCCCCGACCTGATAGCCAGGATGAAGCCCACCGCCTACCTGGTGAACCTGACCAGCGCCGGCGTGGTCGACCGCGAGGCGATAATCAGCGCGCTCAAAGGGGGCAGGATCGCCGGCGCCGCCTTCGATGTCTTCGACACGCTGACGGTACCCTCCGACCATCCCTTCCTTCAACTCGACAACGTCATCCTCACCCCGCACATCGGGGGGGCGACCCACGAGACCATAGAACGCCACTCGCGGATGATCGCCGACGATATAGAGAGATTCATCAGGGGGGAGCGCCCGGCGAACATGCTAAACCCGGAAGTATGGGGGCGAATTGGCGGATAGATACGTGCTGGCCATAGACGCAGGCTCCTCGGGCGTGCGCTCGCTGGTCACCGACCTGCAGGGGCACCCCGTTTCTTTCTCGTGGCAGGAGGTATCCAGCGACACGCCGGAGGAGGTTGCCCCCTTCGGCCGCCAGTTCGACCCGGTGGTCCTGTGGGACACCGTATGCCAGACCGTGCGCAAGGCCCTGGCCGAGGCGGCCGTGCCCGCCGACAGCATCGCCGCCGTCAGCGCCGCCAGCCTGCGCCTGGGCGTGGTGTTCCTCGATAAGGACGGCAGCGAGCTTTACATCGGCCCCAACAACGACGTAAGGGCATTGATGGAAGGCCTGACCATCGACGGTGAATGCGGCCCTGACGTATGCCGTATCACCGGGCACATGCCTTCATTCCTCTTCACCCCCGCCCGGTTGCGGTGGTTCCAGGCCAAACACCCCGATATCTACCAGCGGATAGCCACCGTCTTATCCATCAACGACTGGATCGTGTACCGCCTGTGCGGTGAACGCGTCGGCGAGGTCTCCGGCAGCTGCGATATGGGGCTGGTGGATGTCTCCCGGGCGGACTGGTCAGCCGAGCTGGTTGAAACGCTGGATCTGCCCCGCGATGTTTACCCCCAGCGGGTCGTCGCCGGCACGCGCGTCGGGGCGGTGACCGCGGCGGCGTCCGCGCAGACCGGCCTAGCCGCCGGCACCCACGTGGTCGCCGGGGGCGCCGACACCCAGAGCGGCCTGCTGGGGATGGGGGTGAAGAACAGCGGACAGGTGGGTATCGTGGCCGGGTGGAGCACCCCGGTCCAGATGGTGACCGAGAGGCCGATGGTGGATCTTAAAGGCAGGCTGTGGTCGTGCTGCCATATCCTCCCCGGCAAGTGGGTGCTGGAGAGCAACGCCGGTGAATCCGGCCGCATCTACCGCTGGCTGTACGGCATAACCTGCGACAGGGCGGAGAGCAAAGAGCTGTACGATTCCCTCGACCGGCTGGCCGAGGGGGCATCGCCCGGCGCCGACGGGGTGCTCGCCTTCCTCGGTCCCAAGGTGATGGATATGAGCCACCTCGGGCCGTCCCTGGGGGGATTCATGTTCACCATCACTACCAGCATTACCAACGTCGAGAAGAAGCACCTGGTGCGGGCGGCGCTGGAGAACCTGTGCTTCGCCCTCAAAGCCAACTGCGAACGGCTGAAGGAGGTCTCCCGTCTGGAGGTGAAGGATATCAGCATCGGCGGGGGGCTGGCCCAGAGCGGGCTGCTGATGCAGATGCTGTCGGACACGCTGGGCATACCGGTGTCCGTCTTCGATGTGGCGCAGGTATCGGCCATCGGGGCGGCGATGTGCGCCGCCACTGGGGCCGGCGCCTACCACAGCCTGGAGCAGGCGATGGAGGCGATGCGCCCCCGGCCTGCGACAGTGGAGCCGGACCCGCAGCGTTCCCGGGATTACGCCCCGCTGTACGCCAGGTGGCGCACCACATACAAATGGTTGGAGGACTTGAATGAAAAGTGGTACCAGCAAGTGGAACCCTGAGAAGACGCAGGTGCTGGAAGCGGCACAGCTCATGGCCCAGAAGGGCCTGGTGGCGGGTACATCGGGGAACGTGAGTATGCGCATCGACAGCGGCGACGGGCGTGAGCTGATAGCCATCACCCCCAACGCCCTCTATTACGACCGGATGGGTGTGGACGATATAGTGGTGGCCGATTTCGAGGGTAATAATGTCGAGGGGGAGCTGCGCCTCTCCATCGAGAAGATGCTGCATATCGGGATCTACAAAGCGCGCAAGAAGGTGAATGCGGTGATCCACAGCCACCCTGTATACGGAAACATCCTGTCCGTGGCCGGTATGGAGATACCGGAGATACTGGACGACCAGGTCACCTACCTCGGCGGGCGGATCAAGCTGGCCAGGTACGCCATCCCCGGCACGCCGGACCTGGTGGACAGCGCTTTGGAGGCGCTGGGGCCGCGCAACGGTGCCCTGCTGGCGAACCACGGCGCCGTGAGCGTGGGCCGCGACATGAAGGAGGCCTTCGTCGCCTGCGAGCTGCTGGAGAGGACGGCGCAGATATACGTCTTCGCCATGCTGCTGGGCAAGATAACGCCGCTGCCGGAGCAGGCGCAGGCGGTGGAGAAGGCGTTTTTCAATTACCAGCACGGGGAGGAAGCCTGAGCATCAACCCTCAACGATCGACTCGCGCAGCCTGTCGACCAGCTCCCGCCTCTTGCCTTCATCCGCCAGCATCCGCTGCTTCAGTGCCTTCCACGCGGCGGGGCAGTCCTTATAGCCGACCCCGACAATCTGATGCAGCACCTGATCGATCTGCTTCTTGTTGGCGGCTGTGACCTCGATCCCGGCCTCGCCCAGCACGTCCTTCATATGGCGCAGATAGCATGACATCAAGCATCACCTCACGTTGATGGCCTCATCATAGCATAAACGACGATACCGGGCAGTTCGACAAACGGCGGAAGCGCGAGGTATTTCCAATATCTAATACTGCATATAATCGCATAAAGCAGCGGCGGGCGCCGCAAAGTTAGATGTAAATTACTTCAATTTGCCATATCGTGATATAATATCCCTGAAGTATAATCTCTATACTGGAGGTACTCTATGGGGGGCATACTAACACTGGTATGCGGCATACTGGTCCTGGTAGGGGTGTTCACGCCCTGGCTCACCATAACCGATGTGGGCGTACTGTCGGGGTGGGATGTGGCCAACTACGAGGTGGGGGCTGCTTCCTTTATCGAGCCCTACCTGGTGCTGGGTGGCGGTGCGGTGATGATCGCATGCGTCCTGGTGGCACTGCTGCTCTCCCTCGGTGGGGACATATCGGGATCGATATCCACGTTACTGAATATCCTCGCCAAGATAGCCGCCGCGCTGGTAGCTATCGGCGCCGTATGGTTCGTAGTGATAGCATTGACCGGCAAGATCGGGGAGTACATCGGTCAGGAGTTTTATTCGCTCGGATACGGAGGCTTCATCTCGGTCTTCGCCGCTGTCCTCGCCGTTATCTTCGGCAGGATGCCGTCGTTCTCCCTGCGCGAAGCGATAGCCTCCGACTCCACCGCAGCAACGGCAGCGCCCATATCGTATTCCAGGCGGCAGCAGGTGGAGCGCCAGGCCGGCGGCGTTGCCGGCGGCGCCCCCGTATCGCCGGGCAGGGTAACCGAGCCGAAGCCCACAGGCACATCCGGCTTCTCCGGGGTGATCAAGGACCACATGAGCCGCGCCTCCGATTTCGAGTCGCGGGGCGATTACCTCGATGCGATCCGCGAATACGGCAGGGCCATCGCCCTGGACAAGCACTACGCCCTGGCATACTTCAACCGCGGGGTGATCCTCATGCAGCAGGGCAAGACTGCCGACGCCACCACCGACTTCGAGAAGGTTATCGAGATCGGCGATAACCCCGATCTGACCCGCATGGCCCAGGCCCGTCTCAACGCGCTGAAGGAATAGGGCGCCGGGGGCGAAACGGATATCCATAGATAAGCAGAGGGACGAACTACAATCGGAGGTTAGATGTGGGAGCGATCATACTGCTGATATGTTCGGTACTGACCCTTGTAGGGGTATTCCTGCCGTGGATAACATTCTCGGGTTCAGCATCAGGCATGGGGCTCTCTATGGACATGGCAGAATCGATATCAGGCTGGGATCTGGTCAGTAATGTATCCTTTTACGATATGGTTTTGTGGACAGGCACCATCGATCCTTATCTCATAGTAGGTGGTGCCATCGCCATGGTCGTCGGCACGCTGGGGGCTATCATAGTCTCGCGAACTTCTGATGACCCCGGAGGGGCTCTCAAGGTCTTCGGTGGAGCAATAATTATCGGTGCTATAGTCGCCATCATCGGCGCGGTATGGTTCATGATTAGCAGCTCAGAAATATACGGCACAACTAGTTATGCGGAAGAAGGCATTTACCTGTCTGTAAGCATTGGTCGTGGATACGGTCTATTTATCTCTCTCATCGCCGCCATAGGGGGTATAATAGCAGCGGTAGCCCCGATGATAATGGAATCGCGCGGCGTTACCCTCTCCGACTCATCATATATCAGCCCCCACGGCCCCACCGATCCCGGCGTCCTTTCGCCGCGCGAGATCGCCGAGATGAAGGCGCGGGGGCCGGCTGGCCTTGATGCAGCGATGGGAGGGGGATACCCCCAGCAACAACCCGCTATGGGGCCGTCAGGACCTATGGAGCCGACGGGCGCGGCGGGCCCGATAGGGTCGATGGCGTCCATGGGTGCGATGGGCGCTGCGGGCGCAGGTATTAAGCCCACCGGCACGGCAACCGAGCACTTCAACCGGGCCTCCGACCTGGAGGCGCTGGGTGAGCACGATAAGGCCATGATCGAGTACAGCAAGGCCATCGCCGCCGACGAGAACCACGCGATGTCCTACTTCAACCGCGGCTCGCTCTACATGCAGGCGAACAAGGTAGCTGACGCCATCACCGACTTCGAGAAGGTGATCCAGCGCTCGGATAACCCCGACCTGCAGCGCATGGCCCAGCTCCGCATCGAGGAAATCAACAGATAAAGCCAACCGGGGGTAGCGACCGATACGGTATGCTTTTCAAACTGCTGCTGCTGTTCATTTTCGTGCCGCTCGTTGAGCTGGCGCTCCTGGTGTACATAGGGACACTTATCGGCCCGTGGTACACCATACTCATCGTGGTGGTCACCGGCATCGTGGGCGCGGTGCTGGCCAAGGGACAGGGCACCGCCATCGTCAACCGGATCCGCAGCAGCCTCGAGCAGGGGACCATGCCCCCGGACGAGCTTATCGCCGGTGCCCTGGTGCTGATAGGAGGGCTGGTGCTGCTCACGCCGGGCGTGATCACCGACATCTGCGGCTTCGCCCTGCTCATCCCCCGAACGCGACGGGCGGTGGCCGGCTGGCTGCGCCGGGCGGTACAGCGCAGGATCGAGCGCGGGGAGGTTAACTACTGGAGGATAAGGTCGTGAAGGGCTACCGCACGCCGTCGTGGTTCCGCATGAGAGGGGTCGAGCGCAAGAAACCTGACAGGGATATCCCCAGGCACGAACCTGCCGGGGCCTCGAAAGTGAAACCGAAACGACATGGGCGATAAGATACGTAAGAGCGACGGCGAGTGGCGGCAACTTCTCACCCCGGAGCAGTACCGCATCACCCGGCAGAAGGGCACCGAACCGCCTTTCACCGGCAAGTACCACGACTTTAAAGCGGACGGCACGTATCATTGCGTGTGCTGCGGCAACCCCCTGTTCGGCTCGGAGGACAAGTTCGACTCGGGGACCGGCTGGCCCAGCTTCCGCTCTGCGCTCTCGGAGGACAGCGTCGACACGGCGGTGGACACCGGCGCCGGCATGGTACGGACGGAAGTTGTATGTCAGAAATGCGGTGCCCATCTGGGACACGTGTTCGATGACGGGCCCCCGCCTCGCGGGTTGCGCTACTGCATGAACTCCGCCGCGCTGAACTTCGTCCCCGGCGAGGAATGACAGTTGCGCTCATATCTGGATACGGCAAGGGTGCGGTTCCTCAGGGAGCGTGCGCAGGCGCGCACCAGGTACAGCACGTCGCCCGTGATGAGAGTGGTGGAGGCCGTCCTGATGGCCATGCTGCTGGGCGTGGTGTTCGGCCTGGCGGCGGAACCGGCGGGCTTCATCGCCCTGGTGGCCGGCCTGACAGGTTTCACCGCCCTGATGCTGCGCAGCGACACGGACAAGGTCCACTTCCGCTTCGGCATCATCTTCGGTACGGAGTGGCTCATGCTGCCGCTGGCGGTGAGCATCGCCCGTCACCGGCTGGAGGCCGTCTGGGGCGGTATCGACCCCACCACCATGCTGCAGGTAGCCATACCCCTCGGCGTGGTGATGGGTCTGTTCTTCCTCTCCGTGGCGCTGGTCTTCTTCATGCCTCGCAGCGATACGTGACGGTTAAACCGATGTTCACGAGTGCAGGTCTTGACAACTGCGCCGAATAGCGCCATAATCGGCTCGTTTGAAAGAGACAAGGAGGTGACCGATGGCAGACGAAGAGGGACTGCAAGAAGTAGCAGAGGCAACAGGTGGCGGTGGTGGCGGCGGCGGGTTCCCCACGTGGGCCATATGGCTGATAGTGGC
>CAZYOO010000055.1:0-10520 GCA_964649185.1 uncultured Dehalococcoidales bacterium
TGCCTGTCATGGCGCAGAATAAACCCCTCCTCGTCCTGTTCGACGGCAACGCCCTGATACACCGCGCCTTCCATGCCCTGCCCCCGCTGGCGGTGACCCGGACGGGGGAGCCCACGGGGGCGGTGTCCGGCTTCGCCACCATGGTGCTCAAGGTGCTCTCCGAGCTGAAGCCCACCCACTGCGCCGTGGCCTTCGACCACCCGTCGCCCACGTTCCGCCACAAGGAGTTCGCTGCATACAAGGCGCAGCGCAAGGAGGCACCGGAGGATCTGAAGAGGCAGTTCAAGCGGGTGCATCAACTGGTGGACGCCTTCAACATCGCCAGCTTCGAGGCGGAGGGCTACGAGGCGGACGACATACTGGGCACGCTGGCGCGGCAGGCGTCCGAGGAGGGCATCGATACGATAATCGTCACCGGCGACATGGACACCCTGCAACTGGTAGAGCCCAGGGTGAAGGTGATGACCCCCAAACCGGGCAAGCCGTTCAGCGACACCGTGCTGTACGACGAGGGCAAGGTGCAGGAGCGGTACGGGCTGACGCCCAAGCAGATAGCCGACCTCAAGGGGCTCCAGGGGGATGCGTCGGACAACATCCCCGGCGTCCCTGGCGTCGGCGAGAAGACCGCGGTCAAGCTGCTGCAGCAGTTCCAGACCATCGACGGCATCTATCAGCATATCGACGAGGTGCAGCCGGCCAAGGCCCACAGCGCGCTGGCGCAGAACGAGGAGGCGGCGCGGCAGAGCAAGCGGCTGGCCACCATCGTGACCGACATTCCCATCGACCTCGACCTGCCGCATTGCGCCGTGGGTGGCTTCGACCGCAACCGGGTGGTGGACCTGTTCCGCGAGCTGGAGTTCAACCGCCTGATGGGCCGTCTCGATGAGCTGGGCTCCGCCGGGTGCGACACAGCGGTCAAGGTCGAGAAGGTGGAGACCGACTACCGCACCGTCGATACGGAACAGGCGCTGGGCGAAATGGTCGACGCTCTGCGGGCGGCTGAATCGTTCGCCTTCGACACCGAGACCACCAGCCTCAACCCGATGTACGCCCGGCTGGTGGGCCTGTCTTTCTGTCACGCGGCGGGGAAGTCGTTCTACGTGCCGGTGGGCCACCGCCTCGGCGAGCAGTTGCCGCTGAATGAGGTACTCGATAAGGTTCGGCCTCTATTTACCGACCCCAAATACAAAAAGTCGGCGCACCACGGCAAGTACGACATGTCGGTGCTGGCCAACAGCGGCGTCGATGTACAGGGGCTGGAATTCGACACCATGATCGCCGCTCACCTCATCGGGGAGAAGTCGATCGGCCTGAAGGCGCTGGCATTTAATCGATTGGGGGTGGAGATGACCCCCATCGCCAGCCTCATCGGCAGTGGGGCCAAGCAGGTGACTATGGACTACGTGCCCGTCGCCGAGGTGTCGCCGTACGCCTGCGCCGACGCCGACATGACCTTCCGCCTGGCGTGCCTGCTGGAGGACGAGGTGAAGGGGCAAAACCTGTGGGACCTGTTCCACGATGTGGAGATGCCGCTGATGCCGGTGCTGCTTCAGATGGAGCGTAACGGCGTGGCGCTGGACACGGAGGCGCTGTGGGCCATGTCAGAGGGCATGGGCCGGCGTGCCGCCGAGCTGGAGGCCGATATCTACAACAGTGTGGGGCACCAGTTCAACATCAACTCCAGCCAGCAGCTCAGCGCGGTGCTGTTCGAGGAGCTGCGGCTCCCCGGCGGCCGCAAGACCAAGAGCGGGTACTCCACCGACGCCGCCGTCCTCGAGGGGCTGAGGGGGCTGCACCCGATCATCGCCCCGCTGCTGGAGTACCGCCAGATAACCAAGCTCAAGTCCACCTACGTAGATTCCCTGCCGGCGCTGGTCAACCCGGGGACCGGCAGGATACATACCAGCTTCAACCAGACCGGCACCGCCACCGGGCGGCTGTCATCCAGCGACCCCAACCTGCAGAACATCCCGGTGCGGGGGGAGATGGGGCGGCAGGTGCGCAGGGCGTTCGTCGCCGGGGACGGCTGCGTGCTGCTCAGCGGGGACTACTCGCAGATAGACCTGCGGGTGATGGCGCACCTGTCGCAGGACGAGAAGCTGCTGGCGGCCTTCAGGCGCGACGACGACATCCACCGCGCCACCGCCGCCGACTACTTCGGCGTGCCACCATCCGAGGTGACGCCGGACATGAGGCGGCTGGCCAAGGTGGTCAACTTCGGCGTGCTGTACGGCATGAGCGGCTACGGGCTGGAGCAGGCCACCGAGCTATCCCGCGAGGAGGCATCCAGGTTCATCAAGACCTATTTCGAGAAGTACAGCGGGGTGCGGGACTATCTGGAGGCGACCAGGCAGCAGGCGCGGGAGAAGGGCTACGTAGAGACATTGCTCGGCAGGAGGAGGTACATCCCCGACATCAACGCCTCCAACGGCCAGGCGCGGGCGGCTGCGGAGCGCATGGCGATCAACATGCCGGTGCAGGGCACTTCCGCCGATATCATCAAGCTGGCGATGATCCGCATACCCGGGGAACTGGCCAAGCGGGGGCTGAAATCGAGGATGACCCTGCAGGTGCACGACGAGCTGGTGTTCGAGGTGCCGCGGGAGGAGCGAGACGCAATGACGCAACTGGTTCTCGATGTCATGCCCAACGCCCTCGAGCTGAGCGTGCCGCTGACCGTCGAGGTCAAGTCCGGCGACAACTGGGGCGAGATGGGCTGAAGCCATCGGTCGTTCATGACAGTGACCTGAACCCGTCGTCACGCATACGCCAGTATAGGAAAGAGCTTTAGCCTCTCGCTGTCACAGCAGCCAGAAATCCACGAAGGAGAAGGTTAATATTGCCGGAGCTGCCGGAGGTTGAAACCATCAGGAGGGATCTGTCCCCACGGATAACGGGGAAAAGCTTCGTCGCCCTGACCCTTAACTGGCCTAAAACGGTGCAAAATCAGTCAGCAGAGGCCTTCAAGCAGGGGCTGATAGGCCAGACTATCTGCGGGCTGGACAGGCGGGGCAAATACCTTATATTACGTTTGGCGAGTGGCGACTCCTTGATACTGCATATGAGGATGAGCGGCTCGCTGCTGGTCGAGCCCGGCTGCGAGTCCGACCCCTACACCCGGACCGTGTTCCACCTCGACGACGGGAGCAGTCTGTGCTTCCGCGACCCGCGCAAGCTGGGCGTGATGTGGCTGGTGAAGGACGCCGGCGAGGTGGTGGGCAAGCTGGGCCCGGAGCCGCTCGACAGCAGTTTTACCGTCGCTATCTTCGGCGAGCGGATCGGCAGGCGCTCGGCGCCGATAAAGGCGGTGCTGTGCGACCAGGGCATCATAGCGGGCATCGGTAACATGTACGCCGACGAGGCGCTGTTCGCCGCCGGGATACACCCGCTTAGGCCGGCGGACAACCTGTCGAACGGGGAGGCGGAGCGGCTGTACGCCGCGATGCGGCAGGCGCTGGAGCGGGGGATCGACTGCTGCGGGGCCAGCATCAGCGATTACCAGCGCCCCGGGGGCCAGACGGGCACGGCGCAGGCCGCGTTCAAGGTGGCCCACCGCAAGGGCCAGCCCTGCCCCTCGTGCGGGACGCCCATCGAGCGCATCCCCATCCGCCAGCGCGGCAGCTACTTCTGTCCCCGGTGTCAGCCGTACCGCAAGCGGCAAAGTAAACGCAATAAATCGTGATAAATAATTAACAAATCGCTTAACTGAGCTATTGACAAGCCGCCGCAGCATATGCTAACTTAAAGCTACAGCGACCCCTTCGGGGGCGGTGAAGCCAGCAGGTTAAAACTAAAAAGGATCGCTTGGATCGGGCACGACCGAGACGGTGTATAAGGGGCAGTTGTTGGAAGCCTTCTCGGCGTTGTGCGGGAAGGCTTTATACGTTTAAGAATGGCGCATAACGCGATAACCGATGTTCCCGGCGTAGAGGTGGGGCACTACACCGACAGGGAGGCCGCCACCGGCTGCACCGTGATCCTTTGCGCGAAGGGGGCTACTGCGGGCGTCGATGTCCGCGGGGCGGCCCCGGGCACCAGAGAGACCGACCCGCTGCGCCCGATGAGCCTGTTGGGCAGGGCGCATGCCATCCTGCTGAGCGGGGGCAGCGCCTTCGGGCTGGACGCCGCCGGCGGGGTGATGCGCTACCTTGAGGAGAGGGGTTGCGGCTTCGATACCGGCGCGGCCGTGGTTCCCATCGTTCCGGCGGCCATCCTGTTCGACCTGCGCATCGGGAAGGCAGACGTCAGGCCGGGCCCGGAGGAGGGGTACAAGGCGTGCCTGGCTGCATCCGGCGGGCCGGTGGCCGAGGGCTGTGTCGGCGCCGGAACCGGAGCCACCGTGGGCAAGATACTGGGAGCGGACAGGATGACCAAGGGCGGTCTGGGCACTGCTTGTCAGGTAGTAGGCGACATCACCGTCGGTGCCATCGTCGCGGTCAACGCCTTCGGCGACGTGATCGACCCACGGCACGGCGAGACCATCGCCGGCCCCCGCGATATCGAGAGAGGCGGCTTCGTCGACACCATAGATGTGATGAAGCGGTCAGGCGAGCCGATAATCACTTCCTTCACCAACACCACCATCGCCGTGGTGGCCACCGACGCCGCGCTGGATAAGGAAGGGGTGAACAAGGTGGCACAGATGGCGCACGACGGGATGGCGAGGGCCATCCGCCCGGCGCACACCATGTTCGATGGCGATGTTATATTCGCCCTGGCCACCGGCGAGAGGGAAACGGGCGATGTCACCCTGGTCGGTGCGGTCGCGGCGGAGGTGGTGGCCGAGGCTATCGTCAGGGCGGTGGAGCAGGCCGATTCACTGGCCGGGGTGCCGGCTGCCAGAGATGTTATAAAGAGGGGAACCGACGGCTGATGGCGCTGTATTCCTTTGAGGGCAGGTCGCCGCGTATTGCCAAGAGCGCCTTCGTTCACGATAGCGCTCAGATCATCGGGGACGTGAACATAGGCGGCGAGTGCTTCATCGGAGCCGGTGCGATAATCCGGGGCGACTACGGCGCGGTGATAGTCGGGCCGAGGACCGCCATCGAAGAGGGTTGCCTGGTGCATGCCGCCCCGCTGTCGGCGTGCGAGATCGGCAGCAGCGTCACCGTGGGCCACGGGGCGATAGTGCACTGCTCCAAGGTGGGGGACTTCGCCACCATCGGCATGGGGGCCGTCGTCAGCATCGGCTCTACGGTGGGTGAATGGGCCATAGTGGGGGAATGCAGCCTGGTAACCGTCAAGGGGGTCATCCCACCGCGGAAGATCGCCGTCGGCATCCCCGCCAAACTTATCGGCGACGTCACCGCCGAGCACCAGAAGATGTGGGAGCTGGGCAAGCAGATCTATGTGGACCTCTGCCAGCGCTACCGGGAAGGCCTTAAAAAACTATGAATGGGATTGATCGGGAACGGGAAGGCACCCGGCGCCGCATCGGCTTCATCGGTGCCGGGACGGTGGGAACCGCGCTGGCGGTCAGGCTCAGCGGCGGGGGGTACCCGGTTGTCGCCGTATCCAGCCGGAGCAGAGCCTCCGCTCAGCGGCTGGCGGATGCCGTCCCCGGGTGCAGGGCCTACGATAGCGCGCAGGATGTAGCCGATAACGCACAGGTGGTGTTCATCACCACCCCGGACGATGCCATCGCCGGCGTAGTGGCCGGGCTTAAATGGCATCGCGGCCAGGGCGTGCTCCACTGCAGCGGCTCCGATTCCAGCCGCACGCTGGAGCCGGCGAGGATCTGCGGTGCCTACGTCGGAGGCTTCCACCCGCTGCAGACGTTCGCCAGCGTGGAGCATGCCATCCAGAATATCCCCGGCTCCACCTTCGCCATCGAGGCCGAAGAGCCGCTGCTTTCCATGCTCCAGGGGATGGCTGCCGACCTCGGTGGGGAATGGGTCCGCCTGAGCGCCGGTGACAAGGTGCTGTACCATGCGGCGGCGGTCATCGCCTGCAATTACCTGGTCACGCTGGTGAAACTGGCCACCGACCTGTGGCAGGACTTCGGTGCCTCTCAACAGCAGGCGACCAAGGCCCTGCTTCCCCTGCTGCGGGGGACGCTGAATAACATCGAGAATGTGGGCATCCCTGACTGCCTCACCGGGCCCATCGCCCGCGGGGATTCGGGGACCGTTGCCAAGCATATAGCCGCCCTGGAGCAGTCGGCGCCGGGTGTTTTGACGACCTACCGCGAGCTGGGGCTGCAGACGATACCCATCGCGCTGGCCAAGGGCAGGATCGATGAAGAGGGAGCCAGGGAGTTGACCGGGCTGTTAAGTTCAAATCACTGAACAGTGTATATCGATACGATGGCTCAGGCCATCGCATGAAAACGATGGAAAAGGAGAAGGCGTCATGCGAACCATGCTGAAGAGCAAAATCCACCGGGCGAGGATCACCGATGCCAACCTCAATTATGAGGGCAGCATCACCATCGATGAGACGCTCATGGAGGTAGCCGACATACTCCCCTATGAGCAGGTCCACGTCCTGGATATCGATAACGGGGCCCGTTTCCTGACCTACGTTATCACCGGCGTCAGGGGCTCCGGCGAGATATGCGTCAACGGCGCCGCCGCCAGGCTGGTGTCGGTGGGCGATAAGGTGATCATCCTCTCCTATAGCGCGGTCACCGAGGAGGAGGCCAAATACCTAAAGCCGAAGCTGATCTATGTCAACGAGCGCAACGCCATCGAGTCGGTGAATGAGGAGGCCCTGCTCCGATGAGGGTCACCATCGGCGACATCAGGGAGATGAAGCAGCGGGGGGAGAAGATCCCCATGCTCACCGCCTATGACTACTCCACCGCCAAGCTGGTCGACGGGGCGGGGATCCCCCTGATCCTGGTCGGCGACAGCCTGGGCATGGTGATGCTGGGCTATGGGTCCACCATTCCGGTCAGCATGGATGAGATGATCCACCACACCAAGGCGGTGGTCCGCGGTACGCAGCACGCGCTGGTGGTGGGCGACATGCCGTTCATGACCTATCACATATCACCGGAGGAAACCATGCGCAACGCCGCCCGCTTCATCCAGGAAGGCGGGGCGCAGGCAGTCAAGCTCGAGGGCGGCGAAGCCGTAGCCGATACGGTGAGCCGGCTGGTGTCATGCGGCATACCGGTGCAGGGCCATATCGGGCTGACGCCTCAGTCGATAAACCAGCTCGGCGGCTACAAGGTGGTGGGTAAAACCCCGGAGGTCGCGGCGCGCCTGCTGAGCGACGCCAAAGCGCTGGACGATGCCGGTGCCTTCTCCATCGTCCTCGAGTGTGTGCCCGCACCCCTGTCCAGGCTGATCACCGAGCGCGTTTCGGCACCCACCATCGGCATCGGCGCCGGCAAATACTGCGACGGTCAGGTTCAGGTGATCAGCGACATCCTGGGACTGTTCACCGACTTCGTGCCGAAGCATGCCAAGCAGTACGTCAAGTTGTGCGACTCGATATCGGCCGCAGTCAAGGACTATATAGCCGAGGTGAAAGCCGAGGAGTTCCCCACCGCTAAGCAGGGCTACGAGATGGACGAATCCGTCCTGGCACAGATTGAAGCCCCGCCCCAAAGTTGATATAATATGCCCCCGTAGGGAGCGAAGGCTCCCTCGAACCCGCGAGTGAAAGGAGGAGCTATGCCGCTGTATATCATGCTTTCCAAGTTGACCGTATGGGGACGGAAGACGGTTAAGGAGAGGCCGGAACGGATCAAGGAGGTTAACAAAGAGGTGGAGTCGATGGGGGCCAAGATACTGGCGCAGTACGCCACCCTCGGTGAGGTCGATTTCATCAACGTACTCGAAGCGCCGGACAACGAGACCATAGCCAGCGTGGCGGTGGAGCTGGGCGCCCGGGGGACGCTGGAGACAACAACGCTGGCCGCCCTTTCGCTCGACGACTTCATAGCCGAACTTCGCAAGAAGCAGTAACCGGATCGGAGCCGTTCCCACAGCATGAAGGTCATCGGAACCATCGATGAGATTCGGGCCGAGCACGGACGTATCCATGGCTCGGTAGGGTTTGTGCCCACCATGGGCTACCTGCATGAGGGGCACCTGGCGCTGGTGCGCCGGGCCCGCTCAGAGAATATCACCGTCGTCGTCAGCATCTTCGTCAATCCTTCACAGTTCGGCCCCCGGGAGGACTTCGATGCCTACCCCCGCGACACCGAGAGGGACCTCAGCCTGCTGGAGAGGGAGGGCGTGAGCCTGGTATTCATGCCGGACGCTACGGAGATGTATCCACCAGGCTTCAGCACTTGGGTGGATGTGGGGCAGGTCTCCGAGGGGCTGGAGGGGGAGGCCCGTACCGGCCACTTCAGGGGGGTGGCCACGGTGGTGTGCAAGCTGTTCAACATCGTCCAGCCCGGCCGGGCGTACTTCGGGCAGAAGGACGCCCAGCAGCTGGTTGTCATCCGGAAGATGGTATCCGACCTCGACATGGACCTTGAGATCGTCGCCGTCCCCACGGTGCGCGAGCCCGACGGCCTGGCGATGAGCAGCCGCAACACCTATCTGAGCAAGGAGGAACGCCAGGCGGCGGTGGTGTTGTGGAAGGCTCTGTGCCTCGCCCGGGGGCAGTGGTCCACAGGCGAGAGGGATGCCGCCGTCCTGCGCCGGGAGATGATATCGCTCATCGAGCGCGAGCCGTTCGCTAACATCGACTACGTCAGCGTGGCCGACCCCGAGACGCTGCAGGAGATGGACACCGTCGGCGACCGGGCCCTGGTCTCGCTGGCGGTGAGGATCGGCAAGACGCGGCTGATCGACAACACCATATTAGAGCAAGCCCAGAACGGCTAGTTCATCCCCGTCGGATTACGTTCAGTCCAGCCCCATGCCGCCGCAGGCGCGGCACTGCGTTTTGCTGCTCACGTAACCCTTCTCGCGGCCGGCCTTATCGGTGTACACGAAGCCTAAGCCGCCGCACGCGGCGCACGGCCGTGCGTCATCCCATGGAGGGCCGACCTCGCCGCAGCCGTCGCAGGAGGGGCAGGTCGTCACCCTGGTCCCGAAAGGGAACTGCTCTACCTTCTTGCCGTCGCCTCCGCAATTGGGGCATTGGGCCAAACCGCTCACCCCTTTCGTCGATAAAGGGAAAATACGAAACGAAACATCTTAAAACTGGTTGCGTCTGACAGCTATCGAGGAGACAGCGTCCTTTATGTGATGATGCTACACCAGACCGGTGCTGTTGCATTTCTTGCAGTGGGTCTTGCTGCCGATGAACCCCTTCTTGAAAGCCTCGGGGTCGGCATAGATATATCCCAGGCCACCACAAGCCGGGCATACCTTTTTTTTGTCCAGTGGGGGATCAACATTTCCGTCGCCGTTACACGATGGGCAGGTGATTATCCTTACGCCGAACTTGAGCTCTTCGAACCTTTTCCCTTCACCCTTGCAATTGGGACAGACCGCCATCTGCATCACCCCCTTTGCTCCATAAGGAGCAGGTTGCACAATTGTAAGCCTATAACCGGGGATTGTCAAGACATAATGCAGAAAGTTTAGGTGGCAGCACCCGCAACAGGCGTCAGACCAGCCCCTTGCCGCCGCACGCCTCGCAGGTTATCTTAGTGCCCGTGAACCCCGTCTTGTAGGTGCCGGTCTCCACACGGTGGCCCAGCCCGCCGCACTCCTCGCACACCTTCATGGTATCGAAGGGCGGTTTAACCTCGCCCGTGCCGTAGCAAGATACGCACTTGAACAGAGCCGTGCCCGAGGCGGTCTCCACCACCTTTTTACCGAAGCCTTCGCAGTTGGGACAAGTGGCCATCGATTTCACCTCATATAACCATATTCGGCAGTGAGCCGATATCATTTCACCGTTAAGTACAGCGCTCCGTGTAGTAGATTACTTCTTCGGTGCCGGTTTGGCAGCTGTTTTTACCGCACCGCGGAGACCGCGCCGACGCCGCTGGGGCGGCCTCTTGCCCGACCACAATCCCTTGAAGAACTTCTCGTCCAGCATATGACGGTTGTCGGCGATATCCAGCAGGTCCCGCGATATGTTGTTGGCGAAATAGGCCACCTCGATATGCTTGCCCATGTCCTTCACCGCCTGCAGGGCATAGGCGAAGTCCGAGTCCCCGCTGACCAGCACGGCGATGTCGTACAGGTCGTTCCACGCGAAGTGCAGCAGGTCGGTGGCCAGCATAACGTCGATGCCCTTCTCCACCGTGACCCCCTGAGACAGCTTGGTGCCCCCCAGCCGCACCTCCAGATAGGGCGTCTCCCTGAGGGCGCTGATGAAATCCTGCTGCTCGCGGTGTCCGTCGGTACGCTGGCTGGGCTCCTGCTTCACATTGTAGTAATACGTGCGAAACAGCCGCCTCGATCCGCACAGCTTAGTGGCGAACTCGGCGAAGTTCAGGTCGTGCCGGTCGAAATTCGAGCGTAGCGCGTGATACAGGTTGCTGCCGTCTATGAAAATTGCCACCCTTCCTTCCATATCTACCTCCAGTCGTATTATATACTATTTCACCTCATACATAAAATTGCGTAATAGTAACACGAATGACGCCAGCAGTCAAG
>CAZYOO010000056.1:0-9290 GCA_964649185.1 uncultured Dehalococcoidales bacterium
TTTTATCCTCATGACACCATTATAAGTGTCACCAATCTATCTGAACTAGCTCAGTGAAAAAAAACACAATTTTAAAATCTTCTGCAACTTAATATCCACCACCTATGTTTTCACCTGGGATTTTCTCTTAGACCAATCGATACGCGCTATCTTGGCCAGTACATAGCCTAACAAGTATAGAACCAGTATCGGACCAGCAACCAGGCATTGGTTTATAGGATCGAACGTTGGCGTGATGATTGCGCCGAGGATAAAGGCAAAAACCACAGCGTATTTCCACTTTCGCCGTACCCATCCGGGGCTTAAAACCCGTATTTTGCTCAGGAAAAACATCACCATAGGTATCTCGAAACACAGCCCTATCCAGAAGAGAAGCCTGATGACAATTGATACATAATCTCCCACCGTCCACCATGGCTGAATACTACCACCAACGTATCCGGGGAAAGTGTAGTACAGAAACCTCATCGCCGGTGGTAATAACACGAAATAACAGAAAAGAACGCCGCCAACAA
This sequence comes from uncultured Dehalococcoidales bacterium, assembly GCA_964649185.1. Lineage (GTDB taxonomy): Bacteria > Chloroflexota > Dehalococcoidia > E44-bin15 > E44-bin15 > CAYUWM01. Next base: position 516 of record CAZYOO010000056.1, read on the forward strand.
ACAGTACCACTGAGCCAGGCAGTAGAGTGAAAAAATATTTCTTCTCGCGTGCCGTAAGCGCCGGGTTTATAAACATGACAAGGTGATACAACAGATAAGGCATAGCCAGAACTATCCCTGCATACAGGCATATCTTCATGTAGCTTCCGAGTAAACCGGTCGGAGTAGTGTAATACAACTCAATACCGGGCACGGGGTCTTGCAACACATCATATATATACTTCGCCAGCGGAAAACATATGACGATACAGATGACCACGGCCAGCAGGCTTTTGGTCAGGCGTACACGCACCTCTTCCAGATGGCCCAGGACAGTAGCTTTGCCTTGCTTTTCCATAAATCTACTATAAATATACCTTCAACTTGGCAAAATCGATTATATCAGCGGCGTTTCAATAATTGAATTTATATCCTGCTATAAGAGCTCAACTAATTATCGCCAGGCGTTTTTGCCTCTTGTGAGCTCTCGATGGTTATATTTTCTGATACTTCAGATTGAGCCTTCTGAGTATCGTCCTGCTTATCTGCTCCCGCTTCCTTCCTTGACAAAGCGGATGCCAGGTCAGATGCTGCCTGCTTGACGCCGTCTAAAGAAGCGAAGGGCTTTCCACTTGTATCACTTTTTCCCTCAACCTCTTTCGCCAGTTCCGAGGTCAGGTCATGAGAGGCGCGTTTGACCCTGCGGATTAGCGTCCCCAGCCTGGCAGCGATCTCGGGCAACCTCCTCGGGCCAAGCAATGCAATAATAATGATGAATATGAGGAGGATTTCCCAGAAACCTACGCCGAAGAAGCCTTCCATAATAGTTTAATCACCCGATCGCGGCAACAGTGGAGACCATAGCTCCACATTGCCAATACTCTGGGGAATATATAGAGGATACCATCGAGAGGCTAACTCTTTGTTTCGCTGGTTGTATCCTGTTCTTTTTTAGCCTCTTCCTGTTTAGCAGATCCCTTTTTGGATTCTGAGCTGTCTGTATCAATATCTTCGCCGGCTGAACCCTTCTTGAAGGCACGCACTCCCTTGCCCAGAGCCCCCAGCGCTTGAGGCAGCCGTCCCACGCCGAAAATTATCAGTACAACCGCCACGATAGCGACGATCTCCCATGGTCCCAGTCCTATTCCTGCTATTGATGTTACAGCTAGTTGTGGCATATTCCCCTCCTCACGGGTTATTTTAACGTTAAAGATCAGGTACGGTCAATTCCCTGCGTTGTATCCCTCTTCGCACGCCTGCCTGTCCAGATCTAAAGTTGAGATCCATTCCAGCGGCAGAACAACATCACCTTTAGCTTTTCTCAGGTCTATCGATTTAATATAACCCATGCATTTCTCACAGGTGTATACCCGGTAGACGTCACCTTCAGTCGAAAAATATGCCAGCTTTTTCTGGTCCTTGTTTCCACAGAACGGACACTCCAGACGCTGGAACAGCCACTCGGCATTACACCTGGGACACATCAGCCACCTGGCCCCTTCCTGCTCCCGTGATAGGAAGGAGAAATTTGGTTTGCCGCCACATATCGGGCAGGATCCCCTGCGCCATGCCTTCTGGTCGATCTTGGGGAGAGCGGTTTCGGCGTGTATCATCAGGAACGGTTTCAGCGCTGTAAGCACGGCCGCCTGCAGGCAGTCCGGCTCTATATCCATCTTTTTCGGTAGAGGCTCTCTCTCGTACCACAGCCTTGCCACCTGCTGAAAGCTGATGTCTGCAGGAAGGTCTGCGATGTCCAGATACTCCCGAATGATCGATAGGGCCGTACGGAATAAACTTACGGCGTACTGCCAGTCAATGTCCAGGCTGTCGAAATCGAATACACAGAGATTATTCCTTATCTTATTAGAGACAGCGATTTCCGATATCAGGTCATCCTTTATGCGGATGTTATCTTTTGCTTCAATTTGAAGCTTTACAAGGCGAATGTAAAGTTCGATTTGACCCGGCAGCTCCTTCTGCCTTAACCAATTATCTGACCTGCCGAGTACTCTGGCATCTATCGCCGTTCTCATCACAAGACCTTATGATACCACGCTTTCTGATTGCCATTCAAGGTTAAGTTCCATCTTCCTCATGCTGAAAAAGTGTAACCCTCCCACGATATCTGTAGAATCCAGCTCTGTTTTCAAAATCGACATAGCAAAGGGCTCGACCCACTGCGGAATCGAGCCCTTAGACTTAAACTCGCGTTTATGGATCAGCCCTATTTCCCGTTTTTCTTGATCCGGTCATACCATTTTTTGTGATGCGATTCTGCATACTTCGCCGATATCTTCCCATTCCACATTGACCAGAATACCCCGCGCATCAGGGGATGAACGACTGAAAGGTAAACATGAAGAAGGGAGAAAGCGAATAGTATTATAAAGCCCGCCTGATGAAAGAATACACTCCATATGAAAGCATCAGCAGAGATGATGTCTTTAAAGAACCACATGAGAGCGCCAGTTATGATCATCAAAGATCCAGCGCCAAGAACAACCAGCCACCACATCTTCTGGCCCGTGTTCATATGCTCCTGAGGAGGCATTGCGCCCTCTTCTCCCAGTATGTAGTATGCGGGGGCTGCTTTAAGCCAGCCTAAATCGTCCTTGCCCCATTTAAAGGCTTCGCGTATTCCTTCGATGGCTGTCTTGGGATTGCCCAGGAAATACATCACTGCCCAGCCAACCATAACCACAGCAGCGATCCTGTGGAACACCCCGCTGATCCCGCCCTGAGCTCCAGCTCCGAATTGATTCACGACAAAGAAAAAGCCGGTGACGAACAATACCACCCAAGCGACAGCATTTACCCAGTGCAGAACCCGAACTGACTTGGAGTAGCGCTCGACAACCTCTTCACCCGGAGCAGGCGGTGCTCCAAACAAACGGTAAAGAAAGGGGGTCGCCTTAGGTTTGCTCTTAGCAGTTGCCATATCACTTCCCCTCGCTTTCTATCTTGATCTTCCTCTTTGCTACCACATAATTCAAACCCAGGCCCAATGCGGTGAGTGCAGCCACACCCCAACCAACGGGCTTCAGAACGTCCTGCCACACGGTGACAGAGGCCGGTACTTTCGGAGCGGCAGGCAACCCGTAAACCTCCGGCTTATCGGCCAGAACATACAGCACATGCAGACCATCCATCTCAGCCTCGCCGTAGACGCGACCACCGATCTCATTGGCCCTCGATTTTGCCTCCGCTAAGAGTTCAGCGCGACCGCCGAACTTGAGTGCGCCGGTGGGACATGTCTTGACGCATGCCGGTGTTTCACCATTGGTGATACGATCCTGGCACATAGTACACTTGTTAGCCTTGCGCATGCCGGTTATCTTATTGCCGCCACTTCTAGGTACATTGAACGGGCAAGCCTCTACACAGTAACCGCAGCCACTGCATTTATCACGGTCATATGCAACAAAACCATCTTCATGATGGTATAGCGCATCTGTGGGACATACCTGGACGCAGCCGGCATCAGTGCAATGCATGCAGCTTATCCGGGTAAATAGCCACCGAAGGTCCGGCAAGTCGCCCACTTCAGTAAACTTTATCCTCACCCAGGTATTGGCTGTCAGGTCTAGGGGGTTTTCATATGTTCCTTTGTTGGTGGTGTCATCAGCCGGCAGGTCATTCCACTGCTTGCAGGCCACCTGACACCCGCGGCAGGCCGTGCATTTGGAAGCATCGAATAAAATCGCTTTGTCTGCCATGTTCCTCCTTTCGTGTCACCTATATCTTCTGCACCTTGCACAGGAATGTCTTGTATTCCGGTATGGTGGTGTTGGCGTCTCCCACATGGGGGGTCAGGATATTGCCGCTGCTGTTGGGCGCGCTGGCCATCCCGATGAAGCCGTAGTGCCAGGGCACGCCCACATGGTCAACCTGCTTGCCACCGATTGTCAGCCGCTGCATCCGCTTGGTGACGATGGCCACGGCGTCGACGTAGCCCCGCGCGGTAGACACCCTTACCCTGTCTCCACTCTTGATGCCATGGTCGCTCGCCATATCCTCGCCAACCTCGGCGAAGACCTCGGGCTGCAACTCGATAAGCCACGGGTGGTTGCGGGTCATCTGCCCCGCCTGCCACATCTCGGAGACCCTATAGGTCATGCCGACGCAGGGGAACTCGCTGGCGGTCCCCCGCGGGTTCATTCCGTCCAGCTCACCGATGTAGCAGCAGGGGTCGTGGAAGCCGGGGGTGCCCTTGCCCGAGCCGTTGCCGGACACGCCGGTGATCAGGTTCTGGCTCAGCGGGCTCTCCCACGGCTCGTAGGCCACCGGCACCGGCCCCTCGGCCAGGCCCGGGCCCCAGAGATGGGCCACGCCCTCGGTGTGCATGATGAAGGGCAGGTACTTGGCGCCGGCGGCGGCCACGTTTATCGGCGGCCATCCGCCGTCGGGCACGTCGCCCTTCCACCCGTCTGTGTACTGGATGACCGGGTGCTCGCTGTCCCAGGGCTGGCCGTCCAGGTCCACTGAGGCGCGGTTATAGATGATGCGCCGGTTTATCGGCCAGCACCATGCCCAACCGGAGTACAGCCCGATCTGGTTCAAGCTGGTGTCCTCCGGATTGCGGTCCTTGGCCTTGTTACGGCCGTCGCCCTTGTCGAACATACCGGAGTAGAGCCAGTTGCCGGAGCAGGTGGAGCCGTCGATCTGGAGGCCGACGAAGTTGGTGACGATATCCCCCTTGCTGTACGAGCCGTCGGCGGCGTCCCTGGTGTAGTAGCCGTGGATCTCCTTGGCCACCACGTTGGGGTCGGCCTCGAATGCGTACTCGCCGGCGGTGCGGTAGTCCCAGTACAGGTCGTTTATCGGGTCCGCGGTGGGGCCGGACTCTCCGGCGTACTTCTCCTTGAGCTTGAGCATCAGTTCGTCCATTATCGCCAGGTCGGGCTTGGCCTCGCCCACAGCGGCGACGGCCTTGTAGCGCCACTGCGCCCAGCGGCCGCTGTTGGAGATGCTGCCCTGCTTCTCGTAGGAGCAGGCCGCCGGCAGCAGGAACACCTCGGTGTTGATGCTGGAGGGGCTGGCTTCGGGCCTCTTCCAGAAGGAGGAGGTCTCGGTCTCGAACAGGTCGCAGACCATCAGCCAGTCCAGCTTCTCCAGGGCCTTGCGCTCGCCCTCGGAGTTGGGGCCGCCCACCGCCGGGTTCTGGCCCCAGACCATCATGCCCTTGACCGTCCCGTTGGCCACCGCCTCGAAGGTGCCGATATGGGTGTAATTGTGGCCGACGGTCACCTTGGGCAGGTAGTTGAAGCAGAAGTCGTTGTCCGCGGTGGCCTTGTCCATCCACCACGCCTTGAGCAGGCTGACCAGGTACTTCTTGTAATTCTGGGCGGCGTCGCTGAGCCACCACCAGCTGGCGCTGGTATCGCCGGCCAGTCCGCTGGGGTGGGCGGGGTACTTGCCCCCTCTTGCCCGGGTAATGTAGTCGTTCAGGCTCTGGTCTTTATGGTTAACCATGGAAAGATAGCCGGGAAGTATGTGCGACAGCAGGCACATGTCGGTGGAACCCTGGACGTTGGAGGTGCCGCGCAGGGCGTTGATGCCGCCGCCGGCAACGCCGATGTTGCCCAGCAGCAGCTGGAGGATGGCGTAGCCCCGGATGTTCTGTGAGCCGTAGGTATGCTGGGTGGTGCCCATGGCGTACATGATGGTTCCCGCCTTGCCCGGGGCGCCGGTCTTGGCATATTCCTGGCATACCTCATTGAATTTATCCACCGGGCAGCCGGTGACCTCGGACACCTTCTCCGGGGTGTAGTCCTTGTAGTTCTCCCACAGCATCCTCAGCACGCAACTGGGGTTCAGGTCGCTGAAGGAGGTCCAGGTGTTGTTCACCACCTTGGAGTCGGTGGTGGGTGCCTCCTTGTTGGCGTAACCCCAGTTGGCCTTGTTGTAACTGCCCAGATTGCTGGGCGCGGGGTTGGTGTTCTCGGTGAACCCGACGAACAGGCCGGGGTGCGCTGCATCGTCCCAGCCCTCGAAGCCGCTATTCACGATGAAGGCGGCGTTGGTATATTCGGCCACGTAGGTCATGTTGTACTCGTTTGCCCGCCCCGCCGGGCCGAGGGTCTGCATATCATTCAGGATGTAGCGTATCATCCCGCCGATGAAGGTGATGTCGCAGCCGGACCTCATCGGGGCGTAGATGTCCGCCTTGGAGGAGGTGCGGGTGAAGCGGGGGTCGACGCTGATGAGCTTGGCCCCGCGCTCCTTGGCCGCGGTCACCCACTTGAACGATATGGGGTGGTTCTCCGCCGCGTTGGAGCCGATGATCATTACGCAGTCGGAATTGCGGAGGTCTATCCAATGGTTGGTCATTGCTCCCCTGCCGAACGACTCTGCCAGAGCCGCTACAGTAGCGGAGTGTCATATACGTGCGCAGTGTTCAACGTACACCAGCCCCAGGGCGCGGCACATCTTGACCAGCAGGTAGCACTCCTCGTTATCCAGCTCGCCGCCGCCGAAGTTGGCGATGGCGTCGCAGCGGTTCACCGCGTAGCTGGTGCCGCCCACGTCGATGGTGGGCAGCCAGTTGTCGTCCCTGGTGGTCTTGATCCGCTCGGCGATGGTGTCGATGGCCCAGTCCCAGCTCTTCTCCTCCCATTTGGAGGAGCCCTTGGCGCGGTAGAGCGGCTTGGTCAGGCGCCTCGGGTTGTCCTTGCCGTCCACGGTGTGGAACTGGGATATGGCCTGCCCCTTGGAGCACAGCGTGCCCTCGTTGATGGGATGGTCGGGATCGCCCTCGGTGTTGACCACCGTGCCCCCCGATGCCCCCACGATGACGCCGCAGCCTACGCCGCAGTAGCAGCAGATTGTGGTGGTCTCGCCGATCTTCTTGTGCAGGGGTATGGAGGAGGCGGCCAGGGCCTTTTCCCATCCGGCTCCCTTAAACAACAGAAAGCCAGCAGAGCTGGCTCCGGAGAGTTTGATGAAACCCCTTCGACTTAGTTCCATAGCTTACCTCCCAATTATAATTTCAGATTCGGCTACACTCTCCTTTCCAAACATGGGAGGCATGCAGATTTCTCTCCATACCCTCGAGGTTTGCACCTGCCGGCTGGAGGCCATGGCTATTAGGCTTTAGGCCCCGCAGCTCGAAGAGCCTTGTAAGTTATTCAGTTATACCTATACCGCAAAACAGGGCGTTGTCGATTTTCGTTAAATCTTTCACAATGTTAGCATAGCAATCGAGCTTCTGTCAATACCTGAAGGGGCAAAACGAGATAATTGGCTGCTGGAGATATGTTAAATGGTAACCGGCGATAGCCAGTGGAATATAGCGGGACGGCTACTATGATTGTCAAAAGGGGTAAAATACTACAACGTCAAGGCTTCTAGAAGCCGATTAAGCAACTCTTTCTCTTCCTCGGGGAATACGGTGCGCGGGTCGAGCAGGAGCAGGTCCTTCTCTATGCGCCCGATGACTATGGGATGACCCCGGCGCAGCCTGTCGGCCAGCTCCTTGACCTTGAACTTAGGCTTGACGGCCACCAGCCGTGTGGGCAGGGTGCCCCCGGGGAGGCTGCCGCCGCCGACCATGGACTCGCCCTCAATTATCGATGCGAAGTCGCCCAGCGCCTGCTGCCACCTGCGGGCGCGCTTCTCGATCTCGTCGAGGGGCATGGCGATCATGCGCCATATCGGCACCTCGGTCTCGGCCTCGCCTTTCAGGTAGTGGGTCAGGGTGGCCGCCAGCCCCGCCAGCCGCATCTTGTCAACGCGCACCGCGCGCGCCAGCGGGTGCTTCCGCAGCCTGGCGACGAGTTGGCCGTCGCCCACGATTATGCCGGCCTGAGGGCCCCCGAGCAATTTATCGGCGGAGGCCATGGCAAGACCTGTCCCTGCTTTGATGCTCTCCTGCATCGTCGGCTCGGGGTCCAGCCCGTAGCGGGTGGTGTCCAGCAGGCAGCCGCTGCCCAGGTCGTCGAGGACGGCAATGTCGTAGCGCCGTCCCAGATCGATAAGCTCCTGTAATCCGACGCCCTCGGTGAATCCCACCACCTTGAAGTTGCTGGAGTGGACCCGCAGCAGGGCTGCGGTGCGGGGGGTGATACCCTCCTCGTAGTCCGAAAGGCGCGTGCGGTTGGTGGTTCCCACCTCCACCAGTTTGGCCCCGCTCTGCCTCATGACATCCGGGATGCGGAAGCCGCCGCCGATCTCCACCGCCTGCCCCCGCGATACGATGACCTCCTTGCGCCTGGCCAGCGCGGTCAGGGCCAGCAGTACCCCTCCGGCGTTGTTGTTGACCACCAGTGCCGCCTCGGCGCCGGTCAGCAGGCACAGCAGGGACTCGACATGGACCAGCCGCGAGCCGCGCCTCCCGCTGTCGAGGTCGATCTCCAGGTTGGTGTAAGCCCTGGCGCAATGCTGCATGGCTGCCGTCGCCTCCCGGCTCAGCGGCGCCCGCCCCAGGTTGGTATGCAGTATCACCCCGGTGGCGTTGATCACCGGGCGCTGGGTGGGCTCTGATATCGTGTCGAGCCGGGCGCAGATGGATTCCACCATCTGGTCGAACGATGGCGCGGGCTTGCCTGCGGCGATGTCGGCGCGCACCCGGTCGAGATGCTGGCGCGTCAGCTGGAGCACCAGCTCGCGGGTGTATGCCGCCCCGCGGCTCTGGATGCGACCGTCGGAGATGAGCCGGTCGACGCTGGGGAGGTGGCGCAGGTCGTTGTTCATAATCAGGTGTCCAGCAGCAATTTATCATATGGGCGAGGGTGTGTCAAAGGCCTGTACTCGTTCATATGATTAGTGACACCTGACCTCCTCTCTTTTGCATTGATC
>CAZYOO010000057.1:0-9218 GCA_964649185.1 uncultured Dehalococcoidales bacterium
CTATTGTTAAATTAAGCAACCGTTTTACAATCGTAATATGACCGTCTTGCAATCGCCGAGCAACCGTTGTCTTCGCTCTCTCCGCCGGACGCTCGACTAATATAATACGATACAACGGCGGTTTAGTAAAGCCATCGCCCGGTTTCCCGATGTCGATACGGGTTGCCTCAATGAGTGCGCTCTGGTATACTGCGACGGGGAAAATTCAAACAGCTTTAATCAATCGTAGCAACGGGTCAGGAGGACAGCATGCCGACAGTCGCAGTGGTAGGAGCGCAATGGGGGGACGAAGGCAAGGGTAAGATAATAGACCTCCTCGCGGAGAAGGTGGATATGGTGGCGCGTTTCTCCGGCGGCAGCAACGCCGGGCACACCGTGGTCAACCCGCAGGGCGAGTTCAAGCTGCACCTGGTGCCCTCCGGCGTGTTCCACCCCGGCGTCACCTGCGTCATCGGCAACGGGGTGGTCATCGACCCCGCGGTGCTGATAGGCGAGATCGACGGTCTGAAGGCGCGCGGCGTGGCCATCGACCGCTTCTTCATCAGCGACCGCGCCCACCTCATCATGCCCTACCACCTGCTGCTCGACGGGCTGGAAGAGGAAGCCCGCGGCAAGGGGGCCATCGGCACCACGCGCCGGGGCATCGGGCCGGCCTACATGGACAAGGTGGGCCGCATCGGCATCCGCGCCGGCGATCTGCTGCATAGGGATACCTTCCGCGAGAGGCTGAGCCAGGCGGTGGAGCAGAAGAACCGCATCATAACCGGGCTGTACAAGGCGGAGCCGGTTAAGCTGGAAGAGATCTACGACCAGTACTGCCGCTACGGCGAGCTGCTGACCCCGTTCATCACCTCCACCGAGCTGCTTGTCGCCGAGGCGCTGGAGCAGAAAAAGAAGGTGCTGCTGGAGGGGGCGCAGGGCACCCTGCTGGACATCGATTTCGGCACCTACCCCTTCGTGACCTCCACCACCACCATGGCGGGGGGCGCCTGCGGCGGGCTGGGACTGGGCCCGCTACGGTTCGACGGGGTTGCCGGGGTGTTCAAGGCGTACTGCACCCGCGTCGGCAGTGGCCCCATGCCAACAGAGCTGCTGGACGATACGGGGGAGCTTATCCGGGAGCATGCCAACGAGCGCGGCGCCACCACCGGACGCCCGCGGCGCTGCGGCTGGTTCGACGGGGTGGTGGGCCGATACAGCGCGCGGATCAACGGCTTCTCGTCCTTCGTCCTCACCCGCCTGGATATACTCAGCATCATGCCCTCGATAAAGGTGTGCACCGCCTATAAGCTCGACGGTGAAACGGTGGTTGATCCTCCCTACAGCGCGTCGGCGCTGGCGCGGTGCGAGCCGGTCTGCGAGGAGCTGCCGGGATGGGGCTGCGATATCACCGGCGCCCGCAAGTTCGATGACCTGCCGGAGCAGGCCCGCAGTTACGTGAGGAGGCTGGAGGAATTGCTGGGGTGCCCGGCGGGCATCATATCGGTGGGCGAGAGGCGGGAGCAGACTGTCATCGTGCGGGAGCTGTTCTAGGCGTCACCCGGTCTGATGGGGCTCAAGCCTCTTCCATCTCCAGGGCCTTCAGCAGGACCTCGGATATCCTCAGGTCGCCAAGGATCTTGCCTTCCTTGTCCACCACCGGGATTATAGCCTCCTTGAATGAGATCATGCGGTTCATGGCGGTCTGGAGGGTGTCCTCGGGGTGGACCGCCATCGATTCCGAATCCCCGCGCGCCAGGTCCTTGGCCTTGTCGGCCAGAGCCAGGCGCACTATCTCGCCGGTGGGCACCGCCTTGCCTCCGGGCTTCCCGAATAATCTCATGTTTACCCACTTGGCGAGGTCTACGCGGCGGATCATGCCGACGAACCTCTCTTTGGAATCGACAAGGAATATGGCACGCACGCCCGGGTCGTGGGCGAAGCGGTAGATGATCTCCCTTAGCGGCGTGTCTTCGGGCACGGAGAGGGAGGCCGGCCCGACAAGCTTATAGACATCTTTGACCAGTATCTGCTTCATAGCATCAGCGCCTTCTGCATTTATTTCGTTACGGCTTCAGATCGATGCGGTAATTTTTGAGCGCGGCCTCGATCGCTGCCGCCGATTTATCATCGGGCTCGGTGAGCGGCAGCCGCGGCTTGCCCACCCTGAAACCGACGTGGTTCAGGGCGTATTTGATCGGTATCGGGTTCGACGTCACGAACATGGCGTTCATCAGGGGCAGCAGGCGGTGGTGGATTGCCGCCGCCTCGGCCATCCGGCCGCTGACCAGATTATCCATCATCTCCCGCATCTGCAGACCCACCAGGTGCGATGTCACGCTGATCACCCCATAGCCCCCCATCGCCATGATGTGGAAGGTTTCGCTGTCGTTGCCGCTCCATACCAGGAAGCCCTTATCGGCCCCCTCTATGATTTTGGCTATCTGCTCCAGGTTGCCGCTGGCCTCCTTGACGCCGACGATGTTGCCCACCTTGCTGAGCCGTATCGCGGTCTCGGGGGCGAGGTTGGTCACAGTGCGCCCGGGCACGTTGTACAGGATGCAGGGCAGCCTGGTGCTCCCGGCGATGGTGCTGAAGTGCCGAAACAGCCCCTCCTGTGTCGGCTTGTTGTAGTACGGCACCACCAGCAGTATGCCGTCCACCCCGGTCTTCTCCGCCTCGATGGTCATCTTCACGCCCTCGCTGGTGTTGTTGCTGCCGGTGTTGGCGATGACCGCCGCCCGCTCACCCACCGCCTCCTTGACCGCGGCGAACATTTTGAGCTGCTCCTCGTCGGTCAGCGTGGGGCGCTCGCCGGTGGTGCCGGTGATCACCAGCCCGTCGCTGCCCGAGTCCACCAGTGCCAGCGCCAGCCGCTTCGCCTGAGCGTAGTCCACCTCCCCATCGTCGTTGAATGGGGTGACCATCGCGGTGATAAGCCTGCCCAGTTCGGCCACTATATCCATCCCCTTTCCACCATAGTCTCCGCTATCTGCACGGCGTTGAGCGCCGCTCCCTTCCTCAGGTTGTCGGATACCACCCACATCGCCAGCCCGCAGTCGCAGGAGTTATCCTTGCGGATGCGGCCGACATAGACGTCGTCCGACCCGGCGGCGGACCAGGGCTGCGGGTAGAGGCTGATGTTAACGTCGTCCAGCACCTTGACCCCCGGTGATTCGGCAAGGATGCGCCGCGCGGTGTCGGGGGATATCGGGTCGCTGAACTCGACATGCACCGCCTCGCTGTGCCCGATGAATACCGGCACGCGGGCGCAGGTAGCCGATATGGCGATGTCCGGGGCGTGCATGATCTTCTTGCTCTCCTCCACCATCTTCCATTCTTCCTTGGTGTAGCCGTTGTCCAGGAACAGGTCTATCTCCGGCAGTATGTTGAAGGCGATCTGGTGGGGGTAAACATGGGGCACGATGCTGCGCCCCTCCAGCACCTGCCGCGCCTGCTCGCTGAGCTCCTCCATGGCGGCGGAGCCGGTGCCGGACACCGACTGGTAGGTGTCGACCACGATCCTCTTGATCGGGTTCACCCTGTGCAGCGGGTACAGGGCCACCACCATCTGTATGGTCGAGCAGTTGGGGTTGGCGATGATCCCCTTGTGCGCCTTGATGTCATCGGGGTTCACCTCCGGCACCACCAGCGGCACATCGGGCTCCATCCTGAAGGCGGCGCTGTTGTCGACCACCACCGCGCCGGAGCGGGCCGCGATCGGCGAGAAGTGATGGCTGATCTCGGAGCCGGCGGAGAACAGGGCTATATCCACCCCGTCGAAGGAGTGTTGCGTGGTCTCCTGGACCAGTATCTCCTCGCCGTTCACTGCGACCTTGCGGCCGGCGGAGCGGTCCGAGGCGAAGAGCTTCAATGAATTGATGGGGAAATGGCGCTGTCCCAGCACCTTGATGAACTCCTGCCCCACCATCCCGGTGGCCCCCACTATTGCTACGTGCAACTGTTTCATCGATATCTCCTAGAGATTCAGCAAGCTCTCCAGACCGTAACTCAAGCCCCTTATATTTACCACATGTTTGACGGCCATGACAACCCCCGGCATGAAGCACTCCCGGCTTATTGTATCATGGCTTATGGTCAGCGTTTGCCCCAGGGCGCCCAAGATCACCTCCTGATGCGCTAAGAAGCCGGGGAGTCGCAGGCTGTGCACCCCCACCCCGTCGATCTGCCCGCCGCGGGTGCCGGGCAGGTTCTCCTTCTTGAGCGGGGGATAGTTGAATGGCTTGCCCCGCGCCGCAGCCATGGCCTCGGCGGTGGCCATCGCCGTGCCCGAGGGGGCATCGGCCTTGCCCTCGTGGTGCTTCTCGATGACCTCGGCGTAATCGAAATATCTCGCTGCCAGCTGGGCCATGTGTATCATCAGCACCGCGCCCAAGGAGAAGTTGGGGGCCACTACAGCGCCGACCTTCTTCTCGTTACACAGCGTCTCGATCTCCTTGATGTCATCGGGGGAGAACCCCGTCGTCCCGATGACCAGGTTGACGCCGTTCCCGGCCGCCGTACGTATGGCGGGCATGCTCGCCGCGTGGACGGTGAAGTCCACTATCACATCGGGATCGGTGCGGGAGATGATACCCTTCAGGTCGGCCGAATAGGGGATATCCGCCGAGACGTCGGGCAGTGTAAGGCGGTCTGCATCCGCCTTGATGTCCACGGCACCCACCGCCTCTAGCTCACCGTCGCGGCACACGGCCCGCAGCACCTCCTGGCCCATCCTCCCCGCTGCACCATGAACCACAACCTTTATCATCGCCGGATTAAGCCCCCCTGTTGTCGGCTGGAAGACTATCGGTTGATAGGTTTCCTGCCCCTGTCCTGATAGCGCCTGGGCGGCCCCCCGCCGGAGCGGCGGTCGCCGCCGCCGTGAGGCGGGCGCGAGCCTTGAGGTCTCCTTGGCGGACCCGAAGGGGCCGCGCCGCCACCCTCACCTTTCGAGTCCTGGAATACGGCACGGCGGGACAGATTCACCCGCCCCATGCGGTCGATCTCGGTGACCTTGACCATGATCTCATCGCCCACCTTGACCTCGTCCTCCACGCTGGGGACGCGGTAGTCGGCCAGCTCGCTGATGTGGACCATCCCCTCCTTGCCGGGGAGGATCTCCACGAAGGCGCCGATGCTGATTATGCGGGTCACCTTTCCGGTGTAGATGGTGCCCACCTCTACGTCCTTGGTCAAATCCTCGATCCTCTTGATCGCCTTGCGGGCGCTCTCCTCGTCCACCGCGCCGATGATGACGGTGCCCTCGTTATCGACATCGATAGTGGTCTTGGTCTCCTCCTGTATTGACCTTATGGTCTTGCCGCCGGGGCCGATGATGGTGCCGATCTTCTCGGGGTCGATGCTGATCTTGTGCATCCGCGGGGCATACTTGTTCAGCTCGGGGCGGCTGGCGCTGATGGTCTGGTTCATTTTGCCGAGGATGAACAGGCGGGCCTCCCGCGCTTGCTCCAGGGCCTGCTCGATGACCTCGTAGGGCATCCCCTTGAGCTTGATGTCCATCTGCAGGGCGGTTATCCCGTCGGCGGTGCCGGCCACCTTGAAGTCCATGTTGCCGTAGGCGTCCTCCAGCCCCTCGATATCGGTCAGCAGCACGTACCTGTCGCCCTCTGCGATGACCCCCATGGCCACCCCGGACACCGGCTTCTTGATGGGGACGCCGGCGTCCATCATTGACAGGCTGCTGGCGCATATGCTGCCCATGGATGTAGAGCCGTTGGATGACAGCGCTTCGGATACCAGCCGGAGGGTGTAGGGGAAGTCCTCCTCGGTGGGGATCACCGGGGTGAGCGCCCGCTCCGCCAGCGCCCCGTGCCCGATCTCCCTTCTCCCCGGGCCGACGATACGCCTGGTCTCGCCCACTGAAAAGGGCGGGAAGTTATAGTGGTGCAGGAAGCGCTTGGTCTCCTCCGGGCTGATGGTGTCGATAAGCTGCTCCTTGCGCCCCGGGCCCAGAGTGGTGAGGGTTAGAATCTGGGTGCCTCCGCGGGTGAACAGCGCAGACCCGTGGGTGCGGGGCAGCAGCCCCACCTCGCAGCTTATGGGGCGCACCTCGGTCAGGCCGCGGCCGGCCACCCTGGTGCCGTGATCCAGTATCTGCGCCCTGACCGCCTGCTTGAGCAGTGAGTCGAGGGCCGCGCTCACCTGCTTCGGCTCGAATTTATCTTCCAGCTTCTGTTTGAGCTCTTCCTCGATAGCGGCGAAGTCCTTTATCCGCTCTTCCTTCTGCTTGAAGGCCGCCTCTTTGAGCCGGTCTCCCACGATGGCGGAGACCTCCCGTTCCAACTCGCTATCGGCCGGCGGCGGGATGAACTCCATCTTGGGCTTGCCGCAGGCCTGGATCAGCTGCTGCTGCAGCCTGATGAGCTCCTGATTGGCCTCCTGGCCGAACCTGATGGCTTTCAGGATCAACTCGTTGTCGACCTCCTTGGCATCGGACTCGATCATCACCAGGGCGTCGGTGGTGCCGGACACCACGATGTCGAGCGAGCTCTCGGCGAGCTGGCTGAAGGTGGGGTTGAGCACCAGTTCCCCGTCGATGCAGCCGACGCGCACCGCCGCCACCGGCCCGTCGAACGGTATCTGGGATATGACCAGCGCTGCCGATGCGCCCGTTATGGCCAGTATGTCGGGGTCGTTCTCCTGGTCGGTGGAGAGCACGGTGATGACGACCTGGATTTCGTTGCGGAAACTCTTGGGGAACAGCGGCCTCAGCGAGCGGTCGCACAGCCGGTCGGCGAGTATGGCATCCATGCTGGGGCGGCTCTCCCTGCGGATGAAGCTCCCCGGTATCTTGCCGGCGGCGTAGTGCCGCTCCTCGTAGTCCACGGTCAGCGGCAGAAAATCAGCGCCCTCCCGCGGCTTGTCGGAGACGCAAGCGGTGACCAGCACCACGGTGTCTCCATAGCGCAGCACGACTGCGCCGTCTGCCTGGTTGGCGAGCTTGCCCGTTTCGATGAAAAGGGTACGGTCGCCCAACAGGGTTTCAAAAACCTGCGGCATTATTCAGATTCCTCCTTACTTACTTCCGGATGCCGAGCTTCTTCATTATAGCTCGGTAGCTTGCGGGGTCGTTCTTGCTCAGATATTTCAGTAGTCGCTGTCTGTGGCCCACCATCATCATCAGCCCGCGGAGGGAGTGGTAGTCCTGACGGTGGACCTTCATGTGCTCGGTGAGGCTGTTAATCCGTTCCGTAAGGAGGGCGACCTGTACCTGCGGGGAGCCGGTGTCCCCTTCGTGGGTGCGAAAACCCTCGATGACTGCCTGTTTCTTCTCTTTCTCCATTACAAGATGTGAATTATAACATAACGGGGCCGCCATGTAAATCATTTCGGGGGGCAAAGGGCTAAAGCAGCTAGGAATCGATTGGATACTTGCCGTGCTTGTGCGCCGCCTCCACCATCCATCCCAGCCGGGTGCCGTCGACATAAGGGTGAGAGTGGCAGGCGGAGAGGATGTAGCCCCCGCCGGCGGCGGCATCGCGTATCGCCCGTTGCACCGCCTCCTCCACCTCCTCGCGAGTACCTTTCACCAGCAGGTAGGACACGTCCAGGTTGCCTACCAGCACCAGGCGGTGGCCCACCATCTCCCGCACCCTGCCCAGCTCCATGCCCGCCGTCGGCTCCATGGTGATGATGCCGTCGAAGCCCCAGTCGATGAACATGTCCAGCAGTTTATAGACGTTGCCGCAGGAGTGCCAGATGAGCTTCCGGTTCGATCGGTGCACCAGCTCGGAGACGCGGCGGTAGCTCTCCCCCAGCAACTCCTCGATGAGCTCGGGGCGCAGCATGGGGCCGGTCTTGTGCCCCAGGTCGTCCCCGCCGAGCACCACCTCCACGCCGGACCGCATCACCGCCTCCATGGTGCGCAGGTAGAGGTCGGTGTGGAACCGAATGACCCGCCTGACGAAATCGGGCTTCTCGTAGATGAAGCGGGTGAAGTTCACGAATCCGATGGGCTGCCAGCTGTTCTCGAATATACCCGGGGCGGCATAGCCCGCGGGCAGGATGCGGTCGCCGTATTCCTCCACCAGCCTCTTATGGAAGGCGGCGGTGTTATCGACCATCGTATCGAACAGCGCGGCGTTGCGCTGCACCCATGCCTCCCACTGCTCCTCGGTGGGGCACAGCGCCCGGCTGTAGTTGACCGCGGTGCTGCCGTCCCCGGCGCGGCTGAGCTCCCACGCCCGCCCGAAGGGGTCGTAATAGGCGTAGCCCAGCGCCGACTGCGGGTCGCGGTGCAGCTTCATCTGGGCGTATATGGTCCAGTTGGCATCGAAGCCCAGCGTCATGGCGCTCTCCAGCGCACCGGCGGTGTTGCCGTAGTAGAAGCTGTTCCACGCCTCGTTGGTGTTGATAGTGGAGACGATGCCCTCTGCGAGGTCGGGGTTCTGCAGCATGCCGACGAGGTCGGCGGGCCGCCTGCCAAGTATGCGGTCGACGGTGGCCGGGTCCATGATCAGCCCCATGACCGGCACCCGGTCCGGCTCCTCGTGCTCCATCGCCGTCAGGATGCGCTCCCTGAAGTCCATCACACGGCGCTCCACTGCCGGATGATGTCGGTGCCGGTGACGGCGTCGGGGGCGAAGGCGTCGGCACCCGCCTGCCGGGCGAAACCAGCGGTGAGCGCCGCCCCGCCGATGATGACCTTCACCGTGTCCCTGAGGTTCGCTTCCTTGAGCGCTTCGATCACTCTGCCGATCTCGGCCTCGGTGGAGGTCAGCAGGCAGGACATGCCCAGCGCCAGCGGCCGGTGTTCCTTCACCGCGGCGATGAACCTGTCGCACGGCACGTCGATGCCGAGGTCGATGACGGAGAAGCCGGCGCTTTTGGCGTAGTTGATGAAGATGTTCTTGCCCAGGTCGTGGAGGTCTCCGGCCACGGTGCCCACCACCACCGTCCCCGCCGCTCCCGAGTCGCCGGCGTCCATCAGCGGCGACAGCAGGCTCATCACCTCCTTGGCGATCTCGCCGGCGTACACCAGCTCGGCGAGGAACCACTCGCCCTCCTGGAACCGCCTGCCGATGGTGTGGAGAGCATCGGCCACCGCGTCCACCGCGCCCTTGACCGCGACGCTGTCGCCGCCGTCGGCTATCGATGCAGCCGCCGCGACCGCGCCCTGCATGTCCAGGTCGAGCAGGCCGTTCTTGAGCCGTTCGAGCGCTTCGCCTGCCATCGGCCTATGCGGCCTTCGCCTTGCCCGATTCCTCCAGCCGCTT
>CAZYOO010000058.1:0-8671 GCA_964649185.1 uncultured Dehalococcoidales bacterium
TGAAGGCGCTGGACCCGCAAGAGGTCGCCGCCAACAGCGGCGCGGAGTACGCGGACGGCCGCTTCCGCCTGCGGTTCTTCAACCGCACCTTCACCGTCAGCCTCCCCGATATCGAGGTGATGGAGGAAGGGCTGGTGGTGCCGCCGCCCAACATGATACAGTTCACCCTGCTGCACTACCTGATACGCTCGGGCGGGGTGCGCTCGGTGTGCGTGCAGGGGGGAGACGGCAGCCGCTGGATCGCCTTCCGCCAGCTCCCCGACGGGCTTTCGGCGGGCGGGGTGTTCCAGCAGATGGCGGTGAACCCCATGGTGCAGGCCTTCGGCGAGGACCTCGACGGCTTCAGGGCGGCGTGCGAATCGCTGGGCGGCACTGCGCTGGACATCAGCGGGGACGCCGCCTACGGGTTCCAAGCGCTGCCCAAGGTGACCATCGCCGCCGTTTTGTACCTCGGCGAGGAGGGCTTAGCTCCCTCGGGCAACATCCTGTACGATGCCGCCTGCTCCGCCTACCTGCCGCTCGAAGATTTGATACTCGTCGGCGAGTACCTCAGCGCGGCGCTGCAGAAGCACAAGGGGCTGGAGCCGCCGTCGGGGACGTACCTGTTCTGATCGGAGGATAGAATGGCTGAAGTTATCGCCAGAGTGATATCGCAAAAGGGCACCTGCGAGGCGGGGCACAGGGTCGGCGACGAGTTCGTCATCGGGGACCACACCCCGCCGGGGATGTGTGCGTGGGCGTTCTACACGCTGTTCCCCTTCGCCAGCGTGCTGCAGTTCGGCGGCACGTTCCCCTGGGAGAGCGACCCGGACAAGGCCACCGTGGCCTGCCCCGACCCGGCCAACCCGGTGGTGTTCGAGCTGCGGCGGACTTAATCGCAGTCGGTCGGGGCTAGATTATGGAGCCCAGCAGCCAGCCGATGCCGCCGCAGATGGGGAATGTAAGCACCCAGGCGAGGACGATGCTGCGGGCCACGCCCCAGCGCACCGCCGACAGGCGCCTGGTGGCGCCCACGCCCATGATGGAGGAGCTGATGCAATGGGTGGTGCTCACCGGGATGCCGAGCGCCGAGGCGGCCTCCACCACGCCGGCGGCCGCCGTCTCGGCGGCGAAGCCGTGAACCGGCCTGAGGGCGGTTATCCTGACCCCCACTGTGCGGATCACCCGCCAGCCGCCGAAGGCGGTGCCCAGCGATATAGAGACGGCGGACAGGCCGACGATCCAGAAGGGGATATCGAACTCGGCAGCGCCGGTATGTATCATCAGCGCCATGGCCATGATGCCGATGGGCATCTGCCCGTCGTTCTTGCCGTGACTGTAGGCCATGAAGGCGGCGGACAGTATCTGCAGCTTGCTGAAGGTGCCCTCGATACGCAGCGGGGCGGTGCGCCGCAGTATCCACATAAGGGCCACCATCACCAGCAGCCCTCCGGCGAAGCCCAGCGCCGGGGCGATGGCCACCGAGGAGAGCACCCGGTAGAAGGTGTTCCACACTATGGATACGCTGCCGGCGGCGGCGATTCCGGCGCCGATAAGCCCGGCGATGAAGGAGTGGCTGATGCTAACCGGCAGGCCGAGGCGGGTGGCAGCGGTGCCCCAGATGATGACCGCCGACAGGGCGGCGAGCATGACGCTGTAGTCGAGGACCTCCGGCGACACTATGCCCTTGCCGATGGTGTAGGCCACGGCGAGCCCGGTGGCGGCGCCGACGAAGTTGAGCACGGCCGCCATGGCTACGGCCTTGACCGGGGAGAGGACGCGGGTGCCGACTACGGTGGCGATGGCGTTGGCGGAATCGTTGAAGCCGTTCACGACGGCGAAGCCGACGGCGAGGATCATTACCAGTACGAACAAGTTAAAACTCAGGCACGCTTTATCATGACCCCTTCGAGGACGTTGGCGATGTCCTCGCAGCGGTCGGTGGCGGTCTCCATGTACTCATAGATCTCGCGCCACTTGATCACATCGATAACACTAATATCCTTGTCGTGGAACAGCCCGGCCACGGCGGAGCGCACGATGGCGTCGGCCTCGTTCTCCAGCCGGTTCACCTCCATGCAGCACGGGGGCAGCTCCTTCATCTGCTTGCTGCGGCGCAGCTTGGGGATGGCCTCGCTGATTTCGGTGGCCATCTTCACTATGATCTTCGACAGATCCTGCGCCTTCTCCGTGGGCTTGTCCACCCAGTAGATGAGCATGCTGGATGCGGCCTCATCGATGAAATCGAGGACGTCGTCCAGGCGCTCGGCGAGGTGGGCGATGTCCTCGCGGTCGATGGGGGTGACGAAGGTGGCGTGCAACTGGGCGACTATGCGGTGGGTGATCTCATCGCCGTGGTGCTCGATGCTCTTGATCTCCTGAACGCGCTGGGGTACGTTGTCCCATATCTCGATGAGCTCGGCCAGTTTGGTGGCTGCCAGCACCACGTTGCGGGCGCTCTCCTCCAGCAGGTCGAAGAACTTCTCTTCCTTGGGGATGAAGGGGAATCTCAGCGCAATATCCTCCGAGTATAGCTTAATGTTAAGGTAGTGCTGTGTCAATACAATTTCAACACCGTTTTGGGTATAATAGGGCACTGAGAATGAGGAATAAGTTCGAGATTATAGAGCACACCGCCGACGTGGGCATCGCCGCCTACGGCACGGACCTGCGGGAGGCGTTCGCCAACGCAGCGTACGGCCTGTTCAGCCTGATTACCGATATCGACAGCGTTGGCGAGGACGTTCGCCACGATGTCGAGGTGACGGCGGACAACCGGGAGGAGCTGCTGGTGGCCTGGCTCAGCGAGCTGATATACCTGTTCGAGGTCGAAGGCGTGCTGTTCAGCCGCTTCGATATCGCCGGGCTGGGCGAGAAGAAGCTGAAGGCCGCCTGCTTCGGTGAGAGGATCGACCCCCGGCGCCACGATATAAAGACAGGCGTCAAGGCGGCGACTTACCACATGCTGCGGGTGGAACAGGGGGAAGACGGCTGCCGGGTGCAGGTGCTGTTCGATATCTAGGGGGTGATATGATGGCCGGGTCGAAGTTGCTGAACAAGATAGACGATTACCGGTGGGAGATACCGCAGGGCTACAAGAAGGGGATGCGGGTCCCCGGCCTGATATACGCCGACGAGGAGATGCTGGAGCACATCGCGGAGGAGGAGGCGATGGAGCAGGTGGCCAATGTCGCCTTCCTCCCCGGCATCGTCTCGCGCTCGCTGGCGATGCCCGATATCCACTGGGGCTACGGCTTCCCCATCGGCGGGGTGGCGGCCACCAGGGTGTCGGACGGGGTGATATCGCCGGGGGGCGTGGGCTTCGATATCAACTGCGGGGTGCGACTGCTGCGCACCGGCCTCACCGAGGAGCAGGTGACCCCCAGGATCGAGCAGCTGGTGAACGCGCTCTACAGCAATGTGCCCTCGGGCGTGGGCTCGCAGGGCAAGCTGAGGCTGAAGGAGCGGGAGGTGGATGACGTGCTGCGGAAGGGCTCGCGGTGGGCGGTGGAGCGCGGCTACGGCGAGGGCCGGGATTTGGAGGTGACCGAAGAGGGCGGCCGCATGCAGGACGCCGATCCGGAGCGGGTGAGCGCCAAGGCCAAGCAGCGCGGCGGGCCCCAGCTGGGGACGCTGGGTGCCGGCAACCATTTCCTGGAGGTGGGGATAGTGGATGAGATATACGAGCCGTCGGCGGCATCGGTGATGGGCATCGAGGGCGTGGGGCAGGCGATGCTGCTGATACACACCGGCTCGCGGGGGCTGGGGCATCAGGTATGCGATGATCACGTGAAGGCCATGGGTGCGGCAGTCGCCAGATACGGCATAGACCTGCCCGACCGCCAGCTGGCCTGCGCCCCGGTCAAGTCCCCCGAGGGTCAGGCATACTTCGCAGCGATGGCCGCCGCCGCCAACTACGCCTGGGCTAACCGCCAGTGCATCACCCACTGGGCCCGCGAGTCGTTCATGCGGGTGTTCCGCATGGGCCCGCGGGAGCTGGGCATGGAGATGATATACGACGTGGCGCACAATATCGCCAAGATGGAGCGATACGAGATCGACGGTCGTAAGACCGAGCTGTGCGTGCACCGCAAGGGGGCCACCCGCGCCTTCCCCGCGGGGCGTCCCGAGCTGCCCGCAATCTACGCCGGCATCGGGCAACCGGTGCTCATCCCCGGCGATATGGGGCGCTACTCCTACGTGCTGGTGGGCACCGAGCTGGCGATGGAAGAGACCTTCGGCTCCACCTGCCACGGGGCGGGCAGGGTGCAGAGCCGGGCGGCGGCCAAGAAGAGCCTGCGCGGCATCGACGTCGCCCAGCGGATGGCGAGGAAGGGCATCACCGTCAGGGCGGGGAGCATGGCCTCGCTGGCTGAGGAGGCGTCGGAGGCGTACAAGGACGTGGCGCAGGTGGTGGAGGTGGCCCACCGGGCCGGGATCTCGCGCAGGGTGGCCAGGCTGAGGCCCATCGGCGTGGTCAAGGGCTGATTCCCCTCGGTTTGCGCTTCTTCTGAACTGGACGGGGGTACATAAATGGCGGGAAAGGGCGGAAATGCCCTTTACTTCCGTTCCCAAAAGGTATAAACTAGGCGAACACTATCGTTAGGAATCGAAGATGGAAGGCTATACAGGTGCCCTCGAGCTGACGGTGATCGCGCTGGGGGCGCTTCTTCTTATCTCCTTCGGCTTCATGGGGCTGACCCGCGCACTGCAGTGGCTGGCGGCCCGCAGCGGGGGAGGGGCGCAGGTTGCGGGGGCTACTATGAAGCGATCGGCTGAGGTGGCTACGGCTGTCGAAGTGACCATCGCTGCCCCCATGCCGGCCAGGGTATCCGCTATCAGGGTAAGCGTCGGTGATAAGGTGCAGTGCGGCGATGTCCTGCTCATGCTGGAGGAGTGGGAGATGCTCTACGAGCTATCGGCTCCCGGCGACGGCAGCGTAAAACAAGTTTTCGTGGCGGAGGGGGCATATGTTAAGAAGGGAGCACCGCTGATCGCCATCAGTGGATAGGGAATGCTCGACCGCATTGTAGAGTTCTTCCAGGGCACGGGCTACGCCGGGCTGTACTGGGGCAACATCGTGATGTTCATCGTCGCCGGGGTACTCATCTACCTGGCGATACGGAAGCGCTACGAGCCCCTGCTGCTGATCCCCATAGGCTTCGGCATAATACTGGCCAACATCCCCCAGACCGGCCTGATGGAGGAGGGCGGCCTGCTCAACTACCTGGGGCTGGGGGTGCACCTGGCCATCTTTCCCCCGCTGATCTTCCTCGGCATCGGGGCGCTCACCGACTTCAGCCCGCTGCTGTCCAACCCCAAGACGTTCTTCCTCGGCGCGGCGGCGCAGTGCGGCATCTTCGCCGCCCTGTTCATCGCCCTGGCCGCCGGTTTCTCCATGCCGGAGGCGGGCACCATCGGCATCATCGGCGGTGCGGACGGACCCACGGCGATCTTCACCTCGGTGCTGCTGGCCCCCGAGCTGCTGGGGCCGGTAGCCATCGCTGCCTACTCCTACATGGCGCTGGTGCCCATCATCCAGCCGCCTATCATGCGCCTGCTCACCACATCGAAGGAGCGGGCCATCGTCATGGAGAGCCCGCGCAAGGTCTCCAGGCAGGAGCTGATCCTGTTCCCCATCGTGATAACCGTGCTCGTAGTCCTGTTCCTGCCCAAGGCGGCGCCGCTTATCGGGATGCTGATGTTCGGCAACCTGCTGCGCGAGTGCGGAGTCACCGAGCGGTTGTCGAAGACGGCGGGCGGCGAACTGATAAACATCGTCACCATCTTCCTCGCCTTGGTGGTGGGCGCCGAGATGATAGCGGACCGGGTGCTCAGCGTGCAGACGCTGGTGATATTCGCCCTGGGGCTGTTCGCCTTCGGCTTCGGGACGGCCGCCGGCGTGCTGATGGGCAAGCTGATGTGTCGGCTCACCAAGGGGAAGGTCAACCCGCTCATCGGTGCGGCGGGCGTCTCCGCGGTGCCCATGGCCTCGCGGGTGGTGCACACCGAAGGGCTGCGCGAAAACCCGCAGAACTTCCTGCTGCCCCACGCCATGGGGCCCAACGTGGCCGGCGTTATCGGCTCGGCTACCGTGGCCGGCCTGCTGATAGCGTTCCTGCAGTAGGCGGTGGATGGCTTCAGGCGTAGTTTGCAAACGAGGTATTTCAGCAGAGATCTCACTGTCAAAAACGTACGCAATGATTCAGAATCGCTTAGCATCGAGGGTAATGTGGCGCCCGAGCGCTTTGCCGATCTGAGTGGAAAGAGGGAAGCATGAGGGAGAAGAGGGATTTCGATCCGGTCTCTAGAATACGACCGGGGGATGAGGTGCTACGCAGGAGGGTTAGGCCTCGGATGACATTGCGGTTAGCGTCGAGGTCGAGGTATGTCCGGTTTCTCCAGGATCTTATAGCGCAGACGCCTTTGTTGAAGATGGTCTATCTGCTGGTCGTGCTTTGGTTGCTTTTCGCGGCGGGGGTTTACTTTGCTGAGCAGGGTGTTGAAGGCACGGCTATAACCTCCTATGGTAGGGCGCTTTACTGGGGGATAGCCGCTTTCTCCACCGCTGGAATAGCGGATACGCCGCTTTCCGGCACCGCGCAGATTGTGGGTGGCGTTTGGATCGTTATCGGTTCGATTATATTCTTCGGGACGATAGTTGCCGTCATCACCACCTATTTCGTGCGGCCGATGAGGCGCCCGGTCAGGCAGATCGTTGATACCATTGAATACAACCTGGAGCAGTTGGAAGACCTGTCGGCGGAGGAGATCGAACTGCTCAAATCGACCACTAACGCCCTCTACGAGTACATAGAGCACATCAAGCAGGCGGTCTCTGAGGCCGAAGAGCCTAAGGATGATACGGATAAGGCGCAGTAGGCGTCGTATCGTTACCCGATGTGCAGGATGACGCGGTAAACGCCGCTGTCCAGCTCGCGGCCCACCTTGAACCCGCTGTTCTTCACCAGCTTCATCACCGCCTGGTTGCCGGGCAGCACCTCTCCCTGTAGCATCCGTATGCCCTTCTCCCGGGCTATGGCGGCTATCTGCTTGATGAGGTGGCCCCCGATGCCCTTGCCCTGATAGGAATCCTCCACCACGATGCCGGTCTCGGCCACATCGCCCGGCGGGAGGCGGTAGTAGCGGATCACGCCCACGATGCGCTCCCTCCGGCCCTCTCCGGTGGTGGCCACCATTGCGAAGCTGTCATCGTAGTCCACGGTGCAGAAGCGCCTCACCTCTTTTTTAGACATCTGGGTCAGCGGGCTGTGGAACCGCAGGTAGACGGTGTCGGGGCTGAGGCGGTAGAACAGGGCGGCCAGCTTCTTATCGTCCCCGCACTTGATCGGGCGCAGCCGCATCAGGGAGCCGTCCCTGAGCTTGACCGTGGTCCTGTATTTATCCAGCTCGCCGCGGGCGGGCTTCGCCGGCCTCACCAGCAGTATCGGGATGGCGATGCCCATCAGCACCTTGCCGGCGACGCTGCCGTAGGCCCAGCGGCTGATCCCCGAGCGCCCGTGGCTGGCCATGACTATCAGGTCGTAGCTGTTCGAGGCGGCGTGCCCGATGATCTCGTCGGCGGGCTCGCCCTCCAGCACCACCGCCCGCGTGTTCATGCCGCCCTTCTCCAGGCGTATGCGTATCCTGGCGAAGTAACGCTCGGTGGTGCGCTTGCAGTCGGCCAGCTCCTCGTCGGCCTGTTTCTTGCGGCTTGCGGGCACGCCTGATCCGGTGTACTCGAACGATATGACCGAGGGTTTGCACACGCGGAGCAGGGTCACCTCCGCCTTATCGATGCCGCGCTGCCCGGCCAGCGTCTCCACGTGGGGCAGCACCGACTCCGCCAGCTTGGAGCCGTCCAGCGGCACCAGGATGCGCCTCGTCGCCAGCCCCTCGCGGGTTGCCTCCAAGGAGGCATGCGCCGGCACCAGCCATACCGGTATCTGGGATGTGCGCAGCACCTTGTCGGCCACGCTGCCCATGGCCCAGCGTTTGATGCCGGAGCGGCCGTGGGTGGCCATCAGGATGAGGTCCGCCTTGTGTGCCTCGGCGTATCGCAGTATCTCCTCGGCGGGGTAACCCACCGCCACCTCTGCCTGCGCCGGCACCACCTCGCATTCGGGCTTGATCCCGTCCTTCTCCTGCATCTCCTCGGCCTCGCAGCGGGCGACGTCGGCGGCGTGTTCCACGTAGGCACGGCGCATGGGCAGCAACTCGCGCTCTTCGGGGGCGCAGACGTGGAGGAATATCAGCTCCAGCCCCATCCTGCCTGCCAGTTCCTTGGCGTAGGCGAATACCGTCTCGGCCAGCTCCGAGCCGTCTAGAGGAACGAGTACTTTTTTATACATGGTCACATCCTGTCCCGATTTCGTCTCAATCTTGCCACAGAGACAGGGGAAATGCAATAGTCCGGTGGATTGGTAACGGTTGGTGGCCCGCTATTGCGTTTTGCAAGTGATTGCGAATCTGATGGCTTATAACGTGTTCCCCAAGTATGTGGGGGTGAACATTCTAGCGTTAAGTGCATTGCGCCGGAGCCGCCAGCTGCAATATCGTCCCCCCAAGCACATAGACCGGAATGGTTTCTATGTCCGCCTCCCGGGTTATCCAGTGCCCGCCATCGATGCGCCCGCCGGCCCAGCAGCTATGTCTTCAGTTTGATCTCAGGGTGCCTGGCGGCCAGCATACG
>CAZYOO010000059.1:0-8652 GCA_964649185.1 uncultured Dehalococcoidales bacterium
CGTAGGAAACAGAGGCCGGGTCCTCCCCTACGCGGATGATGAACAGGCCGGGGGTTATGCCCTTCTCCTTCAGTTCATCCACCTTGGTTTTCAACTCGGCACGGATCTCCTTTGCTATCTCAGCCCCTTTGATGATCTGTGCAGTCATATTATGTAAACTCCTTTCTACTCCCTATTCGCTGTTTTTACTCGGCTTCCACCATGGACGTGAGGGGTGAAGCGGGTATTGTCGATCCAGATATTTCGGGCCAATTGTAGATATTTAACGGTTGAAAGGTGGTCTCCGCCATGGTCTTCATGGTAATCGCGGTGGCGCTGACAGGTGAAGTGGAAATACGAATAGCAGCGGCGTTCGTGCGCTCGGGATCAGGGGTGTAACTGATCAGGGACACGTATATCATATGCAATTGGGACTTAAGCCCAAGTGGTGATTATACCATGACTTGCAGCGAAAATCAATAACATTGTGATTTTTTTCTCTAGCCATAGCTGCCCGGGAGAATATTTTGAGTGGTGTTAGAATGTGATATACTATGGCTGGGTCGTTTATGTATCATCTTGGCGTTGATCTGGTAGAGATCGACCGTATCGAGGCGGCGGCCGCCCGCTGGGGCGAGCGTTTCTTCAAGCGGGTCTATACCGATGCGGAGCGCGATCACTGCCGCAACCGTATCCCCGAACTGGCTGCCCGCTTCGCCGCTAAGGAGGCGGTGATGAAGGCCCTGGGCACCGGTATCAAGGGGGTCGGCTGGAGGGAGATCGAGGTTTTGCCAAATCCCGACGGCAAGCCGCTGGTGCATCTCTACGGCGGGGCGCGGCGCAGGGCCGAGGAGCTGGGGCTGGGAGAGGTGGCTATCAGCCTTTCCCATTCGAGGGACTACGCCCTCGCTACGGTCATCGGGGGAAGCGATTGAAGATAGTTACCGTGAAGGAGATGGTGGAGCTCGAACGCCGCTGCGACAAGCGGGGGGTGCCGCCATCGGTGTTGATGGAGAACGCGGGCTTGGCTATCGCCCAGCAGGTGAACGAGTGGCTAGGCGGTGCTGTGGGCCGGGAAATCGTAGTTCTGGTGGGCCCGGGCAACAACGGCGGCGATGGCCTGGTCGCGGCGCGGCACCTCCACGACTGGGGAGCGAGGCTGAACGTCTACCTCTGCCGCCGGCGCAAGGAGGACGATTCGAACTATGGCATAGTGGTAGACCGCGGGATAGCGGTCACCGTAGCGGACGACGACAAGGGTTTTGAAGCGCTGGACAAGATACTCGCTTCCTGCGATGTGGTCATCGATGCCATATTCGGTACCGGCAAGCTGCGTCCACTGGAAGGGGTAATCAAGGATATCATCACCCGGGTGTGGGCGGTCAAGGGCCATCACCATGGTCCGGACGTGGTGGCGGTAGACCTGCCCTCCGGGCTGGATGCCGATACCGGGGATGCTGACCCGGTATGCCTCGCCGCAGACCTGACGGTCACGCTGGGATACCCCAAGGTAGGGCTGTTCTCTTTCCCCGGGCGCGACCTTGCAGGCGACCTGGTGGTTGCCGATATCGGCATACCGTCAGACCTGGCTGCCGGTGTCGCCACCGAGCTGATCACCGATAATTATGTGAGGACAATGCTGCCCGCCAGATCCGGGGGGGCGCACAAAGGGAGCTTCGGGAAGGTGCTGGTCTGCGCCGGGTCGATCAATTACATCGGGGCGGCTTATCTTGCCTGCGAAGCGGCGATGAGGGTTGGTGCCGGGCTGGTCACGCTGGCCTGCGCCCGCAGCCTCCAGCCGATCCTGGCGGCGAAGCTGACCGAGGTTACCTATGCGCCCCTGCCCGAGTCCACGCCGGGGTTCATCGGCGGTGGGGCGTCAAAGGTGCTACACGAGCGGCTGATAGACTATGATGTTCTGCTTATGGGGTGCGGGTTGAGCCAGCATCCCGAGGTGCAGTCCTTCGTAATGGCCTCGTTGATGGAGATGCCCCCGTCGCTCTCCCCGGCGCTGGTGCTGGACGCAGACGCCCTCAATGCCATGTCGCAGACTGCGCACTGGTGGCGGATGCTGGAGCGAGATGCCGTACTTACCCCCCATCCGGGGGAGATGAAAAGGCTCACCAGGCACCCCGTCGGTGAGAACTGCAAGGACAGGCTCCAAGTGGCGCGGGGCGCGGCCAAGGAGTGGCGAAAGACGGTGGTGCTGAAGGGGGCTCATACCGTGGTGTCCTCGCCTGACGGCAGCGCCATGGTCAGCTCGTCAACAAATGCCGGACTGGCATCGGCGGGCACGGGGGATGTGCTTGCCGGGATTATCGCCGGGCTGCTGGCGCAGGGGCTGCCCTATTCCGCCGCTGCCGCCTGCGGGGTTTACCTCCAAGGTGCCGCCGGGCAGATGGTGCGGGAGGAGATGGGCGATGCCGGCATGGTGGCCGGCGATCTGCTGCCGGTCCTGCCACGGGCGATTAAGAATATCAAGGAAGGCTGAAGTGTTACTCACCATAGATGTAGGGAACACCAACATTGCCCTCGGCATCTTCGAGGGAGAGACCCTGCGTGCCACCTGGAATATCGCCACCGATCTCAACAAGACGGCGGATGAGTACGATGTCCTCCTCAGCAACCTGTTACCGAAAGAGGGGCTCGAGCTATCAGACATCGATCACATCAGCGTGGCCTGTGTGGTGCCGCCGCTGCTGACCATCATCGAGAGGCTATGCCAGCGCTATCTGAAGACTCCCCCGCTGGTTGTGGGACCGGGGGTCAAGACCGGCGTCCGCATCTGCACCGATAACCCCCGCGAGGTGGGCGCCGACCGGGTGGTGAACTCGGCGGCGGCGCACCATCTCTACGGCAAGCCGGTTATCGTTATCGACTTCGGCACGGCGACCACCTTCGACGCGGTCTCCAAGGAGGGGGATTATCTGGGAGGCTCGATCGCCCCCGGCATCCTCATCTCGGCGGAGGCGCTGTTCGAGCGCGCATCCAAACTGCCGCGGGTGGAACTGGTGCCGCCCGAGAACGCCATCGGCAAGAACAGCGTCAGTGCTATGCAGTCGGGCATAATATTCGGCTACGTTGGGCTTATCGAGAGCCTGGTGGCTCGCATGAAGAAAGAACTGGGGGGCGATGCCTATGTGGTGGCCACCGGCGGGCTGGCCCGGGTGATCGCGCCTCAGACGAAAAAGATAGATATGGTGAACATGCATCTAACGCTCATCGGATTGCGGCTGATTCATGAGATGAATCGGGAGGAGAAGTGATATGGTCAGAGATAAGACCATAGTGCTGGGGGTGACCGGCAGTATCGCCGTTTACAAGGCGGTGGACCTGGCCAGCAAGCTCACCCAGGATGGGGCGCGTGTCATCGTGGTGATGACCGAATCGGCTCAGGAGTTCGTCAGGCCGCTGAGCTTTCAACGGGTGACGGATCAGCCCGTTGTCACCGGCATGTTCGGACCGCATTCGGGGCAGCGCGACTGGCACATATCACTGGCCGAGCAGGCCGACCTGGTAGTGATCGCTCCGTCAACAGCGAACATCATCGCCAAGCTGGCGATGGGGATCGCCGACGATGTATTGACCTGCACCGTGCTGGCCTCCAGGGCGCCGGTGCTCATTGCCCCGGCGATGCACACCAATATGTATGAGAATCGTATCACTCAGGAGAATATCGCCAGGCTCGAGGCACGTGATATCGATTTCGTTGGCCCGTCCGTAGGGCGCCTGGCCTCCGGTGGTTGGGGAGCCGGCCGCTTCTCCGATGTCGACGAGATACGGGGCATGGTGCATCAGATACTGGGGCGGGGTGGCGATCTGGCGGGCAGGAAGGTGGTGGTCAGCGCCGGCGGGACGCAGGAGCCGCTGGATCCGGTGCGGCACATCACCAATCGCTCTTCGGGCAGGATGGGGTATGCCATCGCTGAGGCGGCTCGCGACCGCGGTGCCGAGGTGGTGCTGGTCAGCGCCCCCACTGCGCTCATACCGCCGGTAGGTGTAAAGCTGTTCAATGTGCAGACTGCCATCCAGATGCGGGACGCCTTTGTGGAGGCTGCCGCCGGTGCCGATGCCATCATCATGGCCGCTGCCCCCGCGGACTACCGTCCCAAGGAGGCGGCGCGGGCGAAGATCAAGAAGGGGGCGGAAGCCTTCAGCCTGGAGCTGGCGGAGAACCCGGACATACTGAGCGAGGTGCAGGGCAAGTGTATCCGGGTGGGGTTCGCTGCGGAGAGCGAGAGCCTGGTGAAGAACGCCAAGTCCAAGCTTCACAGCAAGAACCTAGACCTTATCGTGGCCAACGATATCACTGTCGCCGGCAGCGGATTCGATGCGGAGACCAATAAGGTGGTGCTCATCGACCGTGATGACAAGGTAAAAAAATTGCCCCTGTTGCCCAAATCGGAGGTGGCCGACAGGATACTGGACCGGGTGGTGGCGCTGCTGCCGAAGACGGAGCCCGTAAAATCTAAAGGCAAGAAAAAAGCGAGCAGATGAGCCGCAACCTGTCAGAGATACCCAAAGCGTACGATCCGCATACAGTAGAGACTAGGTGGTATCAATTCTGGATGGACCGGGGTTACTTCACCCCCGCCATCGACCGCCAGAAGCAGCCCTTCGTAATCATTATGCCCCCGCCGAACATCACCGGGGAGTTGCACCTGGGCCACGCTCTCACCGCCACGCTTGAAGACATCATGGCGCGATGGCACCGCATGAAGGGCGAACCTACCCTGTGGCTGCCCGGAATGGACCATGCCGGCATCGCCACGCAGTTCGTTGTTGAGCAGGCGCTGGCCAAGGAGGGGACCACCAGGCAGGCGCTGGGTCGTGATAAGTTCCTGGAGCGGGTGTGGGAGTGGAAGCGCAAATACGGGCACAACATCGCGGAGCAGCACAAGCGCCTGGGCACCTCCTGCGACTGGAGCCGGGAGCGCTTCACCATGGACGAGGGCCCGTCGCGGGCGGTTCGCACCACATTCGCACGTTTATATCATAAGGGTCTGATCTACCGCGGGGAGCGGATCATCAACTGGTGCCCGCGCTGCGTGACCGCCATCTCCGACCTGGAGGTGGAGTACCGGGATACGCCCGGCCACTTCTGGTACGTTCGCTATCACCTGAAAGGCGGCGATGACTTCATCACCGTGGCCACCACGCGCCCCGAGACCATACTCGGAGATACCGCAGTGGCGGTCAACCCGCAGGATAAACGACACAAGGGTGTGGTCGGCAAGACGGCGATACTGCCGGTCATCGGCAGGGAGATACCGATAATCGCCGACGATGCGGTCGACCCTGCCTTCGGCACCGGCGCGGTCAAGATAACGCCGGCGCACGACCCGGTGGACTTCGAGGTGGGTCAGGCGCACGGCCTGCCGACGGTCAATATCCTTAACCCCGACGGGACGATGAACCAGAATGCGGGCCCCTATGATAAAGCCGACCGCTACGCCTGCCGTGAGCAGCTGGTCGCCCGGCTGGAGAGCGAGGGGCTGCTGGTGAAGGTGGAGCCGCACCAGCACTCGGTGGGCCACTGCTGCCGCTGCGGAACCGCCGTCGAGCCGTGGGTCAGCCAGCAGTGGTTCGTCAGGATAGCCCCGCTGGCGATACCGGCAATAGATGCGGTGACCGACGGACGCATCAGGATAATCCCCGAGCGCTTCACCAAGGTGTACCTCAACTGGCTGGAGAACATCAAGGACTGGTGCATCAGCCGCCAGCTGTGGTGGGGCCACCGCATACCGGTGTGGTACTGCGGCGACTGCGGCGAAGTCATCGTCAGCGTCGATGACCCGGGCGGGTGTACCAAATGCGGCTCGTCCAAGCTGGAGCAGGACCCCGATGTGCTCGACACTTGGTTCAGCTCGGCGCTGTGGCCCCACTCCACGCTGGGGTGGCCTGATGATACCGAAGACCTGGGCTATTTCTATCCCACATCGGTGATGGAGACGGGCTATGACATCCTGTTCTTCTGGGTGGCTCGGATGATTATGATGGGGCTGGAAAACACCGGCGAGATACCGTTCCATACCGTGTACCTGCACGGCCTGATCCGCGACGATAAGGGTGAGAAGATGAGCAAGGTCAAGGGCAATGTGCTCAACCCGCTCAAGCTGATCGACCAGTACGGCACCGATGCCCTGCGACACGCGCTCTCCACCGGCAGCTCACCGGGCAACGACATCCGGCTGAGCACGGATAAGATGGAGGCCGCCCGCAACTTCGCCAACAAGCTGTGGAACGCGTCGCGGTTCATACTGGGCAATATCAGCGAGAAAGTCTCGGACAAGCCTTCGCCCGATGGGCTGGCGCTGGAGGACCGCTGGA
Organism: uncultured Dehalococcoidales bacterium; assembly: GCA_964649185.1. Classification (GTDB taxonomy): domain Bacteria; phylum Chloroflexota; class Dehalococcoidia; order E44-bin15; family E44-bin15; genus CAYUWM01. Next base: position 6,310 of record CAZYOO010000059.1, read on the forward strand.
TACTGAGCCGCATGAACCGGCTGATCGCTGACGTGCATCAGCTGATGGGGGATTTCCATTTCGGCGAGGCGCAGCGCCAGGTGCACGATTTCGTCTGGGGAGAGTTCTGCGACTGGTATATCGAGATAGCCAAGCTGCGATTGCAGGGTGAGAACCCCCCGTTGCCGGTGCTGGTGAACGTTCTGGAGACCTCGCTGCGCCTGCTGCACCCCTTCATGCCATTCATCACCGAGGAGATATGGCAGAACCTGAAGGGGCATATCGACCGGGATATGGGGGGATCGATCATGATGGCCCCCTACCCTGTCGCTGACGGGCCTGCTCTGGATGACGCCGCGGAGAGTGCCATGGAGGTGGTCATCGATGTGGTGCGGGCGATCCGCAACACGCGTGCCGAGTTCAAGGTAGAGCCGTCGAAATGGATCGAAGCCCTGCTGGCCGCAGATGATGCCAGGCCCGCTATCGAGGCTCAGGCCCAGGCCATCGAGGCACTGGCGCGGGTGAAGCCGCTGACCGTTATCGGCACCGGCGACGGCAGGCCGGACAACTGCAAAACGATCGTCCTGAAAGGGGCGGAGGTCATACTGCCGATGGCGGGCATGGTCGACTTGGATGCGGAGAGGATGCGGCTGGAGAGGGAGATCGCGGAAAATCAGGCCGATATCGCCCGCCTCGAAATCAGGCTTAAAGACGATAAATTCCTCTCCCGGGCGCCGCAGCACGTGGTGGAAAAGGAGCGGGAGCGGCTGGCGGTTCAGCGGGACAGGGCTGCCCGGCTTCGGGAGAGGCTGGCCGAGCTTGTCTAAAAGGAATCGATATGGAGGTATGTAATGGGGACAGAGCGTTCGAAGGATATTAAAGAGGCGGTCCGCGGACTGTATTCCGAACTGGCTAAGCAGCACGCTTCATCCTGCTGTGGTTCATCGCCTTCCGAGTCGTCGAGCTGCGGCTGCGGGTGTTCCGGTACCGGGACTCGTGCTCAGATGCTGTATTCGAGGGGTGAGCTTGAATCCATAGCGGCGAATATACCTTCGCTGGGGTGTGGTAATCCTATCGCCCTGTCCGAGCTGCAGGAGGGAGAGGTGGTTCTCGACCTGGGAAGTGGCGGCGGACTCGATTGCTTCCTGGCGGCGAAGCGGGTCGGCCCGCAGGGCAGGGTCATCGGGCTGGACATGACTCCGGAGATGATACGGCTGGCAAGGGCTAACGCTGAGCAGTTGTCGCTGGGCAACGTCGAGTTCCGGCTGGGCGAGATGGAGCATATGCCCGTCGACAGCGATTCGGTAGATGTGGTGATCTCCAACTGTGTGGTGAACCTGTCGACGGATAAGGACGCTGTGTTCCGTGAGGCCTATCGAGCCTTGAAACCGGGCGGACGGATATGCGTCTCCGACATCGTTACCCACGGCGAACTCCCGCAGTCGGTACGGGATGACCTGGTGCAGTGGGCCGGGTGCGTGGCCGGCGCCTTAAAGGAAGATGATTACCTGGAGCGGATTCGGTCTGCCGGATTCGTTGGCCTGGAGAAGCAAGACGCCGTTCTGGATCGTAACAAGGGGGACGCTGCCCGCGCTGTGGGTGCTCCTATCGCCAGCATCACGGTGAAGGCGTACAAGCCTAAGTAACCCCTCCCCCGAGTCGTTTGCCCCCTCGCTGGATCACCCGGTCAAGCCGTGTGATGACGTTTTATTCTCCTCCCCTATTACGCGTCCCCGCGCTTCATCATCATTATCGTGGATACGTAGCTGAGCGCCAGCTCGTCGCGCTGGTTGCGGACCTCGATTCGCGAAAGGACCACGCCGCGGTCGGGCTTGCTGCGCGACGCGCGCTTGTCCACCCACTCCATGCTAACGGTGAGGACGTCGCCCGGGCGCACCGGCGCATGCACCTGTATCTCCTTGTACTCCATGACGCCGAAGGTTCTGATGTTCCAGTTGAGGCCGATCACCCTGGTGACGACGCACATGGTATAGTTGGAGGAAGCAAGGAGGCCGTCGTGATGCGTTCCCGCCGCCGCCTCATCCAGGTGGAACACCTGCGGGTCCCACTGACGGGCGAACTCGATCATGCCCTCCTTATCGGCAACGTGCTGCCCCACGATGATCTTCTCACCGACGTGGATATCTTCCAAGTACAGGTCGTGCATGATTCTCCTTAACGCTGACTGAGGGGAATTTAAAAAATATAGGGGGCACCCCTGAAACCCCGGCAGTAAACCCGCCTGCGGCGGACTGCACCACTTTCCTTCTGTCATTGCCCGACTTGCTCGGGCAAACCAGTACGTTCCACGATTGTTCTGGATCACCCGGTCAAGCCGGATGATGACGCATATCGCGTACCACA
>CAZYOO010000060.1:0-6114 GCA_964649185.1 uncultured Dehalococcoidales bacterium
AGCACCGCGCCGATGCCGGAGGGGCCGGGGTTGGGGATGGCGGCGCCGTCGCTGTAGATGGTCAGGCGTTTGGTGTCTGTCACAGTCTCAGCCGGACCTCTTCACGTTCGTCGAATACCACGATACGGTCGATCACATACTGCAGCATGGCCTTTCTGGCGTGTATATCCAGCGATTCCCAGCGCTGCTGCATGTGTTCCAGCATCTCCAGCACGGCTGCGCGCCGCTGTTCCGCGGTGATGTCCCCCTTAACTTCGGCATCAAAGAGATGCAGCCTCTGCGACAGGAACTGCCGCTCCCGAACCAGGTTCCCGCCCTCGGCACGCAGTTCATCCAGCGACATGGCGCACTGCGCGGCTTTATCCATATATCCGCGGAACTTGCGGTCGATGGCTTTCATCCTGCGGGCCAGTTCAGGCCATTCACCCTTGCTGTATTCGGTAGACGCTGGTGGCTGCTTCACCAGTTGCTCCCTGACATCGGGGTTGCTCAGCTTGCGCAGTTCGGCGAGCACCGAATTCTCAAGCACGTCCGCCTGGCGGGTGTTGTACCTGCAGAAGCTCTGGTTAGCCCGCGACTGACACTGGTAATAGCGGTAGCCCTTCTGCATCTGCTTCTTGTCCCTGCTCCTGGTCCACGTCTGGTTGCGGTTGACTCCCATCATTCGGTTGTTGCAGTACCCGCAGTAGACCAGCCCGGTTAACAGGAAAGGTTCCCGGTGTGGGGATTTCCCCCTTTTGACGTTCGATTTGAGCCTCTCCTGCACCGTGGTGAACACATAGTTCTGGATTATCGCCGGGTGGCTGTCGGGGACCTTGACCCCGAAACGGGAGTAGGTGCCGACATATGCCCTGTTGCGCAGGATGTCGCGGATGCCCACGATGCTCCACCGCCCGCCGCGACGGGTGGTGATCCCCTGCTCGTTGAGGTGGCGGGCGATGAGGCGGACGCCCATCCTGTCTTGCAGGTACAGCTTGTAGATCAGCTCCACCGTCCGGGCCTCCTCGGGGACCACCTCCAGCTTCTGGTCGGCGCCGATACGGTAGCCGAACGGCGGTTTACCCATGACCTTGCCGTGGATGGCCCTGCTCCTCATCGCTTGTCTGACCCGCTCCCCGCTGCCTTCGCCCTCGCGCTGGGCGGACCACAGGCGGATGGCGGCCTCCAGCGGGTCGCCGATGTCGCCGTCGGTCAGGGCGACGGCGGCGCCGAGGCTTTCCATCTCCAGCAGGCAGCGTGCCACTTCCTGAACGTTGGGGTGTATGTGGCTCAGGCTCTTGGACACAACGATAACCCGGTCCGGCTGCTTGCGGATGTAGCGTATCATATTGTGGTACTCGTCCATGCTGATGCGGTTGCCCGAGTCCATGTCGGCGAAGACGGTCGCCGTCTCGTGCCCCTGTTCCGCGCAGAAGCGGGAGAAACCGCGCTCCTGCTCCACCATGGTGGACGGGAGCCCATTGTCGGCATCGATGGTCACCCGGAAATAGCCGATCGCTCTCATCGCCTAGCTCAGATAGAGGATCCTCTCGCAACTGCCGCACTGCACTATGTTCTGGCCGGTCTTCACACGCTGCAGCTCGCTCATTGGCAGTGCGATGCGGCACCCCTGGCATATCCCCTGCTCCACCTTGGCTATCGCCTTCCCCTGCCGCTTGTGACGCAGCGCATGATACAGGTCCAGGATGTCTTTCTCGATTCTGGATGCCAGCTCGTTGCGCTTGCCCTCCAGCTCGCTCAGCATGGCGCTCAGTTCGGACTGCTCGCGCCTGAGCGATTCCTGCTCCGCCTGCCACTCCTGCTCCATCTTCACCAGCTCGTCCCGCCTGGCGGCCAGCGCGTGCTCGACAGCCTCTATCTCCTCCATTATGTTAAGCGTCTTGTCGTCCAGGTCCTTGATCTTGGCGTGATAATTCTTCAGCTGTTCCTGGATGCTGGAGAGCTCCTTGGGATTCTTTATGCTGCCGCCGTAGAGCTTGTCCTCGGCGACGGCGGCCTTGGCCTGCAGGTCTTCGGACTCGCTTTCCCGCTCCCGCCGTTCCCTTTCCAGCCCGGCGAGGCGGTCCTCCTCCTCGGCGACGGCGGCACGGGCCTCATCCAGCGCCTCGCTCTGCCCTATACGGTCGGTTACGTCGGCCAGAGCCGCCTTCTTGGCGTCCATGTCCAGGTCTATCAACTGCAGGTCGTATAACAGTTTCACCGTGCTCAATTTGTATTGCCCTCTGGCCCCATTCTAAATTGCGCTGGAGGGGCTGTCAACAACAACAAAAGTTATCCGCGGGAGATGAGGAACATGCAGATCGCGCCGCAGGCAGCCACGTTCAGGGATTCGGCTTTGTCACGGTTGACAGGCACCTTCACCCGGCAGTCGCACGAGCCGAGGATATCGCTGGACAGCCCGGAGGCTTCGTTGCCCAGCGCCAGCGCGATCCTGTCCCGATGGCACAGGGCGGCCACGCTGTGGTCACCGCTGAGGTCTGCCGCCGCGGTCGTATAGCCGGCCCGCTGCAGGCTTCGCCACAAATCCAGGTAGCGGCCGGTGCGCCTGAGCCACAGCGACAGTACCGAGCCGGCGGTCGACTGAACGCATTTGGGGGAAAAGGGATCGGCGCATTTGGTGGAGAGGAGAACCCCGCAGAAGTCGAGGGCTGCCGCTGTTCGTATGAGGGTGCCCACGTTCCCCGGGTCCTGCACATCCTCCAGCAGCAGCACCCTGCCGCCGGTATCGTCAGGCAGACGGTCGGAATGGACATCGGGGGGCATGCGCACGACGGCCATCGGACCCTGCGGCGTCTTGGAGTGGCATATAGATTGGAACTGGCTTTCGGTGACATGCCTCGCAGGGTAACCGCGGTAGGCAGGGGGCAGTTCTTCGGCGGTCACGATCTCTATTATCTCGCCCGCATTGTGCATGAGGATCTGCCTGATGGCCCTGTCGCCCTCGATCAGAAAGGCGCCGGCTTCGCGGCGGCCCTTGTCGGTGGATAGCTTCTTATACCATTTGATAGATTTAAGAGAGGGGTTGTCTCCGTAAGGCATATTCAATATGAGGTCTCCCCCGGTGGCGGGCCGCGCTACGTCTGCGACCGCCGGCGCGCTATCGCATCGTTGATGGTCTGCACCAGGATGTCGCTGTCTACACTGTTCTTATTAAGGTAGCTCTGTGCGCCGGCATCCACCGCTCCCGAAGCGAACGCCGCATCGTCGAACCCCGACAGGACCACCACCGGGACCGAGGGCGCATGCCGGTGTATCTCATTGAATGTCTCCATGCCGTGGCTGTCCGGCAGCGCCAGGTCCAGCAGGATCACATCGAAGGTGTCCTCGCTGATCCGCTGCAGGGCATCGGCGAGGCGTTCCGCGTGCGTCAACCGGTAGTGTGCCGCGTCCGCATCCTTCAGCATCTCCTGCAACAGCCTGGCATCGCCGGGATTATCTTCAACCAGCAGGATTTTCATACATTGCCCTCCCTAACGCCTGTCGTGAGTCTCGATTCGCTGCTGCAACCGGTGCGCTCAGGCGTTGACGCATACATTTTACCATCAATATCGGCGGCGATGTAAGGCCTCAGTTACTCACGGAACTGGCGCGATATCCGGTCGATGCGCTCCATCTCCTCGGCGGATAGCGTGAAGCTCATCGCTCCGGCGCTCTCCTCGGCGTGCCGCGCCCTGCTGGCGCCGGGGATGGCGACCACGGTGTCCCCATTGTAGTTCACCGTCCAGTTGAGGGCCACCTGCGCTGCGGTCACGCCCCGCTTGGCCGCTATCTCTTCGATGGTTTCCAGCACCGGCAGGCTCAGTTTCAGCCTGCGGCGGATAACGTTTTTACGGAAGAAGGGGCGGCTGCGCAGCATGGCCGGGTCCCGGTGGAACTTGCCGGTGAGCAGCCCCATATCCAGCGGGGTGTAGGCGATGATGGTGATCCCCAGCTCCTTGGCGGTTTCCAGCACGCCGCTGGTCTCGATTTTGCGGTCGAGCAGATTATACCTCACCTGGTTCGAGGCCAGCGGGATGCCGCGGCGGCCAAGCGCCTCGTGCGCCCTGCGCATCTGTTTGGCGGAGAAGTTGCTGACGCCCACCGCGCGAATCTTGCCGGTCTCCACCAGATCGGCCATGGCGTCCATCTGCGCCTCGATGGATGATAACGAGAACGGCCAGTGGATCTGGTACAGGTCTATGCCGAAAGGCTCGAGGCAGGCCAGGCGCTTGCCGATGGTGGTACTGATCGACCTTGCCCTTCTCAGCAGGGGCCACCACTTGGTGGCTATCACCACGTCGCCGTCGGCCTTGCCCGCTGCCTTCAGCGAATTCGAGAGGCTGTGCTCCGAGCGGCCGTTGCCGTAGAACTCAGCGGTATCGAACCAGTTTATGCCGCGGTCCAGCGCGGCCTTAACGATGTCATTGGTCTCATAGGTTACCAGTACGGAGTAGGAGAAGCGGTGCATACCCTGCCCCTCCGAGAACTGCCAGGTGCCGAGTCCGATGGGACTGATCCGGATATCGGTGCCGCCGAGGCGGCGCCTCATGTTGTGCTGGTCGCTTGCCATCATAAGTTAATTTTACCACTAACGCCGGCGGGATTACACGATGCAGAAGTACAGATCGATATTGCGCTGCTCCGGGTGTTGCACAAAATAGTTTAAAAATGCTACAATGTACAACAAGGGATGGGCAGGATTCAAGGATAAACGCAATCATGGCTCTGCCTCGTTCTTGATGAACCGCTCACCTCTGAATAAGAGGACAACTGCCCATCCCCGCCCCTTCCTTCTACCTATTAGACGCTCCCTGTTTTTCCGTCGCAGCCCGAGGTCAGCTCTTATCGAACAACAACCGACAGATGATTCTCGCATATCGAAAGACATGTGGGATAGCTTGAAGGTCAGTTAAAAAAGCTATCGAGCGCCAGAGGGCATTTTTGGTGGGCCCGGTAGGGATCGAACCTACGACCAATCGGTTATGAGCCGAGCGCTCTGCCGCTGAGCTACGGGCCCGGAGCAACAGTAGTCTACAAAAATGCGCGGGATTAGTCAAGCTTCAGGGCTTTGTTTTTTGGCCTCGTTATCTTATAATCTATAGTCGAATAAACACGGCACATGCAGCAGAATACCGATTCCAGATACCAGCCACAGGAGATAGAGCCCAAGTGGCAGCAGCGGTGGGCCGATGACCGCCTGTACCAGGCCGGCGATGACGACCCGCGGCCCAAGTGGTACGCGCTCACCATGTTCCCCTACACCTCGGGGGACCTGCACGTGGGGCACTGGTACGCCATGGCCCCCTCCGATGTCCACGCCCGCTTCATGCGGATGAAGGGCTATAACGTGCTGCACCCTATGGGCTTCGACGCCTTCGGCCTGCCCGCGGAGAACGCCGCCATCAAGCGCGGCATCCATCCATCGAAGTGGACGATGGACAACGTGGAGCGGATGCGGGAGCAGCTCAAGCGCATGGGCTCCATTTACGACTGGAGGCGGGAGGTGGTCACCTGCCTCCCCGATTACTATAAATGGACGCAGTGGTTCTTCCTCAAGCTGTATGAAGGCGGGCTGGCCTACCGCGGCAAGGCGCCGGTGAACTGGTGCCCGCAGTGTCAGACGGTGCTGGCCAACGAGCAGGTGGTGGGCGAAGGTTTGTGCGAACGCTGCGATTCGCCGGTGGTTCACCAGGACCGGGAGCAGTGGTTCTTCCGCATCACCCGTTATGCCGAGGAGCTGCTGGACTTCAGCAAGTTGCAGTGGCCGGATCGTATAGCGACGATGCAGCGGAACTGGATCGGCAGGAGCGAGGGGGTGGAAATCATCTTCGACCTGGAGGACGGCGGGGAGTTCCGCGTGTTCACCACCCGCCCGGATACCACCTACGGCGTGACCTTCGTGGTGCTGGCACCGGAGCACCCGTTGGTGGAGCGGCTCACCACGCCCGAGCACAGGGACGAGGTGGAGCGCTACGTGGAACGGGCGCGGCGGCAGTCGGAGATAGAGCGCACCTCCACCGAGCGGGAGAAGACCGGCGTGTTCACCGGCTCGTATGTGGTCAACAGGTTAAACGGGGAGCGGGTGCCCATCTGGATCGCGGACTACGTGCTGCTGAGCTACGGCACCGGCGCGGT
>CAZYOO010000060.1:6214-8568 GCA_964649185.1 uncultured Dehalococcoidales bacterium
GGCAGGTGAGCTACCGCCTGCGCGACTGGCTCATCTCCCGCCAGCGCTACTGGGGCGCCCCCATACCCATGGTTTATTGCGACAAGTGCGGCCTGGTGCCGGTGCCGGAGAAAGACCTGCCGGTGCTGCTGCCGGAGGACGCCGAGTTCCGCCCCACCGGTGAGTCGCCGCTCAAGTACTGCGAGGCCTTCGTAAACACCGTGTGCCCCGCCTGTGGCGCGGCGGCGCGGCGGGAGACCGATACCATGGACACCTTTATGTGCTCATCGTGGTACTTCCTGCGATACTGCAGCCCGGGCTACGGGGGCGGTCCCGCCGACCCGCAGAAGATGAGATACTGGCTGCCGGTGGACCAGTACACTGGCGGAGCCGAGCATGCCACCATGCACCTGCTGTACGCCCGCTTCTTCGTCAAGGCCATCCGCGACCTGGGAGTGGTCGATTTCGACGAGCCGTTCACCCGGCTGTTCAACCAGGGCATCATCGTCACCGAGGGGCAGAAGATGAGCAAGTCCAAGGGGAGAGTGATCACCCCCGACGAATATGTCTCGAGGCTGGGCGCGGACGCGGTGCGGGTGTACCTGATGTTCATCGGGCCGTGGGAGCAGGGGGGCGAGTGGGACGACCGCGGCATCAACGGCATATCCCGATGGCTCAACCGGGTGTGGGCCCTTGCACTCGACGGTTACACACCGTCGAGCGAAGACGCATCGCAAACCAAGGAGCTTAGGCACATTATCCATAAAACGATCAAGAAGGTCAGCGAGGACCTGGAGAGATTTCATTTCAATACAATGATTGCGGCACTGATGGAGTTCACCAACTACCTGGGCAAGGCCCGGGAGGAGGGGGCTGTCGCTTCAGACGCCTTCGGCGAGGCCATCGACTCGCTGATGCTGATGCTGGCACCCAGCACCCCTCACCTCGCGGAGGAGCTGTGGGAAAGAACGGGCCATCCGTACAGCATCCACTCGCAGGCCTTCCCCTGCTGGGACGAAGCCCTCGCCGCCGAGGAGCGGGTCACCCTGGTGATACAGGTGAACGGCAAGGTGCGGGACAAGGTAGAGGTGCCGGTCACCATATCGGAGGACGAGGCCCGCGAGCTGGCGCTGGGGCGGGAGAAGATCAGGGCCTATCTCGACGATAAGAAAGTCAACAAGGTGATCTACGTGCCGCGTCGGCTGGTGAATATCGTAATGTCTTGAGATTATCGCTTTTTTAGTGTATACTACTGCTACTTATGAGGAGGGGTGATTCATGAAGCTGTCATGTCTTCAAGAGAATCTGAGCAAGGGACTGAGCATCGTAGGGCGGGCGGTGGCCACCAGGAGCACCCTGCCCATCACCAATAACGTGCTGCTGACCACGGAGGACTCGAAACTCAAGCTGGCGGCCACGAACCTGGAGATCGCTATAAGCTGCTGGATGGATGCCAAGGTGACTGAGAAGGGCGCCATCACCGTGCCGGCGCGGCTGCTGACCGATTTCGTCAACTCGCTGCCGGAAGACACCATCGACATAGCGCTGTCCCCCAAGACCAAGACCGTGGAGCTCAAGTGCGCCCGGTTCGCCGGGCGTATCAACGGCGTGGACGCCGACGAGTTCCCGCCCATCCCTTCCATCGGCGACGGTGTGACCACCAAGATCGATGTGGAGGCCCTGCGGGCGGCCATCGCGCAGGTGGCATTCGCCGCCGCCACCGAGGAGACGCGCCCGGTGCTTACCGGCATCCTGTGCGAGTTCGAGGGCAAGCATCTCACCATGGTTGCCGCGGACGGCTTCCGGCTGGCGGTGCACAAGGCGTCGCTGGCCCAGCCCGTCGCCGAGCGCACCGACGTGATAATCCCGGCGCGCGCCCTCAACGAGGTGCAGCGCCTCATCGCTGATCAGGATGAGCCGGTGGAGGTGACCATCAACCCCGGCAAGAGCCAGGTGCTGTTCCGGATGAAGGATGTCGAGGTCGTATCTCAGTTGATACAGGGCACCTTCCCCAACTACAACCAGCTCATCCCCGAGCGCTACACTACCCGCGCCGAGATGGCGCTGGCCGATTTCACCAAGGCCACCAAGACCGCCTCCATCTTCGCCCGCGAGGGCAGCGCCATCGTGCGGCTGCTGGTCACACCCGGCGAGGGCAAGAAGCCGGGCAAGATCGAGCTGTCCGCCCGCGCCGAGGAGGTGGGTGACAACACCGGCGAGGTGGATGCCGTCGTCGAGGGTGAGGAGTCCAAGATCGCCTTCAACAGCAAGTACCTGAGCGAAGTGCTGGGCGTGCTGCATACCGAGCGGGTGGGACTGGAGACCACCAGCCCCTCCAGCCCCGGCGTGCTCCGGCCGGTGGGCGACGACAAGTA
>CAZYOO010000061.1:0-8423 GCA_964649185.1 uncultured Dehalococcoidales bacterium
TACAACTCGCTGGTGGGGCTGCGCAACCAGATGCGGAACTCGTGGTCCCAGATCGATGTCCAGCTCAAGCGCCGGCACGACCTGATCCCCAATCTGGTGGAGACCGCCAAGGGCTACATGAAGCACGAGCGGGAGACGCTGGAGGCGGTGACCCAGGCGAGGAACACAGCGGTGGATGCCAGCGGCAAGGGCGTGGGGCAGCAGGCCAAGGCCGAGGGCGCCCTCAGCGGGTTCCTCACCCGATTCTTCGCCGTCGCCGAGAACTACCCCGACCTGAAGGCCAACCAGAACTTCCTCGCCCTGCAGGAGGAGCTGACCTCCACCGAGAACAAGATAAGCTTCGCCCGCCAGTTCTACAACGACAGCGTGATGATGCTCAACAACAAGGTGCAGATGTTCCCCTCCAATATCGTGGCCGGCATGACCGGCTTCAAGACCGGGGAGTTCTTCGAGATCGAGGTGGCATCCGAGCGCGAGGTGCCCAAGGTAAGCTTCAGCTAGCATTCGATCTAATCGAGGCTGGGCTTGGCATATGCTCTGCTGGGGCTGGTAGCATTTTACGATCATGTTTCAACAGATAAGAGCGAACAAGATCAGATCGATCTGGCTGATAATCGGCATGGGTCTGCTGCTTCTCGGCGTCGGCTACACCATCGGGGAGTTCGCCTTCGGCAGCGGCGTGGCCGGCATCATACTGGCCACCATCATATGGCTCATCATGAATCTGGTCGCCCTCTTCGAGGGGGACAACATCTTCCTCTCCGTCTCCAAGGCGAGGAAGCTCAAGCGCGATGACCACCCCCGCCTGTATAACATAGTGGAGGAGATGAAGATCGCCTCCGGGCTGCCCTATATGCCCGACATCTACATCATCGATGACCCCGCCCCCAACGCCTTCGCCACGGGGAGGAATCAGAAGAAGTCAGCCATAGCGGTGACCTCCGGGCTGCTGCGGATGCTCAACCGCGACGAGCTGCAGGGGGTGATCGCCCACGAGATGGGGCACATCAAGAACCGTGACGTGCTGATGACCGTCATCGCCGGCATCATGGTGGGCGCTATAGTGCTGCTGGCCAATCTGGCCATGTGGTACCTGTTCCTCGGCGGCGCCCGCGGTGGCAGGAGGACCTCCTCGGGAGGGAGCGGCGGCGGTCAGGCATTCCTCATCATCCTGCTGGTGTCGATAGTGCTGATCATCGTGGCGCCTATCTTCGCCAGATTGTTGTATTACGCCCTGTCGCGCAAGCGGGAGTACCTCGCCGATGCCTCCTCTGCGCTCTATACCAGGTATCCCGAGGGGCTGGCCTCGGCGCTGGAGAAACTCTCATCCTCGACCCATGTATTAGCCTCGGCCAACCAGGTCACCGCCCCGATGTACATCATCAACCCGCTGCACAAGGCCGGCCTCAAGGCCAGCGACCTCTCCAGCACCCACCCCCCGACATCGGAGCGGATCAGGATACTGCGGAGCATGGGCAACAGCGCCTCCCTCGCCACCTACGACCGGGCGTACAAGCGAGTTCGCGGCGGCAAGGGAAGCGTGATACCCGGCGGTACGATGGCTGGCGCCGCCGGCCTCGTAGCGACACGTGAGGCGGTAGCCGCCGAGCCCAAGCCAGCCAAGGAAGAGAAGCTGGAGCGGGCGAGGGATGTGAGCGGCCTGCTGGAGAAGCTGAACAACTACACCGCGCTGGCCTGCCAGTGCGGCACCGCGTTCCGCGTGCCCCCGGAATACAAAGGCAAGAGCATCAAGTGCCCCCGCTGCGGCCGGGACAACCCCATCCCCGGCAGGTAATTCGTATCTACCCCAATAGCGACCCACCACATACCGCAGGTTATTCCCGATTTCTTTTTACTATTCAGTGGTGTAATCCAGAATCTCCTCCGGCGAGAAGAAGATGGGTATCTCCACCGCGGCGGTCTCTTCGGCGTCTGAGCCGTGCACCAAGTTGCGCTCGATGCTCTCAGCGAGGTCGGCGCGGATGGTGCCCGGTGCCGCCTTAGCCGGGTCGGTGGCGCCCATCGCCTGCCGAACCACAGCGATGGCGTTCTCCCCCTCGAACACGGCGGCGATGATGGGGCCGGAGGTTATGTACTTGATGAGGCTGTCGAAGAACGGCTTGCCCTCGTGGACCGCGTAGTGGCGTTTGGCCCGCGCCTGATCCATCCACAGCATCTTCAGAGCCACTATCTTCAGCCCGGTCCCCTCCAGCCGGCGCAGTATCTCGCCACCCAGCCTTCTCGCAGTGGCATCCGGTTTGCATAGCACCAGTGTTCGTTGAATCATAGTAACCCTTTCTAGTCTTACTCGACGATGTACATTGTGGCCTTACCCTCGGCGATGGTGGTGCCGTCCTCCAGCCTTATATCCGACTCCGCCTCCACCAGCCGTTTGCGGTGCGCCGTCACGCGGGCTCTGGCGATATACCGCTGACCGACCAGCGGGGTGTTCCTGATCCGAACCTCCATCCTGGCGGTGACGCAGAACAGCCCCTGGTGGATGGCGGCCCATGCCATAACCTCATCGAGGATGGTGTTGAGTATGCCGCCGTGCACCACGCCGGGCCATCCCTGGTGATGCTCCTCGGCGGTGAACTCCGTTCGCACCGCATCGCCGTCTTGCTCTATCTCCAGCTTGAGGCCGAACGGGTTGTCGCGGCCGCATGCGAAGCACATGGAGTAACTGCCCAGATCGACATCCCGCAGCCGGGGACCCTGCCATTCCTTCATAATTCAGCCAACCTCGAGTCGATTCAGTCGGTCTTGATTATGCGCAGCTCCGCCTGCGCCTCCGCCACCAGCACACCGTCCTCGTCGGTTATCCGCCCCTCGCTCCTCACATCGCGCCCGCTTACGGACGATACCCTGGCGCTGAGCAGCAGCCGCTTGCCCACCATGGCCGGCTTGCGGTACTGCACATCCATCCTGGCGGTGACGGCATACAATCCCTGGAAACCGGCGGCGTAACCCAGCGCCTCGTCCAGCAGGGTGCAGATGATGCCGCCGTGCACCACGCCGGGCCACCCCTGGTACTGCTCGCCGGGGGTGAACTCGGACTTGACGCTTTCTCCATCCCGATGGAATTCAAGCTTGAGGCCAACCGTGTTATCCCGCCCGCAGGCGAAGCACATCGGCACATCGTTGGGATCCTGCTGCTGGGCGATCTCTCTCCAGATGCTCATAGTTTACCCCTCTTCGGCTTGGTGATGGCCGGCCGGCGCAGATATAGCGGCTGAACGGTAGCCACATCTTCGCGCTGGCCGCACTCCAGCCGTCTGTATCCCAGATCGGCGAGCACGCCGGCACGGCAGAAGGTGTTATCCTCAATCACGGCTTTGTCTCCCAGCAGTTCCCCGATGCGTTGGGCGATTCCCGGCGACCGCTGCGAGAAGCGTCCGCAGAACAACGTTCTCGACCCGGTAGCATCGCAAAGCTCCTCAACGGTTGTGACGTGCTCCTCGACCAGCTGCCTCCATTCCCCTTCGTCCATCCGGTACAGGGCAACGGCGACCTCTCCACGTCCCACGTCCTGCACCGGGCACACGAGGAGCCCGGTCGAGGCGTGGGGATACGCTTCCAACTCCAGCGTACCGACGCTTACCAGCGGTATATCCATACTGAGGGCAAAACCCTTGGCCGTGGCGAAACCCACCCGCAGCCCGTTGAAGCTCCCCGGTCCCTTGGCTACCATGACGGCCTCGATATCATCGATCTCCGCCTGTGCCTGTTCCAGCAAGTCGATGATATTGGGGATCAGCTCCACCGTGTGGTTCTGGTCCGCGTTCCAGCTCATCTCCGCCACAACCACCCCCGAACGGGACAGGGCGATGCTGGCGGTATCGGTGGAGGTGTCTATAGCCAGTTCCATCATCTTGCCTTTGATATTTCCCGATCGAACTGCGTGAGCAATGCGCGATACCTGCCGCCGCTGGGCTTGAAGGTTATGCTGCGGCTGGTGTCCGAGACGAAGCCCATCTCCACCAGCAAGTGTTCAGGAGGTAATGCCTCCAGCGCCTTATCCGCCCACTCGACCACGCAGATGCCGTCCCCGTAAAGATAATCATCCAGGCCCAAATCTACCGCTTCGGACAGCGTGTCGATGCGGTACAGATCAACGTGATACATGGTGAGCCTACCGCTGTACTGGTTGACCACCACGAAGGTGGGGCTGGTGGCATAACCCTCCACACCCAGCCCCCAGGCAATACCCTGGGTTAAGCAGGTCTTGCCCGCACCTAATTGGCCGGTGAGCAACAGGACATCGCCCGGCAGGGCCAGCCGGCCCAGTCCCTCCCCCAGCCGGCGGGTCTCCTCGGGGCTTCTGCTTACTATCTCTAACACTGCTCCCCGCTTACGAAGTGGTCCCAACCCCCTGCATCTATCTCGACCTCATTGCTCGCCCCATCGATCACCTTAACCCCCGGCTCCGCCGTTATATCGCCGATGACCGTCACCGGGCACAACATTCCCTCCCGCACCCTGTCGATCGTGTCCGGCGAAGCGGTGAACAGCAGCTCGTAGTCCTCACCGCCAGACAGGGCGAACCTCATGGCGTCGCTGCCGAACGATTCGGCCACCAGCGGGTGCACCGGCACCTGCGGCAGGGATATCTTGGCGCCGACGCCGCTGGATTTACATAATTTACCAAGGTCGCTCACCAGCCCGTCGCTGATGTCGATGGCAGCCTTCACGCCGCAGCGCGCCAGGGCCTGCCCCTCCGCGACGCGGGGATTGGGCTTGAAATGCGCCTCCCGCAGTACGGCCGAGGTATCCTCGTCCATCTCGATACGGTTGTGCAGCACAGCCCTGCCCGCAGCCGATGCCCCCAGATTGCCGGTAACCGCAACCAGTTGCCCCGGCGCCGCCGCATCGCGGGTGAGGATCTGGCCCTCTCGACCGATACCGGTCAACGCCACAGTGATCATCACCAGCGGCGCCTTAACCACATCACCGCCTACGATATCTACATTGAGAACCCGCGTCAACTCCGCCATCCCTCGATATAGCCCCTCGACGTCAGCGACATCGGTGTCCGCCGGCAAGCCCAGCGACACTAGAGCGAACTGGGGCGTCCCGCCCATAGCGGCGATATCGCTGAGGTTCACCGCCATCGACTTCCACCCCAGATCACGCCAAGAGGTGGTGCCCAAGCTGAAATGTACGTCCTCGACTAAGCTGTCGGTTGTAGCCAGTTGAAGGCCATCCTCGACACGCCAGCAGGCGGCGTCGTCGCCGATGCCGACTACAACATCCTCATTCCTTGGTGCGCCGACGACACCAGCCAGCAGCTCGATAAGCCCGAACTCGCCCAGCTCCGACAGCTTCATGCCAAGATTATACCCCCTTTGCATCGAGTTATCTAGCGAAACGGCACGGGAATTGCTATATTAAGGTATGCGCTGCGCAATCCTGGCGGATATACATGCCAACCTGTCCGCCTTCGAGGCCGTGCTTCGGGACATAGAGGGCAGGCGAGGGGTGCAGGAGATATGGTGCCTGGGGGATATCGTGGGCTACGGGCCCGACCCTTCGCCGTGCATCGCCCTATTGCAACAGCAGCCCCACACCTGCATCGCCGGCAACCACGACTGGGCGGCGGTCGGGAAGCTGGATATCGCAGACTTCAACCCGTACGCCGCTGAGGCATGCCGCTGGACGCAGGAGCAGCTCGGCCGCGAAGATGTGGAGTATCTCGAAGGGCTCCCCTTAACGCTCACCCGCGGCGATTTCACCGTTGTCCACGGCAGCCCCCGCGATCCGCTCTGGGAATACGTGGTCTCGACCTGGAGTGCCAGCGATAACTTCCACCATTTCGATACCAGATACTGCCTGATCGGGCACTCCCATGTTCCCGCCGTCTTCGAGGAGATTGGGGAAGCCTGCAAATCAGGGGAGATGCCCGCGACATTGAAGCTGGGGGAGAACCGCCTCATCATCAACCCCGGCAGCGTGGGGCAGCCCCGGGATGGAGACCCGCGTGCGGCGTACGCCATCTACGACCAAGAAGAGAATGCTTTAACCCACTATCGAATTCCCTATGATATCGAGGAGACCCAGCGGAGGATGACCCGTGAAGGGCTGCCCGATTACCTGGTTCAAAGGCTGGCCAGCGGCTGGTGATTACTTGCCGCGGCGCTCGTAATCGGGGCACCACGTGGCGTTGGGGCGCTCCGGGTTATGGCAGGTGCTGCGCCAGTCCCACTTGCAGCTGTCGCAGAGGAAGATCTTCATCCCCAGCGCCCTCTTTATCTTCACCTTGAACCGATGCAGCGGACCAGGCCCCATATTAACCTCCGAGCAGTAAAAATAATATACTACGATAGTCGATTATAAGCAAGGGGAGGTAAGGTACATGCCTATCGTGCGTATTGAGATGTGGCCCGGCAGGACGCAATCACAGAAAGCGGAGCTCGCCAGGGTTATCACCGCGGCGCTGGTGGATATCGCCGACACCACGGCGGAGGCTACCACCATCATCTTCGAGGACATCGCCCGGGAGAACTGGGCCACAGGTGGAGTGCTCGCCTCCCAGTCTTGACTCAGTAAGGCGGTTTATGCTATCTTGTGGCGACTGGGCCGCTAGCTCAACGGAAGAGCAACTGACTCTTAATCAGTGGGTTCAGGGTTCGAATCCCTGGCGGCTCACCACAATGCCCGTCTTCCGCTCATAATCCACCGTACCCTGTCCTGTCGCCGCATTGAGGTCGCCATGATGTGCTGTCGGTGAACCACTGGCAACAGTCTGGAGCCGGTCTATTCCCGGCCATCATAAACTCGGCGATGTAGTTTGTTTTACCGATTATCTTAGGCTCTGTAAAGGTTGACAGCACCCCGCCGTTATGCTAGACTGCCCAACTTAGTAAAGGTCGAAACCGCCGTTCTTGTGGCCTTTACGACCGCACCGTCAGCTCAGCGGTCAACTGTTCTTAAAAAAGCTGAAACCGGGGAAGTGTCGGAACTGGCAGACGAGCATGACTTAGGATCATGTGCCTTCGGGCGTAGGAGTTCGAATCTCCTCTTCCCCACGAAGGGAGGGCGTATGCCGCTACGGGTTCAGGTCAGTGGCCTGCCACCGGCTGTTTCCTGTGTAAAACCAAACAGGGAGGGTAATGCATGTTAGAATCTATGATCGGTCCCGATACCATGAGGAAGATGATGGGCACCGGCATATCGCTGGTGGTGGCCATACTTTCCTTCGTCACAATGGCTCTCATAGTTGTTGCCTCAGTGAACCCACTGTGGGGGCCCAATTTCTGGCCCGCAATCGTCATCGTTATCTTCGGCGGCTGCACACTCATAGTGCGCAAGAAGATCTCGCGGCTGGCGCTGGCGCTGGTGGTGCTGATAGCGTCGGTATGGGTGTTACTCAATGTGGTGCTTGGCCTGAACGTGCCCGAGGCGGTGGAATTCGGCGACCTCCTCAGCGGCGATGCCGGCCTCCCCGAGATGATCGCCCCCATCCTGCTGATGCTCGTCGGGCTGGGAGGGGTCATCGGGATTATCGGCGGCCTGGTGGGCATCTACGGGGCCCTCAAGTACTAGCAACGGACCGAGGCAGTGTATGTTAGAAGCGATGCTCGGTGCGGATAAGAAGAATAAGCTGTTCGGCTGGGGGGTATTCCTGGCGGGCACCATCCTGGCGTTCATCGGCATGGTCCTGATCGTGGTCGCCTCCGTAAATCCCATATGGCACGCCAATTTCTGGCCCGGACTCGTCATGTTGCTGATGGCCATATGTGCCTTAATGGCACGACGCAGGGCCGTCAGATTAGCCCTAAGCCTCATCGTCCTGTTGCTGGGACTGTGGGTCTTGCTGAACGTGTTGCTGAACATCAACGTGCCCGAGGCCGTTGAGTTGGGCGATCTCATGAGCGGTGACGCCGGCATGCCCGATATGATGGCGCCGACCCTGCTGCAACTGGTCACCGCCGGCGGGGCCATCGGCGCCCTCGGCGGGCTGGCAGGCATATTCGGGGCGCTCAAGTACTCAGGGACCGGCACTCGTATAGATGCATCAGGCGCCGTTACTGAGACAGCCGATTCAGGCGCCGGTGATCAGATAGCCGAATAAACATCTTCTTAAATACCAGGAAGCTTTCCGGCTCCCCGGCCGGAAGGCTTCTTTTCGTCTGGAATCTTGAGGGCGGTGCCGCAGTGTGATAGTATTTGGCTATGGAGCAGCGCCGCATCAGGAATTTCTGCATCATCGCCCACATCGACCACGGCAAGTCCACGCTGGCCGACCGGCTTCTGGAGACGACCGGAACCGTCAGCGCGCGGGAGATGCGGGAGCAGTTCCTCGACCAGATCGACCTGGAGCGGGAGCGGGGCATCACCATCAAGGCCAAGGCGGTGCGCTTGATGTACCGCGCCTCCGACGGGGAGGAGTACCAGCTGAACCTCATCGATACCCCCGGGCATGT
>CAZYOO010000062.1:0-8312 GCA_964649185.1 uncultured Dehalococcoidales bacterium
GGGAGGGGTGTCCGAGTGGCTTATGGTAGCGGTCTTGAAAACCGCCGTCTCGCTTTGCGGGACCGTGGGTTCGAATCCCACCCCCTCCGTTTTTTTGAGTCCACGGTAGGTGGCCGATATAAAAACGTGAACCGTTCAGCCAATTGAGTTTTTATACATTAACGTTATTTCAATCGTGTAATATGTCTATTTCCGGGATATAAGCAAAGGAGTAGCTGATGAAGGTCCATGAGTATCAGGCCAAGCAGATTTTCGCCAAGTATGGTGTGCCGGTGCCCAAGGGCGGCGTGGCCTCGAATCCCGCGGAGGCCAGGAATATCGCTGCCGAGATCGGCGGGCAGGTGGTGATCAAGGCTCAGGTTTACGCCGGCGGCAGGGGCAAGGGCGGCGGCATAAAGGTGGCTAAAAGCCCCGATGAGGCGGAGAAGCTGGCGAAAGAGATCATCGGGATGCGTCTGGTGACCCACCAGACGGGCAAGGACGGGGTGCCGGTGGACAAGGTGCTCGTCGAGGAAGCGATGGACATCGCCAGGGAGCTGTACCTCAGCATCGTCATCGATTCGTCCCGGCGCATGCCGGTGATAATGGCCAGCGAGGCCGGCGGGGTGGATATCGAGCAGGTGGCATCCGAGACCCCCGAGAAGATACTGAAGGCGCATGCGGACCCGATGACCGGCTTCCAGCCCTTTATCGGACGACGGCTGGCGTTCGGGCTGAACCTGGAAGCGGAGCAGGTGAGGCCGGCAGGCCAGCTCATCGGCAACCTGTACCGGGCGTTCAGGGAGCAGGACGCCTCACTGGCGGAGATCAACCCGCTGGTGGTAACCAGGGACGGCAGGCTGCTGGCGCTGGACGCCAAGCTGAACCTGGACGATAACGCCGTCTTCCGCCACAAGGACTACCCCGAGCTGCGCGACCCGGCCCAGGAGGACAAACTCGACCTGGAGGCCGCCAAGCACAACCTGTCCTACATCCGGCTCGACGGCGACGTGGGCTGCATGGTCAACGGGGCCGGTCTGGCCATGGCCACCATGGACATCATCAAGCAGATGGGCGGCGAGCCGGCCAACTTCCTCGATGTCGGCGGCGGCGCCAGCGACGAGCAGGTGATCAAGGCCTTCACCCTGATGCTCTCCGACCCCCATGTCAGGGCGGTGCTGGTCAATATCTTCGGCGGCATCCTGAGGTGCGATATCGTGGCCCGCGGCATGATCGAGGCCTCGAAGCAGGTGGAGATCAAGGTGCCGATAGTGGTGCGGATGCGCGGCACCAACGTGGATGAGGGCATGAAGCTCCTCGCCGATTCCGGGCTGCCGGTGACACTGGCCAGCGATCTGAAGGATGCCGCGGAGAAGGTGGTGGCGGCCAGGGGAGGCAGGGGATGACCATAGGCATCATCCTGCTCTTGGTCTGCATCGGCTCCCTGGTCGTGGTATGGGTGGGTCTCGGCGGCGTGCAGCTCCACGGCGCGCTGGCTGCCGGGCTCATCTGCATCCTCATCGGCGCCCTGGCGATACGGGAAGGCTCGGGGATGCTTCGTTTCTGGGTCAGCCTGGCCTTCATCCTGGCGGGGCTGGTTATCTCCATCCTTGATGTACAGAGACACAAGGCGATGAAGGATCTCAGCGCCGCCATCTGCGTGGCCATCGCCGTGGTCTCGGGGTTCTACGCGATACAATATCTTACCTAGAATAACAGGGGGAATCATGAGCGTACTTGTCGATGAGAATACAAAGCTGCTGGTACAGGGGATCACCGGCAACGAAGGCAGCTTCCATACGAGGAAGTGCATGGAATACGGCACCAAGGTGGTCGCCGGCGTCACGCCGGGCAAGGGCGGTACAGAGTTCGACGGGGTACCCGTTTTCAATGAGGTGAAGCGGGCGGTGGAGCAGACCGGGGCGAACGTGAGCATGATATTCGTGCCGCCGGCCTTCGCCGCCGACGCCATACTGGAGGCGGCCGACGCCGGCATCG
Source organism: uncultured Dehalococcoidales bacterium (assembly GCA_964649185.1). Taxonomy (GTDB): domain Bacteria; phylum Chloroflexota; class Dehalococcoidia; order E44-bin15; family E44-bin15; genus CAYUWM01. Next base: position 1,978 of record CAZYOO010000062.1, read on the forward strand.
CCCTGGTGGTGTGCATCACCGACGGCATACCCACGCTGGATATGGTCACCGTCCTCGGCTACCTCAAGGGCCGGCCGACGCGGCTGATCGGGCCCAACTGCCCCGGCATCATCTCCCCCGGCGGCAAGTGCAAGGTGGGCCTGATGCCCGGCGACATCCACCGGCCGGGCAGCGTGAGCGTGGTCTCCCGCAGCGGCACCCTCACCTATGAGGCAGTGGCCCAGCTCACCGAGCAGGGCCTGGGACAGTCCACCTGCGTCGGCATCGGGGGCGACCCGCTGATCGGAACCACATTCGTGGACATGCTGGAACTGTTCGAGAAGGATAAGCAGACGGAGCTGGTGGTGCTCATCGGGGAGATCGGCGGCACCGCTGAGCAGGAGGCTGCCGAATTCATCAAGTCCAAGATGAGCAAGCCGGTGGTGGCCTTCGTATCCGGCAGCAGCGCGCCGCCGGGGCGCAGGATGGGTCATGCCGGCGCCATCATCACCGGCAGCTCGGGCACCGCCGCGGAGAAGATAGCCGTGCTGAAGGATGCCGGCGTGCACATCGCGCCCAGCCCGGCGGAGCTCGGTGTGCTAGCCAAAGAGGTGCTGAGCCATTGAGGATACTGGTAACCAACGATGACGGTTTCCTGGCGCGGGGGATGTGGCGGCTGGTCAAGGGGCTGCGACAGGTAGGCGAGGTGGTGGTGGTGGCCCCCGATCGGGAGCAGAGCGCCGTCGGCAGCTCGGTGACGCTGCACCACCCGCTGCGGGCGCGCAAGGTGAGGTCCCCGTATGATGATGTGCCCAGCTACTGCGTGGAGGGCACTCCGGCGGACTGCGTCATCCTGGCGCTGGGGCATCTGCTGGATACCGATATCGATGTGATGTTCTCCGGCATCAACGAGGGGGCAAACCTGGGAGACGACGTGCTCATATCGGGGACAGTGGGCGCGGCACTGCAGGGTTATATCAAGGGCATCCCCTCCATAGCCCTGTCGGTAGGGGCGCTCGTGGACGCCCATTTCGATGTCGCCGCCCGCCTGGGAGTGCTCCTGGCACAGAGGCTGAGTGACCTGCCGCGCGATATCCTTCTCAACGTCAACCTCCCCGACCTGCCCATCGAGCAGATCAATGGCATCAAGATCACCCGCCTTGGCCGCCGGAGCTATACCGACGCCATCGAGCCGGGGCATGACGGGAAGCGGGATTACTACTGGATCGTTCACGGCACCCAGGACTGGCAGACGGAGGAGGGCACCGACATCGCGGCCTTCGCCAGTGATGAGATATCCATCACCCCGCTGTACCACGACCTGACCAGCCACAAGGCGCTGTCCGCCATCAATGACCTGCCTCGCGAACTGCTTAACGGGCTGCAGGGCGTATGACCGGCTATCTCACAGCGATCCATAGCTGGCGCTGGTTGGGGCGACCGACGGCATCCGGATGCGAAAAAAAACGGGGGCCGAAGCCCCCGTTTCTATGCGCTGGCGGCGATTCTACAGCTGTTCCGGTGTAAAGTCTGTTGAGCCTCCCTGCGTGTTGGGGCAGTTGCCGCCGTTGCCGAACTGCACATGCCCTCCGCCGGATTGCATGTGACCCCCCATCCTGCCGCCGGGCGGGTCCATCGGGCGGAGCTTCTCCAGCGCCGCCGGTCGGCTCTCCCACCACTCGCGGATCTGGTTCGCCTCCCCGTCAGTGATGACACCGTTATCAACGGCGTTCTGCAGGCGCTCCTCGTTCCTCTCCCGTATCCGTTCCTGAGCATCCGCCCGCAGTTCCTCCCGCGCCTGGTCGGTGGCTGCGGTCAGCTGCTCTACCGAGATGCCCAGAATGTCAGCCACCTTGCTGAGAACGGCATCTCTCGGTTTGACGCCCTCATCGAGATCATCCCTTACCTCCTGCCGGGCCTGCCTGAAAGCATCCGCCAATGCATCCTCATCCACCCCCAGGATCTCGGCTACCCTGGCGTTTATCTCCCCCATCGCCCGGTGCATCATCCGGCTCCCTGCTGCTGACTCGCCGGCGATGATATCCTCATCAGGACTGTCGGCGGAAGCAAACGCGGTGAACCCGACTGCGAAAGCGGTAACCGCTATCAGCGCAACCATCCCCAGTGCTAAAAACTTCTTCATCTTTCTCACCTCCTTCTGATTTTCCCTTTAATGTCCTGTCTCAGCCGCGGCGCTTTCGACAGTTAGAGCATAGCACAGGCAGGGTAAAATCACGGTAAAGTCCGCTGCGGGTACGGGGTCAGGCGCTATGATGGCCGATGCCGGGGCAGGGTGATGGTGAAGGTGCTGCCGGTACCGGAGACGCTATCGACCGCGATGCCGCCGCCGTGGTCCTCGACGATCTTTTTGACGATGGCCAGCCCCAGCCCGCTGCCGCCCTGGGCGCGGGACCTGGACTTGTCCACACGGTAGAAGCGGTCGAAGATGCGCTGCTGGTCCCCCTGCGGGATGCCGATGCCGCTGTCCTTCACTCTTATTAAAAGTCGAGCCTCATCCGTCTCGCATGAGACCTGGACGTCGCCCCCAGGACGGTTGTACTTGACGGCGTTGTCCACCAGGTTGATGACAGCCTGCCTGAGACGGAACGCATCACCCAAGGTGCGAACGTCATCGGACACGGGGGTGAGTTCGAGCCTCACACCGGCTGCGGCCGCCCTGGCCCCCACCTCCGCTACCACCTCTTCGAGCAGGGGAGGTATATCGACGACCGCCTGCCGTGTCTGGGACTGCTCGCCGTTGGACAGCAGCAGCAGGTTATCGCTGAGCCGGTTCAGCCGTTCCAGGCTCATCTTGAGCACCTCCATCAGCTTCCGGTAGTCCCTGGCGGTGGCCTTGCCCTCCATCTCGGCGACCTCGATGTTCGCCTGGGCTATGGCTATCGGCGTGCGCAGCTCGTGCGAAGCGTCCTGGATGAACTGCTTCTGCGACTCGAAGGCGCCCTCCAGCCGCTCCAGCATGTCGTCGAAGGTATCGGCGAGGCGCTTCACCTCGTCGTCCGGCCCCTGGCGGTTGATCCTCTCCTTGAGGTTGGTGCTGGAGATTCGCGCCGCCAGCGAAGCGACATGGTCGACGGGCTTCAGCATCCTCCCCGACAGCAGGTAGCTGCCGCCGGCGGCCAGTATCAGCAGGCCGGCGATCCCGATGAGCGAGTAGTTGCGCAGCAGCACCAGGTTCTCGCTCCTCACCAGCTGCACTATCTCCACCCTTGTCAGCGGCCGGCCGGCGACCGGGTCATCCGCCCGCTGGATGGCGGAAACGGTGTTGGACATAGTGATGTTCAGCCCCACGATGAATATGGTGATGAACAGCAGCAGAAGCCCTACGTACCATATGGTGAGCCTGAAGCGTATCGTCTTGGCGAATGCCGGTATCTTCATATCATGTACCCCCTCCCCTTGACCGTGGATATCAGGTCTGCGGCTCCGGCAGTTTTCAGCTTCTTGCGGATGTTGTTGATGTGCACCTTCACCGTCTGGGTGAACATGTTGGCGTCCTCGTTCCACACGTGCTCCAGCAGCTCCTCCTGGCTGACTACACGCCCGGCGTTGCGCATCAGGTACTCCAGTATGGCGAACTCCTTGACGGTGAATGATATCTCCGACCCCCTGAAGTACCCCCGCATGGCGTTGGGATCGATAACCAGGTCGCCGATGCGGAGGATGGTATGCCTCGGCTCGCCCTCGCGGCGCAGCACGGCGCGCACCCGGGCCAGCAGCTCGGGGAAGTGGAACGGCTTCACCAGGTAGTCGTCGGCGCCCTCGTCCAGTCCGCTCACCCGGTCATCCAGCCCGGAGCGGGCGGTGAGCATCAGGATGCCTACAGAAGACCCAGATGAGCGTATCCTGCGGCAGACCTCCATCCCGTCCACCTTGGGCAGGTTGAGGTCGAGGAGGATTAGGTCGTACTCATTGACCTCGAACAGGTTCAGCGCCTGCTCCCCGTCGTATGCCGTGTCGGTGGCATACCCCTGCCGCCGCAGTCCGCGGGAGAGCGCATCCGCCAGATGTACCTCGTCCTCTACTATAAGTATCCGCATATCACGCCAGCCCCCGCTGGATGCAATGCCATTATACTAACGCATAGGTAAAGAAAAGGTAAAGATAAATCGCAATGTATCTATCGAAGTGGTACATTGGGAATCTTCGCGGCTAGGCCTTGCCGTGGAACTCGTGGTAGCGCACGAACCGGCCGATGGCGAGGCTGGCCTGCTCTATCGAGAGGTACACCGGCACCCCCTTGCCCAGCAGCTCCTGCAGCAGCCTGTCCTTCTGCCCCGGCAGGAAGCGCACCAGGCCGGGGTGCAGCACGATCACCAGCGGCTTACCGTGCTCGTTGGCCCGGTTGAAATAGGCCAGGCTGTCGATGACGAGGCGGGTCTGCCTCTCCAGCGCCTCCTCGAAGGTGCCCCCCTCCTGCGCCTGCAGCATGTTGGCGGCTATCAGTATCGCCCCCGGGGGCAGGGCGAATATAACGGCGTCTATCGACGGGTCGGCGGCGGATGCCTCTATGGCGCGCATAAGCAGGTTCAGGTCCACCATCGCGAAGGCGATGTCGATGGGGTTCCTCAGGATGGTGCCCTCCGGCGGGATGAAGCTCGCCATCTCGCGCTTTGTCTCTTCGCTGAAGTGGGGCACCTCCAGCCCGGCGCGGTCGCAGACATCGGCGGCGGCGACGCTGTTGCCCCCACCCCCCAGTATCAGCGCCATCCGCCGTCCCGCCAGCGGGCGCAGGTAGCGGAAGGTCATCGCCGCATTGAGCAGCTCCTCCATGCAATCGACCCTCAACGCGCCGGTCTGCCTGAAGAAGGCGTCCCACACCTCACGCTCGCCGCCCAGCGAGCCGGTGTGCGATGCCGCAGCCCGCGCTCCGCTGTCGGTGGCGCCCCCCTTCCAGATGATCACCGGCTTCTCCCTGTTTATCTCGCGAACGAGCGATGTCAGCTTCGGCCCGTCCTTCACCCCCTCCAGATACATGCAGATTATCTCGGTCTCCGGGTCGCCCGCCATGTACTCCAAGAAATCGGTGCTGTCCATAACCGCGGCGTTGCCGAAGCTGATGACCTTGCTGACGTTGATCCCGTAGTTGGCCGCCTCGACGATGAATACCCCGGCATGTCCCCCGCTCTGGGCGATGAAGCCCACCGGGCCGGGCGCCTCCAGCGTGGGCCAGGTGGTGCACCTGGCTGCCGGCACGTGCAGCCCCATGCAGTTGGGGCCGACGATGCGCAATCCGCCCTTCCGGGCTACTCTTTGCAGTTCGCTCTCGAGCCGTTCGCCCTCCTCCGTGCCAGACTCGCGGAAGCCGGCGGTGTATATCTGGATGTTCTTGGCATCGACGGCGGTGCAATCCTCCAGCATGGGGATGATGTCCTTCGCCGGCACCGAGGCGGTCACCAGGTCGATGCGCTCGGGGACCTCCCGCAGGCTGGCATAGGCTCTATAGCCATGTATGCTTTCGCCCGCCTCCGCCGCCCGCGGATTTATGGGGTATATCTGCCCGGGGAAGCCGGCCTGCACCAGCGTGCCGACGAAATCGCCGAACAGCACCGGCTTGCGGGTGGCCCCCACCACAGCTACCGTCCTCGGCCTGAATGCGACCTCGAAATCGGGGTTCCATGCCATTTCAATAACCTTTCCAGTTCTAATATCAGCCAATCGGGCCCCGACAGGCTGAAAAAGTGCCGAGGGCGGGACTCGAACCCGCACGAGCTAATGCCCAAGGGATTTTAAGTCCCTCGCGTCTGCCGATTCCGCCACCTCGGCTTTTTATATCCACGTTATCTGGATTATATGCGATTGTGAACCGTTTAACCAATCGTATCTTCTTCTGCGTGCGAGAAAACTGACGTTGTATCCGACTTGAACCGCTTGAACAATCGCGTCTTTTTTCATATCCACGTTATCTGGATTTTATACGATCGTGAGCCGCTTAACCAATCGTGTATTTTTCTACGTTGCGCTAGAACCACCGTTGTATCCAACCTGAACCGTTCAACCAATCGAAAGTGCCACTTCTCAGCGATTATTATACCGCAAAATAACAATCGGGGTGTCAAACGCCCCCGATTTTCGTGCAATTATATCATTGGGTTTTGTGGTGAGTTGTGCTGGCGTATGCGGGATATCCACAACAGTCTGAACGGTTCAAGTGCGCTGTTTGTAACATAACGTGGATGCAGATTTATGGCTTGTCTTGGCGTATGCGGGATATCCGGCAATAGTCTGAACGGTTCAAGTCCTCTGACTGCAGCATAACGTGGATGTAGGTTCATGGTTTGTGCCAGCGCACGCAGAATATCCACGAAAGTCTGAGCGGTTCACGTGCGCTGGTTGTA
>CAZYOO010000063.1:0-7962 GCA_964649185.1 uncultured Dehalococcoidales bacterium
GGTAAAGGCGGGGTAAAGCGCGCCGCTAGCGGTACAGGCGGCGGTAGATGAGGAAGCCGCAGCCGCACAGCAGCAGCACGAACACGGCGGCCAGCGCCCAGACCCATGCCGGCACATCGGCGGAGGCGGGGGTTGGGGTAGGGGTGGGGGAGGCGGTCGCCGACGGGGTGGGGGAGGCGGTGGGGGTCGGCTGCAGCTTGGGGGTGACGCTGGGGGTGGCGGTGGGCACCGGCTCCTCGCCGGTGTAGTGCAGCACCACGCCGCCGAAGCCCACGGCGAACACGTTGTCGGGGGCCAGGCCCCATACGCCGAAGAGGTTCTCGGTGACGCCGCTGTGCATCAGCTTCCACTCACTGCCGTCGTAGTGCAGCACCAGCCCGTACTCGCCCACGGCGAACACGTCGTCGGGGGCGGTGCCCCACACGGCGTACATGTCGCGGGACACCTTGCTGGACATGGCGCTCCAGGAATGGCCGTCGTAGTGCAGGATGGTGCCGCTCTTGCCCACGGCGAAAACGTCGTCGGGGGAGCTGCCCCACACGCCGAACAGGAACTGGTTGGTGGGGATGAACATCTTGTTCCAGGCGCTGCCGTTGTAGTGCAGGATGTCCACGGAGGCGCCCACGGCGAAGACGTTGGAGGCGGAGGTGCCCCACACGCTGTAGAGCAGGTTGTTGGTGCCGCTCTCCAGAAGGCTCCAGCCGCCGCTGCCGCCGTACACGGTGGCGCCGCCGGCGCCCACGGCGAATATGTGCTGCGAGGAGTTGCCCCACACGGCGCGCAGGTCGCTGTCGCTGCCGCTGCCTATCTCCTGCCAGTTGCTGCCGTCGAAGCGCAGGGCGATGCCGCTGCCCCCCACGAAGAACACGTCGTCCGCGGTGCCCCACGCGCCGTAGAGGGCGTCCGTGGAGCCGGGGTACAGCGAGTCCCAGGCGAACCCGTTGAAACGTTTGACCGTGCCGAAGTCGCCGGCCACGTAGATATCGTTGATGCCGGTGCCCCACACCGCGCGCAGCTCCCGCGACGTGCCCACGCTCACGCGGTTCCACCCGTAGGGGCCGCCGTCGGCGGAGCAGTGCCGCGGCAGTAACATCGGGAGGCACACCGCGGCCAGCAATGTCGATACCGAAAGGATGACTGCCGCTCTCTTCATCGCTGTTCCCATCTCCGCAGCACTCCCTTTACATAAACTACGGCGCATGTCTCCGCTTGAGGCGGACGGCCGCCGCTTACCTGCTTCTCAACTGGGGGAAGAGGATGACCTCCCGGATGGACTGCTGGCCGGTGAGCAGCATCACCAGCCGGTCGATGCCCACGCCCAGGCCGCCGGTGGGCGGCATGCCGTGTTCCAGCGCCACCAGGAAATCCTCGTCCACCCGCTCCGCCTGCTCATCGCCCAGCTCCGCCCGGATGTCGTCCTGCTGGCGGAAGCGCTCGCGCTGCTCCTCGGGGTCGTTCAGCTCGGTGAAGGCGTTGGCGATCTCCATGCCGCCGGCGAAGGCCTCGAAACGCTCCACCAGGCGCCCGTCGTCCGGCTTGCGCTTGGCCAGCGGCGACATGGCGAGGGGGTAGTCCAGCAGGAAGGTGGGCTGGATCAGCTTCGGCTCCACGTAGGCCGAGATGAGCTTGTCCAGTATCTGGGGCAGACCCCGCCCCTCGTCCACCTGCAGCCCCTGCCGGCTTATGGCGCGGCGCAGGGAGCCCTCGTCCTCGTGCTCCAGAAAATCGATGCCGCAGCCTTCCCTGACCGCATCCCTGAGCGTTATGCGGCGCCACGGCGGGCTGAAGTCGATGGCCTCGCCGCCGAACGTGACCTTCGTCTTCCGCAGCACCCGTCTGGCGACGGAGGACACCATGTCCTCCAGCAGCGCCATCACATCGTTGTAGTCGGCGTAGGCCTGGTAGCTCTCCATCATGGTGAACTCGGGGTTGTGCCTGGTGGAGATGCCCTCGTTGCGGAAGATGCGCCCGACCTCGAACACCTTGTCGAAGCCGCCGATGATGACCCGCTTGAGGTACAGCTCGGTGGCGATGCGCAGGTAAAGGTCCCGGTCGAGGGCGTGGTGGTGGGTGACGAAGGGCTGGGCCAGCGCCCCGCCGGCCACCGGGTGCAGCACCGGCGTCTCCACCTCGATGAAGCCCTGCCGCTCCATGTAGCGGCGGACGGCGGTTATCAGCCGGCTGCGCATCTTGAATATACGCCCGATGTCCTCATCGGCGATGAGATCGAGGTAGCGCTGGCGGTATCTCTTCTCCACATCGGTGAGGCCGTGCCACTTCTCCGGGAGCGGGCGCAGGGACTTGCAGAGCATGGTGAAGGAGGAGACCTCCACCGTCACCTCGCCGGTGCGGGTGCGGAACATCCGCCCTTCGACCCCGATGATGTCGCCGATGTCCAAATGGTGCAGGGAATCGTATTTGTCCCCGAGGAGCTTGTTGCTGAAATAGGCCTGGACCTTCCCCGAGGAGTCGCGCAGGTCGCAGAAGGCGGCCTTCCCCATGATGCGCAGGGCGGTAATGCGGCCCGCCAGGCTCATCGGCGTTTCGTCGCCCCGTTTGAACCGGGCGACGGCTTCGCTTGCGGTGTGGCTGCGGTGGTAACGCGGGGGGTACGGGTCTATGTGCTGCTCGCGGATGGCGCGGAGCTTCTGGCGGCGCTGCTCCGCTATATCATCGAGCCGGGACACTACCTGATCTCCAGGATTTTCAGCTTGAGCGTGCCCGCCGGAGCCTCCACCTCCACCTCGTCTCCAACACGCTTGCTCAGGAGCGCCTTTCCGATAGGCGATTCGTTGGATATCTTCCACTCGGCGGGGTTGGCCTCGGCGCTGCCCACGATGGTGTAGTGCTCCTCGGTGCCGTCCTGCAGCTGTACCTTGACCTCGTTCCCGACCTCGACGAAATCATTGTTAGCATCCTCGTGATGGATGACCTTGGCGTTCTTGATTATATGTTCAAGCTCCAGTATCCGGCCCTCGACGAAGCCCTGCTCATTCTTGGCATCCTCGTACTCCGGGGAGTTGACCGCGCTGCGCAACTCCTTCGCCTGCTGGATCTTGTCCGCCACCTCGGGGCGGCGCACCGTGAGCAGGTGCTCCAGCTCCTCCTCCAGCTTCTTTAGGCCCTCTTGCGTGAGTAAGTATTCTTTCTCCGGCATCCTGTCCCTCCTTCCGCCTCTACTAAACAAAGGCTGAAGGCCAATGACCCTCAGCCAAATGAGATGTTTTTTTGTAGATGCTTATTATACTACCCAATATCCGATTTGTAAAGACCTTTGCCCTCGTTTTGGGGCAATTGCCGGAGGCAACTGTTCAGCCTGAGTCGAATGGCCGGCTGCGGAAGGGGGCTGCCGTTGCCGTATTCAGGATGCCACTTGACGCCTGTGGTATTCCCCGTATTATAATGTAATGGCTGTAAAATGGAGGCTCGGGGACAAAGCCGCTGCAATCGGTAATGCGCATCATTGCAGGTAAGGCCAAGGGGTTGCATATCGAAACGCCGAAGGGGGTGGCAATACGTCCCACCTCCGATTTGATACGGGGAGCGATCTTCTCTATACTGGAATCGATGGATACCGACTGGTCTTCCGTGCTCGAGTTCTACTCCGGCACCGGGTCCATGGCAATCGAGGCGCTGAGTCGCGGCGCCGCGTGGGCCGACCTGGTGGAGCGAAATCCCAGGTGCTGTGCCACTATAAGAGAAAACCTGGAGCGGGCCGGCTTCGCCGACCGGGCGCACGTCCACTGCTCCAGCGCGATAAAGGCCATATCAACCCTCGATAGAAGGTACGGCCTGGTGCTGATGGGCCCGCCCTATCGCGACCGCGCGGTTATCGATACCATCGAGCACCTGGTGGCTTCACCGCTGGTCGACACCGGATCGGCCATAATGGTGGAGCATTCGCACCGTGTGCCCCTCAGCCCGGAATACGGCGGTTTCAGGCTGGCCAGGGAGCGCCGCCACGGTGACACCTGTATTTCCATATTTCAATGGGAGGAATCGAATTGACTGTAGCCCTTTACCCTGGAAGCTTCGATCCGGTGACCATGGGACACGTGGATATCGCCGAGCGCGCGGCCAACCTGTTCGAGAAGGTGATCGTGGCGGTGTACGATGAGCCGCCGAAACGCCTGTTGTTCAATACCGAGGAGCGGGTGGACCTGATGCAGAGAGCGCTGGCACACTTATCCAACGTTCAGGTCACCAGCTATAAAGGACTCACCGTAGAGTTCGCCAGGCAGTGCAAGGCCAAGGTCATCGTGAGGGGCCTGAGGATGAGCTCGGACTTCGAGCGGGAGTTCGAGATGGCACTGATGAATAAGAAACTGGCCCCAGACGTGGAGCTGGTGTGCTTTATGACCAAGCTGGAGTTCGAGTTCGTCAGCTCAAGCTTGCTCAAGGAGGCCGCCAGGCTGGGGGGCTGCATCAACGATCTGGTTCCAGACCACGTGGCCGCTGCCCTGAAGCAGAAATTCGATGAGGAGGTGAGGGACTGACAAGGTAAGTGACCATTACAGGCTTCTATCCTGCCATAGATGAACGATAAGGAGGTTCGAAAGGTGGCATATAAAATTACCGATGAGTGTATCAGTTGCGGTGCCTGCGAGGCGGAGTGCAAGAACGAGGCGATCAGCGAGGGCGATACTATCTACCAGATCGACCCGCAGAAGTGCACCGAGTGCGTGGGGGTCGCTGATTCACCGCGCTGTGTAGAGGTATGCCCTATAGACGATTGTATAGTACAGGACCCCAAAGAGGACAAGGGCGCGCTGCTCGAACGGTGGAAGGCGCTCCATCCCGGCGAGGAACCGGCAGCCGGCTCGTTCTAATTGTAATTTAGGCGTCGCGGCGTCCCGCAACCAGCGTCTGGAAACCTATCAGTGAATTAAGCCGCGGGTTTGCGAAGTGGTACAGGCCTGTTTTCTTGAACAGGGAAAGCAGGCTGCTTCCCACCTTCTTCAACATCGGGCGTGAGGTCTGATCGAGGAAGAAGGTCTGGAACATATAGAACTGGCAGCCGAAGGCGAAACCGTCCCGCGCCACCGTGACCAGCCCCGCCATCCGCATCAGTCGGGCGAGTTCAAAGGTGGAAAGGCTGGCCTCCGGCGCGAAGAGGAATCGCGGGCCCAGCAGGCGCTTGGTCAGGGAATGGACCAGGGCGAACTTGTTGGGCACCGAAACGATCACCAGCCCGCCCGGGCGGCAGACCCGGACGTGCTCCCTGACCATCTTCGCAGAGCGCTCAATGGGGAAATGCTCTATCACCCCTTCCGAGTAGACCACATCGAAACACCCGTCCCTGAAGGGCAGAGAGAACCCGTCGCCTTTCACCGCATCGGCAGTTACCCCTTGTTGACGGGAGAAATAGGACAGCGAGTCGAAGGCTCCATCGGTCACGTCCACGCCGACGCAGCGGCAGCCTTTTTCCCTGACGATGCTGGTCAGTATCCGTCCGCTGCCGCAGCCGACCTCCAGCACCGTGGCTCCGCGGGGCATGTACTTGAGGAACGTGCGGCAAGCGTAGGGGAAATGCCACGTATCGGTGACCAGCCATTCCGGGATGTATATCCACTGCGGGTCTTTGGACATTTTAATTTCGCTACTGAGTCGAATACCGGGTTAGTGGAAGAATTCCCGCACCTCGTCAAACTCTCCGGGGAGCAGACCCAGCACCGCGGGGAGCCAGTCGAGGAGCAGCCGCGCGACCCCCGAGCCCTGGATGATGCCCTCGCCGAACTCGAACTTGACGCACGCCGCCAGTATCGCGGCCAAGAATAACGCCGCGGTGGCGAAGCCGAAGATGCCCCCGCCCAGGCGGTCCACCCATGCCAGTGGCGTCCACTTGATCAGTCTGCTCAGGAAGAAGGCCAGTATGCCGAACGCGATGAGGAAGACGATGATGATGATGGCATAGGCCGCCCATTTAGCGTGTTCCGGGTTGTCGATAGGCAACCACCCGCCCACCGTGCCGTAATGATGCCCGGCGACTATGATGCCGATGATAAGGCCGATGAGGGGCAGTGCCATGCTGATCAGCCCCCGCCACACCCCCATGAGCGTGGCCAGCACCAGAGCGATGATCAGGATGATATCGAACCAGTTCATGCAACCTCGCCCGTGCATTCTAGCATAACCCCAAACTGGTTACAAATCGCCCTCCCAATCCGGGTATTGACAAGCGGCAACACGTATGATAACATTAAACGCTAATGGTAATGATTAGCAATAACGGGGAGGGTTATTCGCCATGCCGGAGGTAAAGGGCCTCAAGGTGCAGAGGAACACCAGTCAGCGAAGACTGCTCCTCGATCTGCTGAACCAGTCCGAGGGGCACCTGGATGCGGATGAGCTGTATCGGCTGGCTAAGGAGCGCGAGCCGCGTATCAGCCTCTCCACGGTATACCGCAATCTGAGCCTGTTCAAGGAGCTGGGGCTGGTAGAGGAACACCGTTTCTCCGATGAGCACCATCACTACGAGGTGAAGGGCAAGCGGGAGCATTACCATCTGGTGTGTCTGAACTGCGGCAAGGTGGTGGAATTCGAGTCGCCGCTGGCCGAGCGTATGAAGGAGAATATCAGCAAGCGCACCGGATTCGAGATACTAGAAGGCGATATACGCCTCGAAGGTTACTGCGAGCGGTGCTGCCGGGAGAGAGCCGATGAGAAACGCTAGACGAGGACGTCAACTGCCCGGTACGGGGCCTTCCGATAGCGATACACCGATATCGGTGCACCAGATGCGGGCGGGTCAGTCGGGGACAGTTGTTCAGGTCTCGGGCGGACCGGGGCTCGCGGCGAGGCTCAATGGCCTCGGTATCCGGCCGGGCAAACGCATCACCAAGGTCAGCTCGATGTTCATGCGCGGGCCGGTGACCATACAGGTGGACCGCACCCAGGCTGCCATCGGTCACGGCATGGCGGCTAAAATCTTCGTTAAGGTGGATTAATGAAGATCCTCCTCATGGGAAACCCCAACGTGGGCAAGAGCGCCCTTTTCTCCCGTCTGACCGGCACCAAGGTTATAGCCTCAAACTACCCCGGCACCACCATAGAGTTCACCAGGGGCGTATCCAAGGTCTGGGGCGAGGAGACCGAGGTTATCGATGTCCCCGGCACCTACAACCTGGAGCCTACCTCAAAGGCGGAAGAGGTGGCCGCCGCGATGCTTGAGGAAGGCGACCTGATAATCGATGTGGTCGATGCCACCAACCTGGAGCGCAATCTCTACCTGACGCAGGAGCTGCTTGAAAGAAAGATCCCCATAATAGTAGCCCTCAATATCTGGGATGACACCAAGCACAAGGGGATAAGCATAGACGTCGCCAGGCTGGAGCAGATGCTGGGGGTGCCGGTGGTGCCCACGGTGGCGGTCACCGGCGAGGGCATAATGGAACTGATCAGCCGCGTCCCCGCTGCCGCCTCCCCCGATGTGCCCCGGCGCACCCTCGACGAGAGGTGGGCCGCCGTCGGGCGCATCGTCGATGAGATTCAGACCATCAGCCACCATCATCACACCTGGCTGGAGCGCCTTCAGGACGCATCGGTGAAGCCGCTGACCGGCCTGCCCATCGCTGCAGCCGTGCTCATCGCCGCCTTCACTATAGTCCGCCTCATCGGCGAGGGGCTGATCGGCTACGTGATGGAGCCCCTGTTCGACAGGCTGTGGGCGCCGCTGATGATGAGATTGAGCGAGGCGCTGGGCTCCGGCGGTTTCTGGCACGATATGCTCGTCGGGAAGCTGTTCGACGGCGAGATAGACTTCTTCCAATCCATGGGTTTGCTCACCACCGGCCTGTTCATCCCCTTCGGCGCCGTCCTGCCGTACATCATCGCCTTCTACCTGGCGCTGGGCTTGCTGGAGGATACCGGCTATCTCCCCCGCCTGGCGGTGCTGCTGGACAACCTGATGCACCGCATGGGGCTGCACGGCTACGCCATCATCCCCACCATGCTGGGGCTGGG
>CAZYOO010000064.1:0-7899 GCA_964649185.1 uncultured Dehalococcoidales bacterium
GTTATCATCTGCTGGGGGCATATGCGGCGGCTGCGGATCAGCTCCAGCGCGGTGGCGTAGTCGGCGGGGCTGCCGGCGTAGGACGTGGTCAGCGTTATGTCGTTGCGGTAGAACAGCTCGTTCACCGGGACGGGGAGCTTAAACCCCGGCTCCGGCGGGGCGAACAGCAGCACCGTGCCCCCGCGCTCCACGCACTCCAGCGCCTGAGCGAACGCCGACGGCGCGGTGGTGCACACGATCACCAGATCGGCGAGGCGCCCATCGTTGAGCCGGCGCAACCGCGACGGGATGTCCTCTCTGGCGTTCAGCGCGGCGAACGCCCCCATCCTGCCCGCCCGCTCCAGCCGCGACTCGGATACGTCGGTGGCGATGACGCGCGTTGCGCCCATCACACCGGCGAGGTACACGTGCAGCAGCCCGGCGATGCCGCTGCCCATCACCAGCACGCTCTGCCCCAGGCGCAAGTTGGCGGTGCGCTGCCCCCGCAGGATGCACGCCAGCGGCTCGGTGAAGCTGGCCTCTTCGAACGACACATCGTCGGGGATGGGGAACACCCCGCGCTCCACGTTTATCGGCGGCAGGCGCAGGTACTCGGCGAAGCCCCCGGGGTCGAATTTTGTCCGGCTTATCGTCTCGCAGATGGTGTGGTGCCCGCTGCGGCAGTAGTGGCAGGAGAAGCACGGCACGTGGTGGGCGGCGGTTATCCGGTCGCCTTTTTTATACTTCTCCACCCCCTCCCCCACCTCCTCGATGACCCCCGCGATCTCGTGGCCCAGCACCAGCGGCGCCTTGGGCAGGCGGTCCCACTCCGCCACGTCGCTGCCGCATATTCCGCTGGCCTCGACGCGAACCAGCATCTCGCCCGGCCCGATGCGCGGCAGCGGCATCTCCTCGATGCGCACATCGCTGTTGCTATAGTAGACCGCTACCCTCATCTTGCTTTTCAACCTTTACACCATCGGGTATTGAACCAAACGATTATTGCTGCATCGAACCATGAAACGATGCGATCGTCAACGTCGGTCGATAATCCGGTCACCGCTTGATTATCACGTCGCCGGCGCTCTGCTCCACCTCGTACTTCACCAGCGGCCCCCGGGCCGGCCCAGTGATCTTGTTGCCGTCGTAGTCGTAGATGGAATGGCCCAGGCTGCAGCAGCGCAGCAGCGGCTTGCTGGGCATGGGGTCTATCCTGCGCCCGCCGTGGGTGCAGCGGTTGACGAAGGCGAGGTAGTTGTCATCCGCCGTCCTGACCAGCAGCAGCGGCTCGGAGAGCTTGCCCCCCTCCAGGTACACCGCCCCGCCCAACGGCAGCGGCTGCGGCATCTGGCTGAGCTTCACCCGCACGTTGGCCCCCTCGATGGCCCAGTAGTCGCTCGCCAGCGGTTTGGTATCGCACTTTCCCAGCAACGCTTTTATGAAACCCATCGCCTGCCTCCTTCCCGCTTACTGCCGCGATTATTTCTTCTTCGCCGTCTTCTTCTTGGCGGCCTTCTTCTCTTTCACCATCCAGGGGAACCCGCAGCCCCAGACCCACTGCCTAACGTATTTCGAGTTCCCGCTTTCCACCGCATTCCTGAATGTAGGTGCCGGATTACGCCCCTTGTCGCGGAACCCCTGATCGACACGCTTGCAGACATCGATGGTCTGATTGACATCCCACGAGGGTTTCCCCGCCTTCTGCCATTCCTTGCTCACCGACCCCCTGAAGGTCACCACCCTCTTCTTCGCCGCTTTCTTCTTCCCGGCGACCCTCTTTCCGCCCGCCTTCAGGCTGTCGTACATGTCCTGCGCCTCCTTCGGCGTGGCGTTGTCGTGGATGATGGCGCGCAGGGCGCGGAGCATGGCCACCGGGTGCTCGTTCTGCCACACGTTGCGGCCCAGGTTCACGCCGATGGCCCCCTTCTGTATGCCGTCGTGCACGAAATCGAACACCTCGCGCTCGGTGTCCACCTGCGGGCCGCCGGCCATGACCACCGGCACCGGGCAGCCGGCGGTGACCTTCTCGAAGTTCTCGCACCAGTACGTTTTGACGACACGAGCCCCCAGCTCGGCGGCGATGCGGGAGCACAGCGCCAGGTAGCGCGCGTCGCGCTTCTTCAGCTCCTTGCCCACCGCGGTCACCGCCATCACCGGTATCCCGTACTTCTCGCCCTCGTCCACCAGCCGGGCCAGGTTCAGCAGCGTCTGCCGCTCGTAGTCCGTGCCGACGAATATCGATATGCCCACAGCGGCCACGTTGAGGCGGACGGCCTCCTCCATCGAGGTGGTGATATCCTCATCCGCCAGATCATGGCCGATGACGCTGGTGCCGCCGGACACCCGCAGGATCACCGGCTTGGCCTTCTCCGGCGCTATCGAGGAGCGCAGCACGCCCCGGGTGACGAAGATGGCGTCGCAGTACGGCAGCAGCGGCTCGATGGTCTCGCCCGGCTTCTCCAGATTGCGCGTCGGCCCCTGGAAATACCCGTGGTCGATGGGCATGAACAGGCAGCGGCCGTCCCGTTGTATCAGTTGCGACATGCGGCTTTGCATTCCCCAGTCCATATCTCGATTCCTTTCTCACAATTGCTGTGTCCGTAGTTTAGTGCCTGTATCGCGGTTAGTCAAGCTGTCCAAACAAAAAGGCACCCGCCACCAGAGCAAGGTGCCTCTTCAACGATACGATCGTGCTTCGGTTTAATCCGATGAAGGCAGAGGGCGTGGCTCCTGAATCTCCATCTCCTTGCCGCAGCAGATTACGACCCCGTCGCCCGCCTTGACGCACAGTACCTCGGTGTTGCACACCGAGCACTTGAACCTTTTACCCAGTTGATTCGCCACTAGATATTGCCTCCTTTTCGCGATAGGCTAGTTCTTCTTGACCATCGGCTGTCCGCAGCAGGTCAGCTCCCCGTCGCCCGCCTTGGTGACGATGAACTCGGAGCCGCACTTCTCGCACATGTACCTTTTCCCCATCTCGTTAGCCAATTTGCACCACCTTCAATTGTGAGATCTGCCTAAATTATATCCCGCCCGTAACCCTCGGTCAACACCTTTCTCGACAACACCGCTGTGCCGGCCCTTTACCTGCAACGGGCGAAATGATAGAATTTGGGAACAGAACTTTAGGGAGACGGCGCATGTCAGGTCATTCCAAGTGGTCAACCATCAAGCGCAAGAAGGGGGCTGCCGACGCCAGGCGGGGGCAGATCTTCACCAAGCTCAGCCGCGAGATCGAGGCGGCGGCACGAACGGGGGACCCCGACCCGGAGATGAACTTCCGCCTGCGCCTCGCGGTGCAGAAGGCCCGCGACAACAATATGCCGGTGGAGAACATCGAGCGCTCGATCAAGCGGGCCACCGGCGAGGGCGGGGCGGCGCAGCTGGTGGAGACCATCTACGAGGGCTACGGCCCCGGGGGCACCGCCATCCTTCTGGAGGCGCTGACCGACAACAAGAACCGCACCACCGCCGAGGTTAGAAACGCCTTCGACCGCGGCAACGGCAGCCTGGGGGAGAGCGGCTGCGTCACCTGGATATTCGAGTCCAAGGGGGTGATCACCGTGTCGGCGGGGGGTAATGCCGAGGAACTGGCGCTGCAGGCGATCGACGCCGGCGCCGAGGATGTCAAGGAAGAGGATGGGATGCTGGAGATACAGACGGCGCCGGATGAGCTGGAGAAGGTGCGGAGGGCGCTGGAGGAGCAGGGGATCGAGATCGCGTCCTGCGAGCTGACCATGGTGCCCAGCAACCTGGTGATGCTGGACGAGAAGGCGGCGATACAGGCGCTGAAGCTGATGGACCGCCTGGAGGAGCTGGACGACGTGCAGCGGGTGTTCACCAACGCCGACTTCCCCGACGAGGCGCTGGAGAAGTACCGCCGCCAAGAATAGTCCGCCTGGAGCAGCGAGCGGGTGGTATGAAGACACGCATACTGGGAATCGACCCCGGCACACTGGCGCTGGGATACGGCGTGGTGGACGAGGAGGACGGGGATATAGCGCATGTGGCCTGCGGGGCGCTGACCGCCGCCCCCGGCGCGCCGATGCCGGAGCGGCTGCATGCGATATATAAAGGCCTGCTGGATGTCATCGAACGCTACCGCCCGGCGGAGGCCGCCATCGAGGAGCCGTTCGTGGCCAAGAACGCCCGCTCGGCGCTGGCGGTGGGGCAGGCGATAGGGGTGGCCACGATTGCCGCCATGGAGAAGGGGGTTCCGATATATCATTACACCCCCAACCGGGTGAAGCAGGCGGTGACCAGCTACGGGCACAGCGGCAAGGAGCAGGTGGCGGACATGGTGTGCATCCTGCTGAACCTGCCCGCGCCGCCGCAGCCGGCGGACGCCGCCGATGCCCTGGCGGTGGCCATATGCCATATACAGGAGAGACAGGCGGCCAGACTGACCGCCGAGGGATGATATGATAGCCGGCATCCAGGGGAAGCTCCAGTCGCTCAGCTCCGACAGCGCCGTCATCGGCGTGGGCGGGGTGAGCCTGCGTATCCACATGCCGACATCGACGCTGGTTACGCTGGGGGCCATCGGGGCCGAGGTGCAGCTGCACACCCACCTGCACCTGCGGGAGGACAACGTGGCGCTGTACGGCTTCGCCACCGGGGAGGAGCTGGAGACGTTCCGCACCCTGCTCGGCGTCAGCGGCGTGGGGCCTAAAGTAGCGCTGAACATCCTCTCGGCGCTGAACCCCGGGCAACTGGCCATAGCCATCGCCAGCGGCAACGCCAGCCTGCTGTCGCACGTGCCCGGCGTGGGGCCCAAGATGGCCGGACGCCTCGCCCTGGAGATCAAGGGCAAGCTGGACGGGATGATGACCACCGCCCCGGCGGAGGGCGGCTCCGAGGTGCTGATAGCGCTCACCAGCCTGGGCTACTCCGCCGCCGAGGCCGCCTCCGCACTGGCCTCCCTGCCCGATTCGCCGGACCTCACCGTTGAGGATAAAATCAAGCTGGCGCTCCAGTATTTCGCCGCCCGCTAGACTTATGTAAACCCATGGAAAGAGATCTGCTTGAGCTTTTGGCCTGCCCCCGCTGCGGCGCTGAGGGGCTGTCGCTGTCCGGCGCGTTCGAGATATCGTGCCCTTCATGCGGCGCGCGCTACCCCATCGTCAACGGCGTGCCGCGGCTGCTGCCCGCCGGCCTCGCCAAGTCTTTACGCCGCAAGGAGCGGTACACCGAGAGGCTGATGGAGAAAATGAGGATGGGCGAGGATCCGCAGGACGCTGCCGACCCGGACACCGACCGCTTCATGTGGGAGCACCACCTGTACAACTGGGGCAAGTGGGTGGTGTACGGAGACGCCGAGGCCGCCGCCATCTTCCTGGCCTACGCCGACAAGGGCGCCCGCGACCTGCGCCGCTTCATCGACAAGCGCTGCGGCGGCGTCAGCGGCAAGCGCCTGCTGTACGTCGGCAGCGGCAACGACACCCTGGTGGCCCTGCCCCTGCAGCAGGCGGGCGCCTTCCTGGTGAACATGGACGTGGTGGGTGAATCGGTGGAGGACCTGCTCAAGTCCGGCGCCCGCAACTGCGTTTGCGGCGACGTGCGCAACCTCCCCTTCCGCAGCGGCTCCTTCGACGTGGTGTTCTCCAAGGGCTCGCTGCACCACTCGCAGCCCATCGACCGGCCGCTGCAGGAGATGGTGCGGGTCGCCGTGAGCGGGGGCCACATCATCGCCGTCGAGCCCAACCGGGACATGCCCCTGCCCCGCTTCCCCCTGCCCGCCGGCCTGGGCCACCCCACCCCCTACGAGCAGTCCCTCTCCCGGGACGACGTGGTGCGCATCCTGTCCGGCGAGGGCATCGACCGGTTCCACTGCGCTGCCTTCACCCGCACCGCCCCCGGCACGCCGCCGTGGCTCGCCCGCACGTGGGAGCGGCTGGGGCGCGTCATGCCCCGCGTATTCGACCGCCTCGCCTTCGAGTTCGTGGTGCACGGCCGCAAGTCGTAACGAGATAAAACCATGAAAGTGGCCTTCGCCTACATCGACCCCAGCTACCAGCAGATGGGGCCGTTCCACGTCGGGATCGCCTCCCTCGTCGCCTGCCTGTTACAGGAGGGCCACGACTGCTGCTTCCTGCACCTCACCGGCGACGTGGCCGACGATGAATTTGCGGCGTTCGTCGAGCGCGAGCACCCCGGCATGGTGGCCTTCTCGCTGACCGCCAACGCCTTCCCCCACGCGGCGCGGCTGGCATCGCTGGCGAAGCAGAAAGGGCAGACCTTCAACGTGTGCGGCGGTGTCCACGCCACGCTGTGCCCCGACGAGGTGATAGCCGTGCGCGATATCGACGCGGTGTGCATCGGCGAAGGGGAGGGCGCCCTGCTCGACCTGTGCAACACCCTCGAAGCCGGGGGCGACATATCGGTCATACCCAACCTGTGGGTCAAGGGATTGGAGAAAGGCGAGCTGTACAAGAACGATCTGCGGCCGCTGATCGAGGACCTGGACTCGCTGCCGTTCCCCGACCGCCGCGTGTTCCCCTTCGAACGCAGCTTCGACCTGGGGTTCATGAAGCGCGGCGTGTTCATGGGCTCGCGCGGCTGCCCTTACAACTGCACCTACTGCTGCAGCCCGGCGGTGAAGCAACTGTACGGCGGCAGGAAGTACATCCGCTTCCGCAGCCCGGCCAACCTCATCGATGAGGTGGAGCGGGTGACGAAGGACTTCCCGCAGGCGGAGTACCACGTGTTCCACGACGACCTGCTGCCCATGGACAAGGGGTGGTTCGCCGAGTTCACCCGCCTGTATCGAGACCTTGTTAAACTGCCCTTCGAGATGAACTGCCACCCCGGGCTGATGGACCGCGACATCGCCCGCATGGCGCGGGAGGCCGGCTGCTCCCTGGTGCGCTTCGGCATCGAGAGCGGCAACGAGCACATCCGGCGCAAGGTTCTGGAGCGCCACATCGGCGACAAGGGCATCATCGATGCCTTCGCCTGCTGCGACGAGGCCGGCATCCAGACCCTGAGCTACAACATGGTGGGCCTGCCGTATGAGACGCGGGGGCAGATGCTGGACACGGTGCGGCTCAACGCCCGCGTGCGCCCCGCGGTGGCCCACGTCTCGGTGTTCTACCCCTACCCCGGCACCAAGGCCTACGAGGTGTGCCGCGAGCGCGGCTGGCTCACCGACCGCCACACCGACAGCTACTACGAGGACAGCGTGCTGTCCCAGCCCAGCGCCGGACCGGAACAGGTACGCGCCCTGCGGCGGCGCTTCGACCGGCTGGTGCGGCTGTACGCCGCCTGTGGTAAAATGCCACCACCGATGGGTGCGATATGCCGCAGGCTGCTCGACGTGGGGCTGGCCTTGCGCCTCGACGGGCTGCTGGTGCGGCTGTCGCGGGCGTCGCAGAGCGGCGGCGATGCGGTGTACACCATAGAGGGCGGCGCCGTCAAGGTGTGGGGCGCCGATTAAGGAGAGGCAGATATGGATACCGCAGCCTATGTCATATTTTCCATCGTCATCATCGGCCTGCTGGCGGTCATCTTCGTGCTGGCCTCGCGGCCGCGGCGGGTGAAGATACCCGACATCCGCGAGCTGGAGCAGAGGCTCACCGCCGTGCTCGCCTCGGAGATGTCGGTGCGCCGGGTGGAGGAGATACTGCGGGACGTGCCCGGTAACGTGGTGCAGTCCATCATCGGCAGCACCAGCAAGCGCTCCGGCAAGCTCAACGAGCTGCTGGCGGCGCTGGAGCTGACCAAGTACGACCGGCTGTTCTATCTCGGCTCGCCCATCGACTTCGTGGGGGTGAAGTACGGCCAGGGGGTGGATTTCATCGAGGTCAAGTCCGGCCGCTCGCGCTACACCGATGACGAGAAGAAGCTGCGCGAGCTGATAGACGCCAAGCGGGTGTACTACGTGCCGCTCAAGGTGGAGCGCATCGGCATTGCGGAGGA
>CAZYOO010000065.1:0-7806 GCA_964649185.1 uncultured Dehalococcoidales bacterium
GTAAATAGGCTTAATTATTTAACCCAATTATACAGTTCATTGTTCAGTTCAACGGCGCGGATTAGCTACCCCCGACCAGTTACAGCGAAACGCCGTGCGGGCGGCGCAGCGCCTCCGCCTTATTTCACCGCTACCACCAGCATCTCGAAATCTTCTATTGTCAGTTCATCGCTCCGGCTGAAAGCGCCGAGCTTCGCCCCATATACATCGATGGTTTTGAAGCCGGCCGTTTTCAGCAGCCAGGTTACCTCTGACGGCACGTAATACCGCTCGTTGCAATGCAGCTCCTTCTTGTTGCCAGAGTCATCTTCAAAGACGGTGGTGTTGATGTCCCGGAAGGTCATCAGGTCGAATGAACTATCAGCGCACGTCGCGTTTCCTTCTTTTGCCTCCGATTCGATAAATTCCTTCACGGAATGGAACAGGGGGAACAGCCCGTTCAGCGTGGTGAATATCAGCTTCCCGCCGGGCTTCAGGGCTTTCGCCGCGTTCTCCAGTATCCGGTAGTTCATCTCGTCGGTCTCCATCAGTGGGAAAGAGCCCTCGCACAGCATGATGGCCAGGTCGAACTCGCCTCGAAACGGGAGCTTCCTGGCATCGTATCTACGGAAATCGATGTCAAGCCCCTGCTGCGCCGCCTTCTCCCTGGCCCTCTTCAGCTGCGATTCCGAAAGGTCTATGCCGACGACTCTGTATCCCCTCTGGGTCAGCTCGATGGCGTGCCTGCCGGTGCCGCACCCGATGTCGAGGATACTGGCCGCCCTGTTGCGTCCGATCTCCTCCTCGATGAAATCGCATTCGCCGACGGTTCCCTGGGTGAAGCACTCGTTATCATATTTCACCCCGTAATTCTCAAACAGTTCCTCGTACCATTGTTTCATGTACCCGTCTCCTCCGGTTCAACAGTCTTGCCAGCCACTCATCATGCCCTTCGCCGTGCGGCTGATACTAATCATGTCCCGTTTCGCCCCTGCTGCCTCAGCCGTATAGCCTTGGGCGTAACCTCCACCAGCTCATCATCGTTGATGAACGTAATGCAATCCTCAAGGCTCATCTCGATCGGCGGCGTCAGCACAACGTTATCATCCGATCCGGCGGCGCGCATGTTGGTCATCTTCTTCCCCTTGCCGGGATTGACATGCAGATCATTCTCGCGGCAGTGTTCGCCGATGATCTGTCCGGCGTAAACGTTTACCCCCGGACCTATAAAGAACTGGCCCCTCTCCTGCAGGTGGAACAGGGCATAGGCTACGGTGGTACACGCATCCTTGGCAACAATCGCACCGCTCCTGCGGTTCTTCATCGGCCCGGCGAACTCGCCGTACCCCCAGAAGATATAGTTCATAACGCCCATGCCCCTGGTATCCGTCATGAATTCCGACTTGAATCCCAGCAGACCTCGGGTCGGGATGCGGTATACCAACCGGGTCATGCCTTCCCCCTTCATCATCTCTATCATGCGCCCCTTGCGGGCTCCCAATTTCTCGATCACCGTGCCCATGTACTGCTCATCAACGTCTATAATCAGTTCTTCGTACGGCTCGAGCACCGCGCCGTCTTCGATCTTCATTATCACCTGCGGCCGGGTCACCTGGAACTCGTAGCCCTGCCGGCGCATGCGCTCGATAAGGATCGACAGGTGCAGTTCGCCACGGCCTGACACCTTGAAGCCGGGGGTATCCTGCAGCTCCACTACCGACAGCGCCACATCGCTAAGCGTCTCCAGATACAGCCTGTCTTTCAGGTGACGCGATGTAACAAACCTCCCATCGCGCCCGGCGAAAGGCGAGTTATTGGGAACGAAATTCATCGATATCGTCGGGGGGTCAATGGCCACAGGCGGCAGCGGCTGCGGGTTCTCCGGGTCGGTGTAGGTAACGCCGACGGTAACATTCTCCATGCCGGCCACGGCCACGATCTCCCCGACGCCAGCCTCTTCTATCGCAACCTTGCTGTTCCCCGCGAAACGGTACAGCTTGGAAATGCGAGCCGGAACCAGCGAGCCATCACGCTGCGCGATAACGATATCTCGGTTGATATTCAGGCACCCGCCGGTTATCTTGCCTATGCCGAGCCGCCCCAGATACGGTGAGTAATCGATGGAACTGACCAGCATCTGTAGCGGGGCATCCGGCGACCCGCCGGGAGCTGGTATGTGCGATATGATCTTCTCGTACAAAGGCTCCAGCGATTCCTTCTCCGCCGCCGGATCATGCATAGCGTATCCGTGTTTGGCGGAGGTATACACTACGGGGAAGTTCAGTATATCGTCCGGTGCCCCCAGTTTCACGAACAGGTCGAACACCTGGTTCACTGCCCAATCAGGCCTGGCCGCCGGCTTGTCGATCTTATTCACTACCACGATGACGGGCAGGCGCAGCGCCAGAGCCTTCTTCAATACGAAATACGTTTGCGGCATCGGGCCCTCCTGGGCGTCTACCAGCAGCAGCGCGCCGTCGGCCATCCCCAGCACGCGTTCCACCTGCCCTCCGAAATCGGCGTGGCCCGGCGTGTCGATGATGTTCACCCAGAATCCCCTATATACGAAGCCGCCGTTCTTGGAGGCGATAGTGATGCCACGCTCCCGCTCCAGGTCGATGGAGTCCATAAGGCGCTCGGCAACGATCTGGTTATCGCGAAACGTCCCGCTCTGGCGAAACAGATGATCGACCAGCGTCGTCTTGCCGTGGTCTACGTGCGCGATGATGGCGATATTTCGGATCTTCTCTTGTTCTATCAATCCCATAAACTATCTCGCGGCTGTACTTCCGGTCGCCCCCTATCCGAGATGAATCCCGGGAGGCATTAACCATATAAAATAGCCCGGCAGCGCCGAGCATCAGGTTTAACCTTATGGAAAGGGCTGAGATTATTATAAACCATGCCATGGTTTATGTCTACAATAAACATAACCGCAACCGACTCCATCTCAATAAATCGCACGGACTGACAATTCCCACTTGCACGAGCAAACGCTATGCGGGCGTCACTGACGTCTCCCACCGAACCTGCCGTCGGAAAGGTGACGTCCGGCGTATTGAGACTCGCCCTCCAGCCAGCCCTGCACCGAAACCGAAAGAGTGGTAAAATTACCTGAGGCAGGTCAGGGCAGCAATGACGACTGATAACAACGCGGATATCACTGCGGCGGCAACGGGCGGAGCCGGGGAACAGCCCCAGGCCCCCTATGAGTTCAAGACCAGCAAGGAAGTGCTCTTCCTCAGGGAGATAATCGAGCGCAGCCTGCCCCCCAACACCAGGTTCCTCACCACCATCCCGTACAGGAACCTGACGGTCTTCGTTATCGCCACCGATTCCAAGATGATCATGGTGGAGGACGGGTTCCTGCCGCTGGGCGTGGTGATCCTCAATGTAGGCAAACCCAAAGCCCTGCTGCTCACGCGGGAGGAATACGAGGTGCCGTACGAGCTGGCCGGCGGCGAGCGCTATGAGCAATACGGCATATCCGACACATACAGGATGTCGGAGCTGAACGGGTTGAGATTGATCGGCGTGGGGCAGCCGTACCGCGGGCCGATGCTGACCGGACACGGCGATGCCAACAGCGATATCCATTCCATCGAGGGCGTGCAGGTGGCGGAACTGGTCAACTACCTGACGGGGGTGATCGCCAAGAGGTACGGGATGGTGCTGCGCAAGCTGCTGGTAACCAGCTGCAACTCCAGGACCGGGGTGCCGGGGGAGGCCAACATCCCCATATTTTACGCAATGGAGGATGTAGCGCCTTTCTCCAATCTGGACAGGAGCACCAGTCCCAGAGGCAGGGGTCCGGTGGACATCTTCGTGACCTGGGGCGACAGGTGGATGGCCAAGCTGCCGGGCCGGGAGCCGGTGCTGTACCAGCCGAAGCCTGAGGATATCGCTGCACACCCTCCGCTGACGCAGGAGGAAATACATTTCTTGTTGAGGAAGGATGCTGAGGAAAGGGCGAAGGCGCAGGCTGAGAAGCTCGTCAAGGCCGTGGAAGCACCGCGAAAGGTGGAGAGGTCCGGCATCATAGCGGATTACCTGGCTCAGGTGAAAACAGGGCTGGTGTCCCTGGGGCAGAGGGTCGCCCGCCGGCCTCCGGAGGCTGAAGCCTCCCCGACGGCACATGCTAGGGTGCCGGGCTCCGTTGACGAAAGGCAGGGCATCGAGCAAAGCATCGAGGGCATCGACGACGATGTGGCGGGGGTGATAGGCGCATTCTTCGAAGGCGATCTAAGCGAAGAAGAGTATAACAGCTACATGCTGGAGAAAGCCGGCGAGTTAAGGCAGAAATGGTCTCCCGCCATAGAATCGGCTAAGGGCAATGCCAGAAGCCGCCGGGACACCATCAAGGTCCTGGATTCCCTGCTGGCGGACATGCCGGAGACCCATGCCGTCATGCCGTTCCGCAGCCTGCTGGAGGGCTGGAGGCGGGAATTGTGGGACGCTGCTGCCACCAAGTGACGCATGTTCGAAAGCTTGATTGTAAATCAAAGGTCTGCTTCAAGGGAATACATTCTAAAAAGGTAGGTGCACTGCTAATAGAGAGCTCGTAAGATCACACATTCTTACCAAGGATGTGCCTTCAAATCTAACAGGGTTCATTCTGTTAAGAATGGATAAAAGTGAACTAAAGAGGAATAATGGAGCAATGGCTATAGAAAAAGGGAGGATTCTTTTACTATTGAAAGGCTTAAAGAATCTAATTGGCGTAGGACCACAGTTGCTCCTATTGGGTGTTCTATTTGAAGGGTTAACTATAGCTATGTGGCAATGGGTTTCTTTTCACATCTCACTAACCTTTGAAATGCAAGTCATATTAACTGTGCTTTGTATCACCATATGCCTGTTGGGTTTGATTTGGTTCAATCATTCATTGGATTTAATAAAGATATACCTAAAAAATGGAGAGCGTAAGCTAATTACAGATGGTCCTTTTAACTATGTTAGACATCCTCTATACTCTACACTTCTGATCACTATTCCGCCATTAATGATAATTTGGCTTTCGGATCTTCTATTCCTTATTCCTTGGGTTCTATTGCTTTATCTATCTCATTACGTGGTTTATCTGGAAGAGCGAGGATTGATTGAGATATATGGTGAATATTATAAAAAATATCAAGGATTCGTCCCAGCTTTACTACCTTATAAAGGCACTGGCGGTAAGCACTATCGCGAGCAATATCGGCAGGAGTTGAAGATCCTGTAACCTGCCCCAATGAGAACGGACCAGTCTCTTATCTACAGTACCGCGCGGGTGCTTACCAGCTCTAGAACTCCTGTGTCTTCAGCCACTCGAGGGTTATCTCGAATGCCTCCTCGTGCGAATACCTCGGCTCATAGCCGAAGTCCCGCGTCGCCTTGGCGTGGGTGAATGTATGATCCAGGCAGGTGCAATACACCGAGAAGCGGTTCAGGTTGGAGCGGGGGCTCACCTTCTCGATGAGCCATGCCATTGCATTCGCCGCGCCGTAGGGTATAGACATCTTGGGCAGCGGTATGCCCAGCGCCTGCAGGAAGGGTTCCATGAAGGAGAAGAAGTTGCGGTCGTGGCCGTCGGTGATGAAGTACGCCTGTCCAGCCGCGGGCGAGTCCGGCGCCAGTTGCTCTGATGCCAGCACGTGGGCGTGGGCCACGTTGCCGCAGAAGACGTGGCTGAACTGGGCGGTGCCATCCCCCAGGCAGATGTTGACGCCGTGCTTGGCGTTCTTGATGATGTTCGGCAGGTGATACTTGTCGCCGGGGCCGAACATGCCCGCCGGGCGCAGGGCGCACGTCGCCAATGCGGGGCTGTTTGCCTTCAGCACCATTTGCTCCCCCAGCATCTTGCTGTAGGCGTAGCGGTTCATCCTGCGGGGGTCGGGCGGGTACGGCAGGGACTCGTCGCCGCCGAGATGGCCGTGCACGCTGTCCATCACCACATCGATGGTGCTGGTGTAAACCAGCCGCGGTATCTTGAGCTGCATGCATGTATCGATGACTATCTGAGTGCCGTTCACGTTGGTTTCATCGTAGACGGAATCGGGCAGATTGGGGTCCCACACCGCGGCGGCGGAATGGATCACCGTATCCACGCCCTCGCACGCCTTCCGTACGGCGTCGGCATCCCGCACGTCGCCCACGATGTTCTCGGCGCGCTGGTCCTGCGCCGTCTCGATATCGATGACGCGGACCGTCTTGCCCTTCTCCACCAGCTGTGACACCAGGGCGCGCCCCAGCATGCCGGCGCCGCCCGTCACCAGATAGGCCTGCGGCTGCCCTGTCGAGGTTCCGTCTGCTGCGCTCATAATCAATCTCTCCTTCTCGATTCTACCAGTTTCGATTTCCTCCCGCTACAGCGCCCCGGTGAAGAAGGCGGCGACCCTGTCCGCCAGCGCGGACTCGTGCCCCCACCAGAAGTGGTCGGCGCCTTCGACCGTCCCGTACTCCTTCGGCTCGGGCAGACATTCGCAGAACTCCAAAAAACGGTCGGCGGTGGTGAAATCGTCGCGGCTGCCGCACAGCAGCAGCCTGGGCTTGGCGCACTCGCTCAGGCAGGCGAAGTCGAACATGTCGAGCGGGGGCGACACGGCGCACAGCGCCCGAACGCGGTCATCTTTACAGGCGACGGGCACCCCGAAGCCGGCGCCCGCCGAGTACCCCGCCAGCCCGACGCGCCCGCTGTCGACATAGCTCAGCGTTTCGACATACGCTAAGGCGCTGCGCACGTCCTCCTGCTCGCCCGCGCCGTCGCCGTAGCACCCGCCGCTGCCGCCCACGCCGCGGAAGTTTAAGCGAAAGGCGACCAGCGACGCCTGCGTCAGTGCGGCACACACGGTGCTGACCACGTTGTTGTACATATCGCCGCCGTAGAGCGGGTGGGGGTGGCACACGACCACCGCCGGGAACAGCCCATCGCCTTCGGGCACGCCCGCGATGCCCTCAAGGGTGATATCGCCGCTGGGGAACTTGACCCTTTCCTCTCTCATTCCTACTAGTAGCCTACGTCCACGCCCCGCGCTTCTAGCTGGGGTATGTAGGTGTTGAGGGAAGTATCACTTAGAGGATTGTATTGCAGGGTTAATTTGTCCCCTTCCGATAAACCGGAATTTTCAACGAGAGGCTTTATATCACTTATCTGGTTTTCATAGAGATGCAAATACTCTAGATTGTATAAGTTTGATAGAGGAGTGACCTCAGAAATATCATTCTCTACTATTGTCAGATACCTAAGACTATTGAGTCTTGCCAGTGGGGAGATATCGGTTATCTGGTTATAGTCAAGATCCAGAAACTCCAGTTGATAGAGTCCTGACAGAGCTGAGATATCAGTTATTTTACAGTCCTCTAGTGTTAGACGGGTTAAGCTTGTTAGGCCCGCTATCGGAGATAGGTCGCTTAACTCGCTCATCAATATATGCAATTCACGCAAATGGGTGCAGTGTTGAAGCCCTGAAAGATCTTCTAAAAAGGCTGGATCGAGAGAAGTAATTTCATCAAGATCTGATTGAAGGATAGTACCCGTTGGCTTGTTGATTGCTTCCCTTATCGCCTCTTCAAGGTTAGGGTCTGGGAAGTTAATTCCTCCTAGTGTTGACGTTGGCCCGCAGCCGCACAGCGCCGCTACAGTCAGCAACGCAAACGTGACGAACAAGGGTTTGCCGCTCTTTTTCATTTCTGCCCCTTTCTACCGTCACTTGCGCGGGAACCAGGGGATGAGGGCGGAGACCCTCCTCATGTGCTCGGCGTACCCCGGCCTGCGCTCCAGGTGCCTCTTATCTATCAGCGGTATGCTGACGAACAGGAACAGCAGGGTCATCGCCACCGGCCCGAACA
>CAZYOO010000066.1:0-7802 GCA_964649185.1 uncultured Dehalococcoidales bacterium
CCCCCTCGGTTGCCATATCCCCCGGTTGAAGCTACAATGTAGATAGTTAACACGCTAACAAAGGCCGCAGCGGCCTCGGTGGTAAAACACGGTTAATGAGTAAATCAGCCTTCGAAGGGCTCAAGGTCATAGAGCACGCCCAGCTGGCGGCAGGCCCCTACTGCACCAAGCTGCTGGCGGACCTCGGCGCGGAGGTCATCAAGATAGAGCCGCCGCGGATAGGCGATGCGGCGCGCAGGCGGGGGCCGTTCCTCAACGATGTGCCCCACCCCGAGCGCAGCGGGCTGTTCTTCTACCTCAACACCAACAAGCTGGGCATCACCCTCGATATAACCACCGAGGCGGGGCGCAAGGTGTTCCGCCAGTTGGTCAGGGACTGCGACGTGCTGGTGGAGGACACCGTGCCGGGGACGATGGACGGGCTGGGGCTGGGATACGAGACGCTCCGCGAGCTGAACCCGCGTCTGATAATGACCTCCATAACCCCGTTCGGGCAGGACGGCCCCTACAGCAAATATAAATCATACCCCCTGAACACCTACCATAGCAGCAGCCTCGGCGTGATACTGTCCATGATCATGCCCGACGAGACGCCCATGCCCACCAAGGGCTACGGCTTCCTCGGCGAGTACGATGCGGGACTCAATGCGGCGACGGCCACGGTGGCCGCGCTGTACGGGCGGCTGTTCAGCGGCGAGGGGCAGCACATCGACATCTCCAAGCAGGAGTCGCTCATCTCGCTGGAGCGGGTGGAGATCGGCATGTTCGCCAACAACGAGCGGGGCAGCACGGTGTGGGTGCAGTACATGGTGGGCGGGCTGCAGCAGTGCAAGGACGGCTACGTCATGATCACCCTCGGCGGCGACCACCACTGGAAGGGTTTAATCGAGCTGCTGGGCAACCCGGATTGGGCCTTCGACCCCAAGCTGGAGGACGAGGGCGCCAAGTACATGTACGCCCCGGAGATAAACGTTCACATCGCCGAGTGGCTCAAGGACTACACCCGGGAGGAGCTGTACCACCGCAGCCAGGCGCTCAACTGCCCCATCGGCATGGTCACCACCGTGGAGGACCTGGCCGCCTCCGAGCAGCTGCGGGAGCGCGACTTCTTCGTCGAGCTGGAGCACCCCCAGATGGGTAAGCTGAAATGCCCCACCACCCCCTACCACTTCTCAAGGACGCCGGCGCGGTACGGCAGGGCGGCCCCCACGCTGGGGCAGCACAACCGGGAGATACTGGGCGAACGGCTGGGCTACACGCAAGAGGAGCTGGTGCTGTTGAGAGGGGGCGGGGTCATATGACGGGCGACAGCGGCGCGAAGGCGCCCCCGCTGCAGGGCATCCGCATCGCCGACTTCAGCTGGGCGTGGGCCGGGCCTTACGCCACCATGCTGCTGGCGCTGATGGGGGCCGAGGTCATCAAGGTCGAGACCCGCAAGCGCCCCGACCACTCGCGGCTGCGCTCGGTGGTCACCGGGCCGGTGGCTTGGGACCCCGACCAGTCCCCGATATTCAACGACCTGAACCTCAACAAGATGGCGGTCACGCTCGACCTGGCCAAGCCCGAGGCGGTGGAGCTGGCCAAGAGGCTGGTGGCCGTCAGCGACGTGGTGATGGAGAACTTCCGCCCCGGGGTGATGGGACGGCTGGGGCTGGGCTACGGCACGCTGCGGAAGATCAAGCCCGATATCATCATGCTGTCGTCGTCATCGATGGGGGCCAAAGGGCCGGACAGCAAGTACGCCGGCTATGCCCCCATCTTCGCCGCCCACAGCGGGCTGGCGCACCTCACCGGCTACCCCGACCGGCGGCCGGTGCCCCTCATGGGCTCCAGCGACCTGCGCAGCGCCGCCGCCAGCGCCTTCGCCATACTGGTCGCCCTGTACCACCGCGGCGTCACCGGCGAGGGGCAGCACGTAGACCTGTCCTCCGTGGAGACCCTGTCGGTGCTCATCGGCGATGCCTTCCTGGACTATTTCATGAACAACCGGGTACCGATGCGCAAGGGCAACCGCGACGATATCATGGCGCCCCACAACTGCTACCCCTGCAAGGGCGAGAACAGTTGGGTCACCATCGCCGTGGCCGACGACGAGGAGTGGCAGTCGCTGTGCGCGGTCATGGGCAACCCCGGCTGGACCGCCGACGAGAGGTTCGCCGACGCCTACCGCCGCTGGCACAATCAGGAGGAGCTGGACCGGCGCATCGGGGAGTGGACCGCCGGATATACCCCTGTGGAATTGACGAAGATGCTGCAGCAGGTCGGCGTGGCCGCCTTCCCCTCGTTCGACGGCGCGGAGCTGTTCCGCGACCCGCACCTGCAGGCGCGGGGGCTGGCCACGGAGGTAACCCATTCCGCCTTCGGGACGCGCACGGTGCTGTCACCGCCGTGGAGGTTCTCCGAGACTCCGGCGCAGGTCACCTGCCAGGGCCCCTGCCTCGGGGAGCACAACCGTTACGTCTTCGGCGAGCTGCTGGGCATACCGCAGGAAGAGATAGAGCGGCTGGAACGGGACGGGGTACTGTACTAGATGACCTCGCGGATGGCGAGGGACTCCTTGGCGCGGTCCACCGCGTGCTGGCAGGCCTCGAACGCCTGCGGGCGGTTCCTGGCGGCGACGGCCACCACCATGATGACCTGCCCCACCTCGATGCGCCCCTCGCGGTGGCAGATGGCGAAATCGATGAGGTCCCACTTGGAGTTCAACTCCCTGCTCACCTCGCCGAGCAGGGTCTCCGCCTGCTTCCTGTCGCCCTCGCACTGGGCGTAGCTCAACTGGCGGCCCTCGGCGGACTGGCCTCGCAGCGTACCGATGAAGCTGACGGTGGCCCCGATGCCGGCGTTGTCCCTCACCCCGGCGATGATGGCGTAAGGGTCGATGGGGGATGACATCACCTTGAACATCACTTCTCCTCCTCCTGCACAGCCCCTGCAGTTTCTTCCTTCGACGGCGGCTCACCATCCACCGAGCGCTCGAACAACTCCTCCAGCTCCTTGCCCTCTATGGTCTCCTTGGCGATTATCTCCTGCGCCATCTGCACCAGCTTGGCCCTGTTAGTGGTAAGGATTTCCTTGGCCACGCCGTAGGCGTGCTGGATGATGCGGTGAACCTCCTCATCGATCTGCTGGGCCGTCTGCTCGCTGTAGTCCTTCTGCTCCGACACCTCTCGCCCGAGGAACACCAGCTCCTCCCTCCGCCCGAAGGTGCGGGGCCCCAGCAGCTGGCTCATGCCGTACTCGGTGACCATCTTGCGCGCGATCTTGGTGGCCTGTTCGATATCGCTCTCGGGGCCGGTGCTGGTCTCGCCGTAGATGATTTCCTCGGCGCAGTGCCCTCCCAGCATGGTGGCCAGCGTATCGTAGAACTGCGAGCGGGTCCACAGGTAGCGGTCCTCCCTGGGCAGCAGGCGGGTGTAGCCCCCCATCATGCCGCGGGCGATTATCGAGACCTTGTGTACCGGGTCGGCGTTGGGCAGCATCCTCGCCACCAGGGCGTGGCCCGTCTCGTGGTAGGCGGTTATCTCCTTCTCCTTATCGCTTATCAGCCTGCTCTTGCGCTCCGGCCCGGCTATCACCCGGTCGATGGCCTCCTCAAGCTCATCGAATCCGATCTTCTTCTTGTTACGCCGCGCCGCCAGGATCGCCGCCTCGTTCACCAGGTTGGCCAGGTCGGCCCCGGAGAAGCCCGGCGTCTGCTTGGCGACAGTCTCCAGGTCTACACCATCCTCCAGCGGCATGCCCTTGGCGTGCACCTCCAGTATCCCCTTGCGCCCCCTGATGTCGGGGCGGTCCAGCACCACCTGCCGGTCGAAGCGGCCGGGGCGCAGCAGCGCCGGATCGAGGATATCGGGGCGGTTGGTGGCCGACAGCACGATGACATTGGTGCTGGTATCGAAGCCGTCCATCTCCACCAGTATCTGGTTCAGGGTCTGCTCCCGCTCGTCGTGGCCGCCGCCGAACCCGGCGCCCCGTTGGCGACCCACGGCATCGATCTCATCGATGAACACGATGCACGGGTTGTTGCGCTTCGCCTGGTCGAACAGGTCCCTCACCCGCGAGGCGCCCACACCGACGAACATCTCCACGAACTCGCTGCCGCTTATGGAGAAGAAGGGCACCGCCGCCTCCCCGGCCACCGCCCGCGCCATAAGCGTCTTCCCCGAGCCCGGCGGCCCGACGAGCAGCACCCCCTTGGGGATACGCGCCCCCAGCGAGGAGAACTTCTCCGGGCTCTTGAGGAACTCCACCACCTCCTCCAGCTCGGTCTTGGCCTCATCCACGCCGGCCACATCGTCGAAGGTGACCGCCGGCTTGGTGCTGGGGAACAGGCGCGCCTTGCTCCGCCCGAAGTTCAGCGCCTGGTTGCCCGCCCCCCGGGCGCGGCTGAAGATGAACCATATCAGGCCTATGAAGATCATCAGCGGCAGCAAAGTGAACAGCAGGCTGGTCCAGTCGAAGCCGCTCTGAGGTATATATTTATACGTCACCCCGTAGCCCCTGAACATCTCGAAGACCTCGGTGCTGGTCATGCCCGCCGGGATGTAACTCACCGCATCTTCGCCGTTGGTCAGGGTCAGCTCAAGCTTCTCGCCGGAGTGCTCGACACCCTCGATCCTGGTGTTGCGCACCACCCCATCCTCGACCACCATGCCCTCCTCGGCCATAGCCACCACCTCCGACAGCGTCAGCTCCTCGGGGGCGGGAGCGGATGGCAGAAAGGCGTAGAAGATCGCCACCAGCACGGCGATCACCACCAGATAGATTATGCCCCGCTTCAGAAACTTTGAATTCATGTCTTCTTTTGTCTATATCTCGCGACTTATCATTATACCAGAAATCACGTTCGATTGAAATCTCGGCCACACAGTTGCCCGCAGCCTGCCGCTGTATTATACTTAGAAGCGCGATGGGCCTTGACGATGCTTACCGGAAGGCGCTGGAGGATATCTCGCAGCTCAACCCCCGGATTGCCGCCTCCAAGAGCGGGGCCAGTTTCGACGATGGCAGGTTCACCATACCGCTGTTCAACCGCACGTTCACCGTGTCCTTCCCCCATGCCGAAGTGGAGGAGGTCGGCGGCGAAACCCGGCCGTTCAAGCTGCTGGAGATACTGCTGATGCACTACCTCATCAATGCCGATGGCACGGCGGAAACCGGCATGTGGATCACCTACCGCCAGCTCCCCGGGGCCAACCTGTTCGCCGACCGCTTCACCAATCTGGTGACGCGCCCCATGCTGGAGAGCTTCGGCGATGACGCCCAGGGGCTCAGCCGGGCGGCGCAGGCCATCGGGGGGCTGCCCATGGACCGCAGCGGGGATGCCGCCTTCAGGTTCCGCGCCCTGCCCAGGATACCCCTGGGGTGCATCTTGTACCTCGGCGACGAGGAGATGCCCCCATCGATCAACATCCTGTTCGACAGCGCCGCGCCACACTACCTGCCCACCGAGGACCTTACCATCCTGGCCAGCCTGCTGCACTCAGCGCTCAAAGGCGAGAAAAGGGCCAGGGCCGCCGGGAGGGGTAAATGAACCAGGGCAAAACGCTGGCTGAGGCGGCGATCGAGTTCCTCGCCAGCCTGGAAACAAACGAGAGGCAGTCCTGCCGACAGGAGCTGAATAAATTTGTGCGATGGTGCGGCACCGAACGCCTGTTGCAGGAGCTCAGCGCGCAGCAGGTCGCCAAGTACGGCGACAGCCTCGACAGTACCTCGCCCACCGCCGCACAGAATGCGGCAGCGGTTAAGGCCTTCCTCTCCTACGCCAGGAAGCAAGGCCTCATCGGGAGCAACCTGGCAGTCCACCTCAGGATGAAAAAACCCGCGACGAAGCCGGCGGCGGGTTCAGGACGACAGCACCAGAGGATAACCATGACCCCCGATGGCTATCGGGAGATGGAGGACGAGCTGTCTGCGCTGAAAAAGGAGCGCCCGCGCATAGCCGAGGCCATCCGCAAGGCCGCCGCCGATAAGGACTTCCGCGAAAACGCGCCGCTGCACGCCGCCAAGGAACAGCAAGGCATGGTGGAGGCGCGCATCAGGGAACTGGAGGCCACACTGGGGCTGGCCGTGGTTGCCACCGCCGCCATAAAGGAGGATGGGGGGAGGGCGGCTATGGGCAGCACCGTCACCCTCAAAGACCTGACCCACAACGAAGAGCTGCGCTACATGCTGGTGAACCCGCGGGAGGCCAGCCCGGCCAGGGGCAAGCTGTCCGTGGAATCTCCCACCGGCAGGGTTCTCCTCGGCCGCAGACAGGGCGATGTCGTCGAGGTTGAGGCCCCCGCCGGCGTGTTACGTTACCGCATCGAGAAGATAGAGGCCTGACCGGGGTCGCCTTCATTCCGATATATGAGGTTACGTCAAAACCGGAAATGTATCCCCTCGGTTATTGACTTTTTCACCCAGATGGAGTACTAATAGATGCTACAATGAACACATGGAGGCATAAGTGAAATTACTATCGCAGGAAATGCTCGATGAGATGTTGAAGCAGAGCGAGGATCCCGACCTGCGTGAGCAGCTCAAGGGGCTGAGCATCAGGCTGGTGATGGTGGCCACCGACTGTCCCGGGAACGAAGACCGCGGTTGCAAGCTTACCCTTGAGGACGGCAAGATCACCAAGGCGGAGGCGGTGGTGAAACCGGCCCCCAGCGACATGCGCGAAGAGCCGCTGGACAAGGCCAACTTCGATGCAAAGGTAGTCAGCCCGTTTGAACCGCTCACCGACCTGGTGACCGAGAAGATGAGCCTGGTGGCAGCCTTCGGGTACGTGAAGATAGATGGGGACCTGCCCAAGCTGATGACCCAGGTGGAGGGCTTCGTGGCGTTCCTCAAATTCATCGGCTCAATGCCCATCGAGTGGGGAACCTAGATCAACATCACTTATACGCAGAAGGAGAGTTTCTATTATGGGATACGCACTAGGCACGCAGGAACTGGCAGACGAATGTCTGAAACGGCAGGACACAGACCCCACCTTCCAGCAGAAGCTCAAGGGGCTGACCGTCAGGCTGCTCTTCGTCAGCACCGACTGCCCGGGGAACGAGGACCGGCAGCTGGCGCTGAATATAGAGAACGGGCGTTTCAATGATATACTGGTGTCGGCCAAACCGGCGCCCAGCGACCTGCGCACCGCCCCGTTCGACCATACCAAGTACAGCTTCCGCGTCGTCGCCCCCGAGGAGACGCTCATCGACATGATCAACGGCAGGGCGGAACTGCTGGACGTGATGGGCAAGATAAAGATCGACGGCGATATGGGCATATTCATGGCCCAGGTGCAGGGGTTCATCGGCTTCGTCGAATACCTGAGCACTATGGGTATAGAGCCTTAGCATATTACGACGGTCAGTAAATCGGGGAGGTGCACTGATGGGATTAAAGTTAGGCACGCAGGAGCTGGCGGACGAGTGCATGAGGCGGCAGGATCAAGACCCGGGCTTCCAGCAAAAACTGAAGGGGCTGACCATCAAGCTCCTTTTCGTGGGGACCGATTGCCCGGGGAACGAGGACCGGCAGTTGGCGCTCGATATCGAGAACGGGCGTTTCGAAGAGATACTGGTGTCGAGCAAGCCGGCCCCCAGCGACCTGCGGACCGCCCCCTTCGACCACACCAAGTACGGTTTCAGGGTGCAGGCCCCACAGCAGACGCTGATAGATCTGATACACGGGAAGATAGACCTGCTGGGGGCGCTGGACAAGGTGAAGATCGAGGGGGATATCGCAAAGCTGATGGCCCAGTTCGCCGGTTTCATGGGCTTTATCGAATACCTCAGCACCATGGATATAGAGCCGTAGATTTC
>CAZYOO010000067.1:0-7295 GCA_964649185.1 uncultured Dehalococcoidales bacterium
ACCTCCAGCACGGAGGGGTCGTAAGATACAGCGAAGCCGCCGTACTGCAGGCCGGCAACGTCACCGATTGCCACCGTTGCGCTGATGTCGGCGCAGGGGTAGGCATGCGACGGAATCTGCAGCAGCACCTCGCCCGGATTCGGCGTAGGCGTGGGCGTGGGTGTCGCTGTCGGTGTTGACAGGGGCGTCTCCGTAATCACGGGCGTGGGCGTCGGTACGGGATGGGGGGCGGATGTGGGCGCCGGCAGCAGCAGGATCAGCAGGATGGCGAGCACGACAGCACCGGCCGCCACCGATACCACTGCAACTGCCCAGCGCCAGGTCCTTCGCTGCATAGCTCCATCCCGCTCATGCTCACTATTTCACACGCACCGAGCCGTCGGCCCACTGCGCCTCGATCTGGACAACCTCGATAGTGTACAACACGCAACTGCCGTCAAACTTCAGATCGCTGCTGTCTCCGCTGGAGCCGACGACATTGAAGTACACCTCCGCAAGGTACCCGGAGCCGTTCACCCCCGGAAGCCCGGGCACATTGTTGATGACCCGCACCTTAGCCTGGTCGAAGTTCCAGTTAAGGATAGGTATAGTGGTGTTGCCTATGGAGCCGTTGCCCACCCCGGTAACCTCGAGGACATCGGAGTCATACGTGATATCGTAGTTCGCCGAATCGAAGTCCACCACCTCGCCTACCGCGACCCGCACCGTGAGTTCACCCCCAGCGCTCACCTCGGCCGGGG
Organism: uncultured Dehalococcoidales bacterium; assembly: GCA_964649185.1. Taxonomy (GTDB): domain Bacteria; phylum Chloroflexota; class Dehalococcoidia; order E44-bin15; family E44-bin15; genus CAYUWM01. The sequence continues at coordinate 741 of CAZYOO010000067.1, forward strand.
CATCGATGGACACCGTCAGACCGCTTCCGCCGTTGGGCGAGGAACCCCCTGTTAACACCACCGCCAGGACGATGATAACGATGAGCCCCACGGCGGCCAGCATCCACACCGGAAGCCTTCGCGACTGGGGTTTCGATTCGCTCTCCCCCACGCCGGCATCGTCTGTGTCTTTGCGCTCCGTTTCGTTGCTCTCCATGGTCATCCCCCTTCCGAATCAGGCTGTTTCGATTGCCGAACTCGACAATTCAGTAAGACTATAACATTTCCACATACATAGTCAACCCTGCCGCTGGCTCACTGCTCCGGGTCGTAGTCGGAACCCCCGATGAGGTGCCAGGCGCTCAGCGGCCAGTAGCACAGCCACGCCCTGCCGATGATGAACTCGCGGGACAGCATGCCCCATCTGCGGGAGTCGGTGCTGTTGTTGCGGTTGTCCCCCATCACGAAGTAATTGCCCTCCGGCACCTGCACCCGGGGATAGGCCTTGTTATCGCCCTGTATGTACGGCTCGTCCAGCGGCTCATCGTCGATATACACCGTCCCTTCCTTAATCTCGACCCACTCGCCGGGGAGGCCGATCACCCGCTTTATCAGGGTGCGCCCGGGGTCGCTCGGTGAGTGGAAGATGATCACGTCCCCGCGCTGCGGCTCGCCGAACCAGTAGCTGGCCTTGACCACCAGCACGCGCTGCCCGTCCTCCAGCCCGGGGTTCATGGAGCAGCCCTCCACCTGGCGGCTCTCCAGCGTGGCGTTTACAGTGAGGAATATCAGTATCGCCAGTATGATGGTGCCCAGGACCTCGAGCACGGAGGGTTTAGCCCAGCCCTTGATGCGCATCGCCACTGTCGCTCCTGTTTGCTTCAAACGCAGCCAGATGTTTGCCATATATAACATCTATAGATAACTGGTGATTAGGCATTGATTATACCGCATTTGACGCCCGTATTCCAGCGTGAGCCTGGCCTGATGCCGGCGATGCGGCGGGATGGGCGACCAGGGTCGCGCGCGGGCTGATGCGGTGCGGCGCCGGGGCATCGCCGGACGACCTCTGCCTCCTTCTCTATTTGCGCTCCCGACGTGCGGGGTGATAGAATGTCGAACGGGGGTATGCGTGGTACTGAGCGACCGCACCATCAGGGAGGAGCTGGATAAGGGCCGGATCATAATCGACCCGCTGGACCCCGATGCCATCCAGCCGGCCAGCGTGGACGTGCGCCTCGACCACAGGCTCATCGTTTTCAGGCCGTCGCAGGAGCATCTGTATATCGACGTGAAACGGGACATGGACGGCCTCAAGCAGATCGTCGAGCTCGACGAGGATGCCCCCTTCTACGTCCCCCCCGGCGAGTTTGTGCTGGCCAGCACGCTGGAGGACATCGCCCTGCCCGACGACATCGTGGCCCGGCTGGAGGGCAAGAGCTCGCTGGCGCGCATCGGCCTGCTGATGCACTCCACCGCGGGATACGTGGACCCCGGCTGGCAGGGGCACCTGACGATGCAACTGACCAACGTGGCGCAGCTCCCGGTGTCGCTGTACTACGGCATGAAGATCGGGCAGCTATCGTTCCACCGGCTATCGACCCCAGCCGAGCGGCTCTACGGGGACCAGCGGCTGGGCAGCAAGTACCAGGGGCAGGTGGACCCCACCGCCAGCAGGTTCCACCTCAACTTCGAGGTTTAACCCATGGACTACATGCAGCAAGCGCTATCCCTCGCCCGTATCGCCGTCGGCGGCACCAGCCCCAACCCCGCCGTGGGAGCGGTGCTGGTCAAGGATGGCGGCGTGGTGGGGGAGGGCTACACCCAGCCGCCGGGCGGGGACCACGCCGAGGTGGTGGCGCTGAAGCAGGCGGGGGACAGGGCCAGTGGCGCCACCATGTATGTCACGCTGGAGCCGTGCTGCTTTACCGGTCGCACCCCGCCGTGCACCCAGGCCATCATCGATGCGGGGGTGGCCGCGGTGCATATCGCCGTCCTCGACCCCAACCCCAAGGTGAACGGCGCAGGACAGGCGGAGCTGGAGGAGGCCGGGGTCGAGGTGACCGTCGGCGAGCACGAGGAGGAGGCCGCCGAGGTCAACGAGTCATACATGAAATACATCACCACCGGCCAGCCGTTCGTCACCGTGAAGTTCGCCATCAGCCTCGACGGCAAGATCGCCACCTGGAGCGGCGACTCCCACTGGATCAGCTGCGAGCAGTCCCGCCAGTTCGTGCACCGGCTGCGCCGCGCATCGGACGCGGTGATGGTTGGGGTGAACACCGAGATACTGGACGACCCGCGGCTCACCGCCAGGGACCGCCCGGACGAGAAGTACCCGCTGCGGGTGATCGTGGACAGCAAAGCGCGCACCCTGCCAACGGCGCAGGTGTTCAACGAGCCGGGAACAACCCTGATAGCCGCCACCACCGATGCCGACCCCCAGGCGCTGAAGGAACTGGAGGCGTCAGGCGCCGAGGTGCTGCAGCTCTCGCCGTGGAAGTCCCTCGTCGACCTGCACGAACTGCTCGCAGAGCTGGGCCGCAGGGGGATCACCAGCATCCTGGTGGAGGGCGGCAGCACCCTGCTCGGCTCCCTGTTCGACGGCTGTTTCGTGGACAAGGTGGTGGCCTTCATCGCGCCGGTGATCATCGGCGGGGAGGACGCCAAGTCGGCCGTCGGCGGCCAGGGGGCCAACCGCATCGGGCAGGCGGTCAAGCTGAACCGCATCCGCATGGAGCGCTGCGGCAGCGACATGATGGTGGTGGGATACCTCGACGAGGAGGCGTGAGCGGCGACCACCGTATATCGGCGGCGGGCTTGCCCATCGCTCAACCCCTTGCTTATAATGGAGACCCGACAGGAGGATGACCGTGAAGATTCTGGTTTTTAACACCAGCCCCCATATGGATAAGGGTAACACCGCCTTGATCCTGAACCCCTTCCTCGACGGGATGAAAGAGTCGGGTGCCGAAGTGGAGACCGTATACACCAAGAAGCTCAAGATCGGACCGTGCCTCGGGTGCTTCAACTGCTGGCTCAGGACGCCCGGCGTATGCGCCCAGAAGGACGACATGACGGCGGTGCTGGACAAGATGCGCAATGTCGATATATATGTTTTCGCCACCCCGGTATATTTCTTCAATATGAGCGGCTGGATGAAGAACCTCATCGACCGCATGTGCCCGCTGTTTGAATCGATCATGGAGCTGCGCGACGGCCACTGCTACCAGCGGTTGCGCGACGGCTACGGTGGAGGCAAGGTAGTGCTGGTTTCGAACTGCGGCTGGTGGGAGGCCGATAACTTCGACCCCCTGGTCGAATACATGCAAAAGCTGTGCGACATCATGTCCTGGGAGTACGCGGGGGCGCTGGTGCGGCCCCACGGCCCGGCGCTGAGTGCGATGCTGAGCATGGGCGCCCCGGTTAACGACATCTTCGATGCCGCCAGGGAAGCCGGGCGGCAACTGGTGCAGAACGGCGAGATGTCTGCCGATACCCTGGCAACCGTCAGCCGCGAGCTGATGCCGCAGGACATGTACATCCAGGTAGCGAATCAGGAACACCAGAAAGAGCTGGACAAGCGCAAGAAGTAGAGCGATATGTTCACCGGAATCGTTGAAGAGGTAGGGATAGTTAAGGCGGTCAGCCCGACGGGGCTCACCGTCGCCGCAGCCAAGGTGCTCGACGGTACCAAGCTGGGCGACAGCGTGGCGGTCAACGGGGTGTGCCTGACGGCGACCGAATTGTCGGCCGACTGGTTCGCCGTAGAGGTGATGCCGGAGACGCTGCGGCGCACCAACCTCGGCTCGCTCCGGCCCGGCGACCGGGTGAACCTGGAGCGACCCCTCGCTGTCGGCGGACGCTTCGGCGGGCACTTCGTGCAGGGTCACGTGGACGGCACGGGGACGGTCGCCTCAACTAAACCGGAGGGCGAGGCGATAATACTGAAGTTCGAGGCGCCGGCGGCGATAATGCGGTACATCGTGGAGAAGGGGTTCATCGCGGTGGACGGCGTCAGCCTTACCGTGGTGGAATGCAGCCCCTCCGCGTTCAGCGTCTCGCTGGTGGGCTACACCCGGGCCAACACCACGCTGGGTGGCGCAAAGCCGGGAGATGTGTTAAATTTAGAGGTGGACATAATCGCCAAATACGCCGAGCGGTCGGGCGAGGGGCGGTCCAACATCACCGCCGAGTTCCTCGCCGAGCACGGCTTTTTGTAGTAACGGAGGGCCGATGGGTCTGGCAACAATTCAGCAGGCAATCGATGACATAAAGGCGGGCAAATTCGTCATCATCGTCGACGACGAGGACCGCGAGAACGAGGGCGACCTGGCCATCGCCGCCGAGAAGGTGACCGCGGCATCGATCAACTTCATGGCCAAGCACGGGCGGGGGCTGATCTGCATGCCCGTCGTGGGTGAGCGGCTGGACGAGCTCAAGATCCCGATGATGGTGGGGGACAACACCTCCAAGTTCGAGACCGCCTTCACCGTGTCCATCGAGGCCAAGAACGAGACCACCACCGGCATCTCGGCCCACGACCGCGCCGCCACCGTGCTCAAGGTTATCGACCCTGCGTCCAAGCCATCGGACTTCGTCTCGCCGGGCCACACCTTCCCCCTGCGTGCCAGGGAGGGCGGGGTGCTGGTGCGGGCGGGACAGACGGAGGCCATCGTCGACCTGGCGCGGCTGGCCGGGCTGTACCCCGCCGGCGTGATCTGCGAGGTGATGGCCGACGACGGCACCATGGCCCGTATGCCGGAGCTGGAGCAGATCGCCGGGCAGCACGGCCTCAACATCGTCAGCGTGGCCGACCTCATCGCCTACCGCCGCCGCCACGAGAAGCTCATCGAGCGGGTGGCGCAGGCGCACCTGCCCACCAGGTACGGGGACTACACCGCCATCGCCTACAGGAGCACCACCGATGCCGACCAGCACGTGGCGCTGGTGCACGGCGATATCAGCGGCGACCGGCCGGTGCTGGTGCGTGTGCACAGCGAGTGCCTCACCGGCGACGTGTTCGGCAGCCTGCGCTGCGACTGCGGGGAGCAGATCGAGCTGGCGCTGAGGGCCATATCCGAGGAGGGGCAGGGGGTGTTCCTGTACATGCGGCAGGAGGGGCGCGGCATCGGTCTGCACAACAAGATAGCGGCCTACGCCCTGCAGGACAAGGGGCTGGACACGGTGGAGGCCAACGAATCGCTGGGCTTCCCCGCCGACCTGCGGGATTACGGCATCGGCGCACAGATACTGGAGGACCTCGGCCTGAAGGACATCCGTCTGCTGACCAACAATCCGCGCAAGGTGGTGGGGCTGGATGCCTACGGGCTGCACGTGGTGGAGACCGTGCCCATACAGGTGTGCCCCAATCCCAACAACATACATTACTTGGAGACCAAGAAGCAGAAGCTGGGTCACCTGCTCGACCTGGAGGCGGTCGAGGGGCTGGACCGCGAAACATAACTCAGGAGGGTAACCATGGCAGCGATGAAACTGGCATTCATGGCGATAGTGCCCGGTTCCGACGCGGAGAAGGACCGCACCACTATCACCACCGATTTCGTGGAGCTGATAACGCAGCTGGTCCCCGACAGGGACACCGCGGTGAAGAAGGCCCAGCAGCTGGCGGACGAGGGCTGTGCCGCCATCGAGCTGTGCGGCGGCTTCGGACACCTGGGCACCGCCAGGGTGGTCGAGGCGGTGGCGGGCAAGACCTCCGTGGGCGTGGTGCGCTTCGACCTGCACCCGGTGCTGGGGGGCAAGAGCGGCGACGAGGTCTTTTAATCCAATATATCGATAGTCCGCTGACGATAAAGGAGGGGGTATTGAACAAGAAATACGAAGGCACGCTGGTAGGCGACGGCCTGAAGTTCGCGGTGGTCATCTCCCGTTTCAACGAGTTCATCACCCACAAGCTGCTCTCCGGTGCCGAGGACGCTCTGAAACGGCACGGGGTCAAGGAGAACGCCGTCGACGTGGCGTGGACGCCGGGCTCGTTCGAGATACCGCTGGTGGCCAAGAAGATGGCGGGGGCGGGCAAATACGATGCGGTCATATGCCTGGGCGCGGTGATCCGGGGCGGGACGCCCCACTTCGACTACATCGCCAGCGAGGTGACCAAGGGGATCGCACAGGCCGGGATGGAGAGCGGGGTGCCGATCATCTACGGCGTCATCACCGCCGACACGCTGGAGCAGGCCATCGAGCGGGCGGGGACCAAGATGGGCAATGCCGGGTTCGCCGCGGCGGAGACCGCCATCGAGATGGCGAACCTGATGAAGTCCATCGCTAAGTGACCTTGTAGACCTTGTCCCCGCGGCGGCAGCGGTCGGGAACCTTGATCCCCACCTGGTCGCCGGGCTTGGCCACATCGACGTTCGCGTTGTCTACCTGCATGGAGCCGACGGCAAACTCCATGTCCGTGGTGTGGCCCACGATGTGGATGGTGTCGCCCACCTTGATGGTACCGGTCATGTCGATGCCGGCCACCACCGGTTTGGCAAAGAAGTCACTGACCCTTCCGATCTCCTCTTCCATTGTACAGTCCCCCTTTCACGGTTCTGCACGCGTGGT
>CAZYOO010000068.1:0-3651 GCA_964649185.1 uncultured Dehalococcoidales bacterium
GACGAGGTGGCCAGCATCAGGCGCTTCGACCCGGGGACGCAGCGCTCGGTGGGGCTGGTGGACTCGGTGACGGTGGTTCCGGCGGCCGAGGAACCGGCAACGGCCAGCCTGCTCGATTATTTGCCGACGGGTGCCCTGCTGGTGCTGGAGCAGCCCGCCGAGGTGCGGCACGAGCTGGAGGAGCTGGACGCCGAGTCGCTGGGGATGAGGCGGGAGCGCGTCGCCCGCGGCGAGCTGGAGGCGGACGCCCCGGTGCCGTACCACACATGGGAGGAGCTATCGCAGCGAATGCAGCGCATCGGCAAACAGCTCGCATTGTGGGACTGGCGCGAGGGGTCGACGGTGCTGCCCTTCGCCCCGGCCATGGAGTACGGGGGCAGGCTGGAGCCGTTCATCGCCGATGTCAAGAGGATGCTCAAGAAGAGGGACAGGCGCATCGTCATCGTATCCCACCAGGCGCGGCGCCTCACCGAGCTTTTAGAGGAGCAGGACATCATCGCCCCGGCGCTGGGGCGGCTGGAGCGGGTGCCGCCGCCGGGGTCGGTGTCGCTGGTGCAGGGCTCGCTGGGCTGCGGCTGGGACACAGGCTCGACGGCACTGTTCACCGATTATGAGATATTCGGGTTCACCAAGAAGCTGCGGCGGCAGCAGCGGTACCCGGTGAGGCGGTGGGGCTCCCTGTCCGACCTGGTGGTGGGCGACCACGTGGTGCACGTGGAGCACGGCATCGCCCGCTTCGCCGGCACGGAAATGAAAACGGTGGGCCAGTCGCAGCGCGAGTATCTAGTTTTGGAATATGCCCACGGCGACCGTCTGTACGTGCCCGGGGACCAGGTTGACCGCGTGGGGCGCTACGTCGGCTCCTCCGGGGCGCCTCCGGCACTGAGCCGGCTGGGCACGCAGGAATGGGCCCGCGCCAAGCGGCGGGTGAAGCAGGCGGCGGGCGAGCTGGCCAAAGAGCTGCGCGCCCTGTACGCCGAGCGGGAGGTGATACCCGGCTTGGCCTTCTCGGCCGACGCCCCCTGGCTGCAGGAGCTGGAGGCTTCGTTCCCCTACATCGAGACGCCGGACCAGGCGCGGGCGGTGGTGGAGATCAAGGGTGACATGGAGCGCGCCCGGCCCATGGACCGGCTCGTCTGCGGGGACGTGGGCTACGGCAAGACCGAGGTGGCGCTGCGGGCGGCGTTCAAGGCGGTGCTGGACGGCACCCAGGTGGCGGTGCTGGTGCCCACCACCGTGCTGGCGCAGCAGCATTTCCAGACCTTCACCGAGCGACTGGCCGCCTTCCCGGTGAACGTGGCGGTGCTGAGCCGCTTCCGCAGCCCGCGGGAGCAGGACGAGGATATCGCCGGCCTCAAGCGGGGCACGGTGGACATCGTCATCGGCACCCACCGCCTGTTGCAGAAAGACGTGGGGTTCAAGAACCTGGGACTGGTGATCATCGACGAGGAGCAGCGGTTCGGCGTGGCGCACAAGGAGCACCTCAAGAAGCTGAGGAAGCAGGTGGACGTGCTGACTCTCACCGCTACCCCCATACCGCGCACGCTGTACATGTCGCTGTCCGGCGTGCGGGACATGAGCACCATGGAGACCCCGCCCGAGGAGCGGCTGCCGATAAAGACCACCGTGTCGGAGTACGACGAGCAACTGGTGCGTGACGCCGTGCTGAGGGAGCTGGAGCGAGGGGGGCAGGTGTTCGTGGTGCACAACCGGGTAAACAGCATACACCGCATCGCCGGCAGGGTGTCGGAGCTGGTGCCCGAGGCGCGGGTGGCCATCGCCCACGGCCAGATGGCGGAGGAGCAGCTGGAGCGGGCCATGCTGGAGTTCGCCGCGGGGGACATCGATGTGCTGGCGGCCACCACCATAATCGAATCGGGGCTGGACATCCCCAACGTTAACACGCTGATCGTCAACGACGCCGACCGGCTGGGGCTGGCGCAGCTGTACCAGTTGAGGGGCCGGGTGGGCCGCAGCAGCAACCGCGCCTACGCCTGTTTCCTCTACGCCCGGGGCAAGAAGCTCTCGCAGCAGGCGCGCCGCCGCCTGCAGACCATCTTCGAGGCCACCGAGCTGGGCGCCGGCTTTCGCATCGCCATGCGCGACCTGGAGATCCGCGGCGCCGGCAACCTGCTGGGGGCGGAGCAGAGCGGGCACATCGGCGCGGTGGGCTTCGACCTGTACTGCCGCATGCTCCGCGAGGAGGTGGAGAACCTGAAGAGCGAGGGGCAGCGGCCGGCCGTCCATCAACAGCCGCCGACCATCGACCTGCCGCTGAAGGCCTACATCCCCGCCGCTTACGTCGATGACCTCGACATGCGGCTGTCGCTGTACCAGCGGCTGGCCGACCTGGCAGACGGCGGGCAGTTGGCGGAGATGGCGGCGGAGCTGGAGGACCGCTTCGGGGAGGCGCCGCCGGCGGTGGGGAATCTGCTCTACGCCATCCGGGTTAAGCTGCTGGCTATGGACGCCGGGGTGGAGTCGGTGATCACTGACGGCAAGCAGCTTACCGTCAAGATGGCCGCGGGGTTCAGGCTGGACAAGGAGCTGTCGGCTGACTGGTCGTTCGAAGGGGTGAAGGCAGGGACAAACCAGGTGCGGCTGGACATGAGGAAGCTGGGCAAGGGCTGGCAGGATGCATTGGAGCAGGCGCTGGGCGGCATCCGGGACTCGCTGGTGTTGACAGCACCCGGCGAATCCGGTTAATTTAGCCCCGCGGGAGCAGCATGAAAAACATCAAATCCAAAATGGCGTTGTTTGCCCTTGCCCTGACCTTTACCATGGTTTGCGGCTGCGGAGGCCCGCTCCCGGCGGAATTTGAGGCCTCGAATCTCACCATCTCCCCGCGCAGTGTTGAGCCGTACGAGGAGGTCACTATAACGGCGGAGGTCGCCAACGTCGGCGGGATGGAAGGCACCTACGCGGCCAACCTCAGCATCGGCGGCGTGACAGTCGAGGTCAAGGAGGTCACACTGGAGGCCGACGAGTCGCAGGTGGTGAGCTTCTGCTACACACCGGAGGGGGCCGGCGAATACGCTGTCTCCATAGGCGAAGCGAGCGGTATGCTGAAGGTAACCGCGCCGCCGCCGGGGGAATGCTGGACGGTGAACTACGTTATAACCCACAGCGAGATGCGCCAGGTGATGTCGATGTCAGGGGCTCCGCCCACCGAATACTCTTTCGAGCTGCCTCCGGGCACCGGCATGGAGCTGCGCATCAGCAAGACGGTAGTGAACGGCTCGCGGGATGTGTACATCAAGGCGTCCAGCTTTGCGCCGGACCCCATCACGCTGGAGGACGTGGTTCCCGGCATCGACACCGAGGTGGTGTGGCGGCTGGAGGAGGATGCCCACGGCGTGCTGTATGTGGAGGACGGCACCGGAGATGTGGATATCTCCAGCGAGAGCACTTCGGGCACTTTCCCGCCGACAGTGTATATAATCGGTGACGGCGTGCCGGACGCCGCCGGCTCGTTGCTGATGCCGATGAAGACGGAGGTGTCCTTCACCGCGCTGGGCCTGTCCTCGACCCTGCCCATCGAGGCGTACTGCACCACCGGGCGCAACTACAACCGCATAGTTGCACCAGGTAAGGGCATCGACGGCGCGGAGATCGAGGCCAGTGGAGAGCCTTACGCCAGGGACGGCGGCC
>CAZYOO010000068.1:3751-7139 GCA_964649185.1 uncultured Dehalococcoidales bacterium
GGCTACAGTCGGAGATATGCAAGACGCTGGCCGACCCCAAGCGCCTGATGATCCTGCACGCACTCCGTGACGGCGAGATGTCGGTAGGACAGATCGTGTCCCGGCTGGGTCTGCCGCAGGCGAATGTGTCGCAGCACCTGGCCATCATGCGGGAGCGGGGCATCGTCGCCACCCGCCGCGAGGGCACCAGCATCTACTACAGACTGGCAAGCCCCAAGATCGGGGAGGCGTGCGACCTGGTGCAGCAGTTGCTGGAGGAACAGCTGCAGGGCAACCGCATACTGGCCGGTTCTATTTCATCCGCTGGGGATGTCAGGCCTGCAGCGGAAATCGAAAGCAAGGAGGAAGCCAGATGGCACAAGAATATACTCACCAGGAATTGGAGAAAGAGGTAAACTTCCTCGCCGGCTACTATATACCGCTCAAGGAGTCGAAGCTGGAGTATAACGGCAGGGAGGTGCTGTACGTCAGCGGGACATCGGTGGTCGAGTCGAGCTGCTGCTCCAGCGCAGGCGGCTGCGCCTATGCGATCGTTCCGGGGTATGTGGTGAAATGGAAGTCCAAGACCAGCGATTCCGGGCTGCCGGTGACCGAGGTGGAACCCGTAACCGATAAGACGGCGAAGAGGGAGATAACCGCCGCCATAAAGGAGACCGATTTCGTCGCCAATGTCGATTTCTGGTAAACAGGTCTAGTCCTGCATCAACACAGGCTCGTTCGCTGTGCGATGTACTATTCGATTGCAAGCGCAGGATAGCCTTGGGGTGCTTCAAATGGGGCGATTCTCACGCTTGATGCTGCCGGCATCCGCAAAGATAATATATCATTAAGGTTACATTGATTCTTTTCCCCGGCAAATACAGCTCCGCTGCGCTCAAGGTATTGACAAACCCCTCCGAATCTGGTTTACTAATGCGCACAGCCACTAAAAGGAGGAAGCATGCGGTCTAGAGCGTTTCCATTTATTCTCACAGCAATTCTGGTTTTGATGGCAAGCATGACCTTCGTCGCCTGCAAGGCGCCGGCGGAGTTCGATCTATCCAATCTTACCCTGTCCAAGGACACGGTGGATGTAGGCGAGAAGGTAACCATATCGGTTGATGTGGAGAACGTGGGTGGTACCACGGGAGACTGCACGGTGAACTTCACCGTGGGCGGCGAGGAGTTGACCGCCACCGTCGAGAAAGTAAGGTCTGGCAAGCAGAAGACGGCGACGATAACCTACACCCCCACGGAAGCCAAGACCTATACCGTCACCGCTGACGGGCTGAGCGGCTCCTTTGTAGCGGAGACTCCGCAAACCAATGGTGTGTGTATGGTAGGTGAACCCTCGGACGAGTCGGACGATTGGTGGGAGTTTGAATACGAGGTGGTAGGAGGGGAGATAGAGCTGATAGTTTCCCTGCTGGGGGCGTCCAAGGACACGAAATACGGGGATATCGATGGCGGAGATATCACCATCCAGTTCAGCAAGACCGAGGATGACGGGGCGCGGGAAGTGATGATCGCTAAAGATGACTGGGATATCGATACAGTGCTTGTACCCGATGTCCAGCAGGGCATAGACATGGACCTCAGCCTGGAGTTGACCGATGACTGCGAAGGCTGGCTCTATGTGGAGAAGGATGCCGGCGACATCGATTTCGATTCGGTGACCACAACGGCGGGGTCTGATATCGATTTCTCAGGCGGCACGGAGCCCGGGGGCATGATTATAGACGTTCCGCTGAAAGGGATCGCTGAGACGAGCGTGGGGGCGACAGTTCAGTTGCCTATGCCGGTCACCATGACCACGGGGAGCTGCAGCGATACCGCATCCCGAGCCGGCGAGGCCATCGACGGGTCCAAGCTGACGGCTACCGGGGTGAATTTCTGCAAGTGCAGCGGAGGGGTCGCCGATTATGTGGGCACCAACGGCGTGCTGGTCACCGCCGGCTCTGCGCTCAAGCTGAAGCTGGTGGGCATGGCTGTGGACTTCCAGTTCGCCATCGAGATAGAGCTGGAGCCCAAATAGCCTTTATACAGGGAACAGCACATTTTTAATATCGGCAAGCGGTGTTGTGTGATTGCGGGGCGGGATGAATTGGCGTAACGGGGAAGATCCCTGTTAGCCCGTCCTGCAGTCGGCGGGTAAAACTGAATCAGGCGTGGCGGTAGGGGCTAGTCCGATCTTGGCGGTAGGATTACCCCTATTCTCCATTAGTTTAACGGGTGCAGTGACCTGCTGGCTATTCGTGTAGCCAGCATCGTATTGGCGTGGCAGACCCATGAATTTAAGCGATATTTGGGAAAAACTAAAGGACGCCTGGGATAATCTCAGGACCAAGGTTAGCGATACCTGGGACGATCTCAAAGGTAACAGGAAGCGCCTCTATATCATCATCGGCGTCATTCTGTTCCTCATCATACTGCTGATCATTCTGCTGCTGCTGCTGTGCCGCCCGGAAGAAGAGCCGCCCCCCCCGCCGCCGACGCCAACGCCGACCCCCACCGCTACCGCTACCGTGCCCCCGGTTGAAGTGTGGATAGAGGCTCCCGCAGATGTGAAGCGGGATGAGCTGTTCACCGCCACTGTGTATATCAGCGAGGTGCGGAACTTCGATGTGGCCCAGTATGACATCGCCTATGACCCCGAGGTCGTTCGTGTTATAGGCGTCGGGGACGGCACCATAAACGAAACGAATGTCCCGGTAGATATGTGGGGCTTCATGCCGCCGCGTGAGCAAGGGGTAGTCCGGATATTGAACAATATGCCCGGCATATCGGGGATAAACGGTTCGGGGATCCTTGCCACCGTGGAGTGCCGCGCCATCGGAAACCACGATGCTACAAGCTCCCTTAGATTCATCAAGGGGCACGGTGACCCGAAAGGCGAACTGCTGCTGGGTGACAGGTGGGGGATGGAGATACACGCCACCTGGATGGATGACTCGATACATATCTTGTTCGTGCCTCCGGATGGCGGCTACGGTGGTAGCCAGCGGCTGGTCATGCTGCCGCCGGGGATCCGAATAGGGTCCCCGATGCGTGTTTTACGGCCGGATGATAGTAACGAAGAGGCGCCCAATGTGCTGCAACCTCCATCTGATCCACAGGCGGATGCTGGGAACAAGGCGGACGCTACCCCTTCCGCCACAGTGAACACCACCCCGACCCCCACGCCCACGTCCATCATACGCGGCGACGCCAACGCCGACTATAAGGTCACGATGCTGGATGTTACATATGAGGAGTTCATCATCCTCGGTCTGAAGTCGCCCACCTACGGTGCGGATGCCAACGGCGATGGCAGGGTCAATATGCAGGACGTGACCTCCACCGAGTGCATAATTCTTGGCCTGGGCCCCTATTGCGGGTATGGAGGAGGAGGAGGAGGTGGTGGTGGTGG
>CAZYOO010000069.1:0-7104 GCA_964649185.1 uncultured Dehalococcoidales bacterium
GACTGGTTCACCGTAGCGCCGTAGCTTACTGCGGAACCGCCAGCCCGATGAGGCGGTAGGCCAGCCGGGCGGCGAGGAAGGCGCAGGCAAGCGGCCCCTCGGCGGGGGCCAGCTCCACGATGTCGAAGCCCACGATGCGCCTCTGCTCGGCCACCTTGGTCAGCAGCCCCAGCACGCCGTGCCATCCCAACCCCCCCGGCTCCGGTGTGCCCACCGCCGGCATGACCGACGGGTCGAACACGTCCAGGTCGATGGTGACGTAAACGTCGCCGCTGAGGGCGGAGACCACCGCATCATCGTCGATCGCCTTGTCGCCGGCATAGAACGGACGCAGCCCCCTCTCGCGGATGAAATCGTCCTCCTCGCGGCTCATGCTGCGGATGCCCGCCTGCACGATGGGGCACACCTCGATGACGCGGCGCATGACGCAGGCGTGGCCGTACTTCGAGCCCTCGTACTCGTCGCGGAGGTCGGCGTGGGCGTCCAGCTGCAGCACCGACAGCTTCTCGTACCGCTGGCGGTAGGCGCGCACCGTGCCGATGGTCAGCGAGTGCTCCCCGCCGAGCATGACCACGAACTTGCCTTTGTCGAGCAGCTCGCCGGCCACCTCCTGCACCCGCTCCACGGTCTGCTGCGGCCCCTCCATCGACGGCTGGAGCTGGGGCAGGGTGTGGATGCCCACATCGTACACCTCGCGTTTCAGCTCGTAATCGTACTGCTCCAGGAAGTGGGAGGCATCGATGATGGCGTTGGGCCCCTCGCGGGCGCCGGCGCGCCAGTCGGTGGTGCTGTCGTAGGGGACGGGGAGCACCACCACCTTCGCCTTGTCGAAATCGGTGTAGCGCTCCGGGGGGAAGCCGAAGCTGCGGCGGGGGTAGAACAGTTCGCTGTCCATGATGCTACCCGATGGCGATGTCCGCCCCCGACACGTCGAACGACGGCGGCCTCCTGCCATCGATGCGCTTAGCCCAGCCCTCGGCCAGGGCGCTGACCATGATGGGCAGGGCGATGGTGGCATCCGAGTTGACGGTGACGGTGGAGGCGTCCGGCGTTATCTTCTTCCACGACCGCGCCTCATCGAAGGTGCAGCCGCTGAGGCCGCCCCACTGCGGGGCGTCGGTGGTGACCTGGATGGCGTACTCGTGCCCCTTCAGGTCTTTATCGAACAGGTCGCCGCACAGCTCGATCTGCTGGATGAAGTTCTTGGGGGTGCCGCCGCCGATGAAGATGACGCCGGTGGACTTGGATGCGCAGGCGATCTGTATCAGCTCCACCAGGTCTTTCACCAGGTCGAACAGCACCGCGCTCTTGCCCTTCACCCGGGCGTCGGCCAGCCCCGTGCCGTACATGCTGTCCACGATGGCCGGGCAGTAGATGGGCACGCCGGCGCGGGCGGCGGCGGTGATTATGCCCGTCTCCTTCGACTGCTTGGATACCTCGGTGCCCAGGCGGTAGAAGAACTCGCGGGTGGTGTACGGCCGGTCGCGCTCCAGCGTGGCGGAGAAGTCGATGATGAAATTCTCGGTGCGGTCGAACTCCCGCTGGTCGAGGAAGGTGTCGTAGATGCGGTATATCTCCGATTGCGCCAGCTCGCGGTCGTCGGCCATGCTGTCCCCCTGCAGGTGGAACCGCCCCAGCGTCTCGTGGAGGTCGTGCACCAGGTTGGCGCCGGTGGACACCAGGCAGTCGATGAGGCGGTGCTCGATGGCGTGGGCCATTACCTTGCGCATGCCCGCGGGCACCATCGCCCCTGCCAGCCCGAGGAATACGGTGCGCTCCCCGTCGAGCATCCGCGACCAGATGTCGGCGCCGCGCGCCAGATTCCGCGCCTGGAAGGACGTGCCCGCCATCCGCTCCACCAGCTGGGAGACGGTGCAGCCGGGGGTGATGGGGAAGGGGACGATCGGCTTGTCTTTCTTCATGCTTGACGCAACGTGGTTCTAGATACTGCGCCCGCGGCTTCTCGGGAGGTCGATTGGCTATACCGCTTCGGCTCTGGTGGCCGTCAGCGGGGCGTCCTGCAGTCCGCGGGGCAGGA
This sequence comes from uncultured Dehalococcoidales bacterium, assembly GCA_964649185.1. GTDB lineage: Bacteria > Chloroflexota > Dehalococcoidia > E44-bin15 > E44-bin15 > CAYUWM01. The sequence goes on from CAZYOO010000069.1 coordinate 2,039, forward strand.
GCAGGGTCTTCATCTCGTCGAACTGGAAACGCTCCCTGAGCTCGCTTAACGCCTGCTGGTGGTCGAAGTCCTTGCAGGAGAAGATATCGATGTTGACATAACTTCTCTCGGGGAAGGTATGGATGCTGATATGGCTCTCGGCGATGACCACCACGCCGGTAACGCCCCAATCCTCGGGTTTGGAGCCGCAGTAGCGGAACACCTGAGGCGGGGCCACCTTGGTCATGTTTATCCGGGACGGGTATTCGTCCAGGAAGCGGAATATCATGTCTTCGCTCTCAAGCATCTCGCGGCTGGCTCCGAAACCATCGACGATCAGGTGCATATTGGCCTCCTTCCTCCGGACAAAATACATCCACCCCCCCGTCTGCCGGGAGCAGTGGATTGTGTTTGGTTTTCAAAGCTTTGCTACTGCTTCACTGCCTCGATAAGCTTACCCTCGTACCATCGATCCAGGTCTTCCCTTCTGATGCGGTAGGCCTTGCCTATCTTCGCTGCAGGAAGCTTGCGAGCGCGGCACCACCGCTGAACGGTGGGCTTGCTCACCTTCAGGATCCTGGTCATCTCATCAACGGACAGTAAGTCGTCCTCGTCCACAAAGAACCAGTCCCCCTCTCTTTTCCCGGCACCCGCCGGGACGCAAATGCGAACGCCATAATAGCACATTTTAGGGCACAATGCAACACTTTGAAGCATTTTGGGTGCGAGGGGGTTCGGTCGTTGTTCGGTCGCTTGCGAGTTAGACCCGCTCCACGGTTATGCGCTGGCCGTCGGCCACCGCCTTGAACTCCTGCGGGTCGCCGGTGAGCCTGCCGAACACGTTGACCGCGCTGGCCGCCCGTATCTCATCGCCGAGGCTGGCGGGCGTGGGCCCGAAGAAGATGCAGAAGGCCCTGCCGGCGGGCCAGTAGCCCAGCTCGCCGGCCTCCACCACCGCCCGCCCGTCCTCCGGCTCCAGCCTCAGCGAGATGCCGAAGTATATCTCCTCGCCCCAGGTGTTAACCTCGCCGGATATGGGCAGCATATCCCACACCCGGTCGGCGGTCCTGGTGTCGTTGAGCTTCGCCAGCGCGGTGACCGGGCCCGCCTGTATCACTATCCGCCTCGCCATCGTCGTTGCCATCTGTACTGCCGTCCCGCTGTCGTCTAAAAGAACCTCTCGCACTTGGGGCACACGAAGTGCGCCGAGAACCAGTGGCCGTCGGTTCGGGAGTAATCGGGGATCAGCTCCAGGGACAACTCTTCCTCGCAGTCGGGGCAGGTCAGCAGCGTGGTCAGCCCGATCTCCTGCTCCAGCCTGGCCGCATCCAGCTTCCGTTCCTTCACCGCCACCCGGTACGAGCCGATGTTGCCCCTGATGCTGGCTTCCGAGAGCAACATGCGGATCTTGTTCAGCATCTCGGCCGGCGTGTAGTAACCCTTCACCAGGTAGTCGTTGGCCCCCAGCTCGAAGCCCCGGCGGATGTCGCTCTGCTCCCCCAGCACCGTCATGATGAGAACCGGGATGTGTTTGGTCGAGGGGTGGGAGCGGATATTTTGCAGCACATCGAACCCGTGCAGCCTGGGCAGGGCCAGGTCCAGCACGATGAGGTCCGGCACCTCCGCAGACGCTTTCTGCCACCCGCTTTCGCCGTCCTCGGCCACCAGCACGTTGTAGCCTTCCGCCTTGAGCAGGTCCTCATATATCTGCCGGAACGACCTCTCGTCCTCCACTATCAGTATCGTCTTGTTCAGGTTTGTTCTCATCTCAGCACCTCGCAGAGCATTATACTACTTCAGGGGGACCTTCAGGGTGAAGGTGCTGCCCCTGCCGACGGCGGAGGTCACGGCGATATCGCCGTGCTGCCGCTCCATGAATCCCTTCGCGATGAACAGGCCGAGGATGGCGCCCTCCCCCGCCCTGGGGCCGCCGCTCAGCACCCTCTCCTTCACGAACAGGGTCTCCAGTTCCTTCTCGCTCATCCCCCTTCCGGTATCGGCGACCTCGATGGTCCCGTATCCGCCTTCAGTCCCCGTCCTGACGGTTATCGACCCTTTATCGGTGAACTTGAGGGCGTTGTGGATGATGTTCCTCAGCGCCTCCACCAGCTTCTCTTCATCCGCCATGATGACCACGCCGGCATCCGTTTCCTCAAGGTTGAGGGCCAGCCCCTTGCCCCGGATGTCTGCGGCATAGTCTTTAAGGGCCAGCTCCACCACCGCTTTCAGCGCTACCGGCTGCAGGTCCACCGTCAGCACCCCGCGCTCGATCATCGAGATGTTGAGCAGGTCGGAGACCAGGCGGTAGTTGCGGTTGCACAGCTCGCGCATGTCTTCCAGGTATTGCGCCTGTCTCTGTGTCAGGTCGCCGGCCAGCCCGCCCAGCATGTTCTCGATATAGGCCTTGATGCCGGCCACCGGGGTCTTCAGCTGGTGGGAGACCAGGGAGACGAAATCGGTCTTCATCTGCTCGATCTTCTTACGCTCGGTGATGTCCCTGATCGCAACGATGAAGCCGGTGGGGTTGCCGAGCTCGTCGCGGAGCATGGCGCCGATGGCTTCGGCGTCGAACTCCCGGCCCTCCCTGTCAACGGCGGTGTACTCCGCCGTGGAGCCGCGTTCTTCGGCGATATTCCTGAAGTTCTCCTCCATGGCGCGGGCGCGGTCCCTCTCGGCGATGAAGTCGAAGACGCTGTGGTCCATGACTTCCGACTTGTCGTCGTAGCCCGCCATCCGGAGCGCGGACCTGTTGATTTCCACGATCCTGCCGTCCAGGTCGCTGACCACCACCCCGTCGGCCATGGACTCGAACATGAAACGCAGCTTGCCTTCAGATTCGCGCAGCGCCTTCTCGGTGCGCTTAAGCTCGGTGATATCCATGGCGCTGCCTATGGTCGCCCGCTTACCCTTGTAGCCGATGGATGCCACCTTCTCCAGCAGCCAGATCGGCTCGCCGCCCTTCGTCACGAACCTGAACTCGTAGGGCGCTTCCCGCTCCCCCTTCAGGCTGGCTACGGCATTCATCACGGCCGTCTCCCGGTCTTCGGGGTGGACGTAGTCGGGCGCGTACGTGCCGATCAATTCATCGCCGGTGTATCCCGTTATCTGGGTGAACAGGGGGCTGACGTATACCCACTTCCCGTCCTGGATGAGGAATATGCCGGTGGCGGCGCTCTCCAGCATGCCCCGGGAGATCTCCTGCGTCTCGCGCAGCTGCTGGTAGGTGGTGAAGATCTCGTCGTACAGCCGGGCGTTCTCGGCGGCCACCATCGCCTGGCCGGCGAGGTGCTTCAGCGGCTCGAGGTCTATATCGGCGGGGTCTTCGCTGTGGGTCAGGGCGATGATGCTGCCGATGTACTGGTCGGCGACGAACAGGGGCACGCTGACGATGGTGTTGACCTCCAGGATGCGCTGCACCGCATCGCACTCCTCCCTGGTGAGCGGGGGCTCGCCTATCTCGTGCAGGTAACGCGCCACCATCACCTGGCCGCTCAGCGCGTAGTCCATGCCCCGGGAGTAGCCCCTGACCGGGGGCATCTTCAACTCCGCGAACGACCGCTGCAGGGCATGCTGCAGATCGCTCACCAGCTTGGCGCCACTTTTGCTGAAGGAAGCCGCCCCCTTGAGCACATTGCTCTCGCGGTCGACGGAGAGGATGTAGCAGTGGTCGTATTCCAGGTTCTCCACCGCCGCCTTCGCCACCAGCTGCAGCACCTCTCCCAGGTCCAGGCTGCGCTGGATGGAGGCGGTGACCTTCTGCAGGGCGAGGAGCCGGCTGGCCCGCTGTTCCAGCTGCCTGTGCCTCTCCCTCAGCTCCCGCTCCACGGCCGCCCGCCGGGTGTCTGCAGCCTCCAGCCCGGCGACCTTGAGGCGCAGTTCCCCGATTTCCTCTATCAGCTGTTTCCTGGTCTTGTCGTGATCTCCCATATCCAACCTCAGGGGTCGGGCGGCGGCTCAGCGCCAGTCCCACCGGTGCGGCTGCCGATTCGAAACAGCCCGGGGCCGCTAGCGCTTACGGCCTTTCTTCTTCAGTGTGATCGCCCAGATCGCTTCCTGCCTTGTCTTGATCGTCGGTTGCCGCTCCCTGTACTCGTGGAGCAGCAGCAGCAGGCCGGCGATGCACAAGATCGCCCCCACCGTCGCCAGCGAGATCAGCAGTATCAACGTCTACACCTGTCCCCCTCGCCGTTACGGCGAGAGGGTTAATATACCCCCGCACAGCCTCGCATGTCAAGGCGGTCACCCCGGACGCAACGGGGGTTGCGGGCTATCCGGCTGCCAGTAGCACGCGCCTCAACTCGAACAGGGCGTGGCAGGTGGCGCGTCGCTTGACCTGGTGCCGCAGCGGCGGGTAGCGCCCCTCGACCAGCCGCGCGCCCATGCCGTCGTCGATGGCGATGTGCACGGTGCCCGCCGGCTTGCCCTCCAGCTCATCCGGGCCGGCCACGCCGGTGACGCCCACGCCGATGTCGGCCCCCAGCCGCTCCCGCGCCGCCCGCGCCATGTCGGCGGCCACCTCGGGGCTGACGGCACCGTGGTCGGCTATCAGCCCGGGGTCGACTCCATACGCTATCTTGGCCTCGTTGGTGTAGGACACCATCCCGCCCTTGAAGTAGGCGGAGCTGCCGGGGACGTCGGTGACGGTGCTGGCCAGCAGCCCGCCGGTGCACGATTCCATGACGGCCAAAGTCAGCCCTTTCTCGTTGAGCAATGCACCCACCAGCCCCTCCAGCGTCTCGTCGTCATGCCCCCACACCGTGTCGCCGAGGAGCGAGCGCACCTCCACCTCGCTATCGGCTATCATGGCCCGCGCCTCGCTCCCGGTTTTGGCTTTGGCGGCGATCCGCAGGTGGATGCCGTCGGTCTTGGCATACACCGCCAGCGTCGGGTTGCTCGAAGACATCAGGTGCCGCACCGCCTCGCCCACCGCGGCCTCGGTCATGCCCAGCGTCTTGATGGTGCGCGACACGATGACCTCACCGCCCAGCATCTCGCGCAGCCTGACGGCGACCTCGGTTTGCCACATGTGCTGCATCTCCGCCGGCGGGCCGGGCATGGCGATGATGATATGCGGTGAATCTGTTTTC
>CAZYOO010000070.1:0-7078 GCA_964649185.1 uncultured Dehalococcoidales bacterium
CCCCACTTCCGCGTAACCTCATATGTCATGTCCCGAAACTCCTTCTCCTGCGGCAGGGGCCGCCCCAGCCAGTCGCGGTAGAACGTGTCCAGATCGGGCAGGGCATCGAAGACCACCGGGCACCCCTTGGGCAGGCTCTCCACCTTGAGCAGGGCGGCGCACCCGGGACAGTAATACTCGCGTATCTCGCTCAGCTGCGGATCGGGGCAGCGCAGGCCGGGATAGACCTCCTCCAGCTTCTCCACATCGTCGCGGACGAATATCACCGCCCCCAGCTTCCAGTTGCGGCGCCAGTCGCCGAACTCATGTCCGCAGTCGCATTTTACGATGCGCTCGCCGTCCTTCTGCACGATATACAGGTGCATCCCCAGCGGCATCAGGATACGCTCTGGCCACGAGACCCGCTCCTGAAGTATCTCGATATACTTATCGAAGCGGTCATCGTCCTTGGGACTGCTCATGATCTCCTTTATCTTGTCCCAGGGCAGCCTGCCGGCATACAGGTCTTTGAGGTCTTCCTTATCGTATGAAATCGACATCACGGCTCCTTACAGGGCGAAATCGTCGGGCAGGGACCAGAAATCCCGGTACTCCTCGGCAAACGACTGGCTCATCTTCATGCTGCTCTCGTACATCTCCAGCAGCAGGGGGTGCATGTCCCGCGAGATTATCCTCTCGCGATTCTCCTCCCACCAATCCTTAACCGGGACGGCGCGGGACAGCCGTTGCTTGCGCCTGGCCTGGCGCAAGCTCTCAGTCTCAGCCTCATCCACCTTCCACTCCTTGGCATTCTCATCATAGCTGACCGACACGCAATACATCCTCGACGCTATCTCCTCGGTAGTGAATCCCTGATCCAGGTCCGCTTTAACCCATGACGGATCGCGGTCTATGGGGTCCCCCAGTCCGCCAGCAGAACAGTTGTCGGTGACCAGCATATCGCCGTCCTTGACCTCGATCGGCGGCAGCATGTAGTTGACCACTGTCACCTCGCCCTCGATGTCCTTGCCGAACTGCGAGGGGTCGCCGATACGGTGGATCAGCGGCTTCCGCTGCTGCATAACGCCCTGCAGGTCACGGTAGCGTACCAGGATGGTGTTGCGCTTGCCTCCGGGGTACCCGCCGAACATGCCCAGGTTGGGGATGATCCGATCGTGGGCGCAGCCGATAGCACCGCTGGCGATGGCCTGCCTGCTGCCGTGCATCATGTAGCACCCCGATATCGCCAGACCGGAGCGGAACATGCCGAATCCGCAGGAGGACGGCTCGAAGCGGCGGGTGAAATCCAGATAGGGCACGAACATCTCCCATATCTCCACGTTGCCCATGTCGGTCTCGGGGGTGGCTATCCAGCCGGCGTTATCCACCCCGTCGCATACCCCCGTAGCCCCCGGGCCGAAGTTGCCCAGCGGGGAGAGCATCAGCGGGCGCTTCATCCCGTACTGATCGTAGCCGTACATCTGCCAACCGGCGGAGGAGCGCATGTTGAATATCTCCTCGCGGAACCCGCGCAGGAAGTACGCCTCCCCCAGCTTCCCGAACCACAGCCCGAATATATCCAGCAGCGGTGACCAGACCGTGGAGGTGGCTAGCCGCCGCAGCTCACTGGGGTTCAACACCGAGTCCACCGGCGCCTTTATCTCGAAGGGTAGCAGCGAACCCAGGTTGGCACGCCCGTCGTAGCTCAGGGTCTGAACCGTGGCGATGGACAGCCCGCCCCATATGGCCGCCGGATATGCGTTGAACGGGTGCCATCCCCACTCGCCCGCGCCCTCGAAGTCGAGCAATATCCCGCCGTCGGCAGTTATCACCATCTCCAGAGGAACGAGTCGTATTGAGTCCTTGCGTGCCGGCACCCAGGTTACCGGCTGCTCCGACATGTAATACTCCAGCGGCACGAAATCGCGGTAGCGCCCGGGCACCGTCCGCTGCTTTATGCGGGCGATCTGATTGCGCCGCTCCTCCTCTATCAGCTCGCGTCCGGCCCTCTTGAAATAGCCCAGCCCGAACTCCCTGATCAGGCTCTTAATCTCCTCACGTACCCGGATGTTTGCCGCGATGGCCCCCTTGCGGTCGAGGAGGAACATGTCCGGCATGTCCATGCTGAGTTCGATCTTGACCTCGAAATCACGTCTCAGCTTATCGGCAATCCCTATCTTCTCACCGCACCATCTCAGGCCGTCGGTGGACCGCTCGACGTTGGCCGTCGGCATGCAGCCAGGGCTCACCGCCCCGATATCGACCTCCATGATCACCGTCCCCACCCACGCCACCAGCTCGCCCTCCCAGAAGATGGGCATAATGTCGTAGACATCAGCGGGGTGCATGCTGCCCATAACGCTCTCGTTGCAGATGAACATGTCCCCGTCATCGATCCCCACCTCACTCTCCCAGTCGTTGTTTATCATCCACTTGATATTCTCGCCCATGCAGCGGATATGCACCTGGATGCCGGTCGACTGGGTGATGTTGTCACCTTCGGGCGTGAAAAGACCGATGCACAGCTCAGCCACCTCGCGCACGAATGGCGAGCCGGATATCATCCGCGTCGTCTCCCTGCCCGAGATCAGCGCGGCCATCATCCGAGAGTGGAACAGCTCCAGCTTGACCGGGTCATCGTGCAGCAGACTCGGGTCGGTAATCCCGTGGTAGCAGCCCGTCTCGCCATACAGGCGGTCGCCCTCTTGGATCATCCGTTTGAGGGTCTTGCCTTCCTCGCCTATCCCTTTAACGTCCTGCATTTGTAACTCCTGATCACAATCAAGTTAGCCACATCAGCGACCACTCGTCCATCCTGACACGCCTGCCCGGGGGAAGGAAGAAGGTTGTCGCCGGCGCCTCTATCACCGCCAGCCCCTCGATCTCGTTGCCGGGCCTGATTCGATCCATATCGAGGATGGCAGCCCGCTGCCACTTGCCGTCGATATACACCTGGCGCTCGTCCTTGAAAGCCTCCTTCGGCGGCTGTTTCCCCTCCAGCGGACGCTTTACTATCCTGGGCTTGACCTTGGGCACGGTGGCGCTTAGTCCCAGCTCGGTTATCTGGTAACCCGCCCGCTGGTGCTTGGCAACACCGGCGTATACTTTCTCGTACACATCCTCGAAAACTGCGACCAAAGAGTCGACATCCTGAGGCGTATTCAGCCTGGCCGCCGGAGACGGCACCTCCAAGTCCTCCATCTGCCCGCCGTAGCGCACGTAGGCGATGGACTGCAGCTCTGCCCCTTTCCAGTCGAGTCCCTCGGCGACGAAGTCGGCGGCTGCCAGCTTCTCCAGCTCTTCCCATCCGGCATTGATTATCCCCGCCATCATCATCTTCCAGCTGTCGTCGGCCTGGTACGGGATGAGGGCCCCGGTGGACTTCTGGTAACGGTGGCTCAAATCCACAGCGGCACAGCCGAAAGATGAGAATGCCGCGGCCCAAGGCACGGTGGCCACACCCTTGAACGGCAGCCCCTGGATATAACCGGCGAGGTGCATCGGGCCGGCTCCGCCGTAGTTCAGCAGGCAGTACTCCGCCGGGGAGTATCCCCTGGTGAGCAGCACCATGCGAATGTGCTCCCTCATGGTGCTGTTGATCAGCTTGTACACGCCCTCTGCGAAGTAGTACGGATCTACACCCAGCTTGTCGGAGCACTGCTGCTTGATATTGTTCAGTGCATGCTCCCTGTCCAGCTTGATCTTGCCCCCCAGGTAGTTGTCCGGATTAAGTATGCCCATGATGAGGGAGCAATCCATCACCGTGGGCACCTCGTTGCCCATGTTGTAGCATACCGGCCCGGGATCCGCCCCCGCGCTCTCCGGGCCCAGCGTGATGCGGTCAGTTATCGGATCGATGGTTACGTACATGCCGGTGCCGGCGCCGATGGTATCCATCACCAGCGTGGGGATATTGAACAGGCGGCGGGTGATAACCACCTCGCGGTCCATCATGAATTCCCCGCGGCGAATAAGGCCCACATCGAAGCTGGTGCCGCCCATGTCGGAGCACACCCAGTTCTCCTCCCCCAGCAGATGCGCCAGATAGCGGGCCCCCAGCAAGCCTCCGATGGGCCCCGAGAAGCAGCCCTCGTGCAGCCGGGGGTAGCGTATGTTGGCCACCCCGCCGTGGGACAGAACGATCTGGAGCGGGTATTTATAACCCTCGCTGTGCAGCTTTTCCTCTATCCCGAACAACTGCTCCCGCCCCGGCCCCACGGCGAGGGCATGCAGCGCCACCGTATTCGCCCGGCCCTGCTCCCGCATGATGGGGGCCACTTTATGCGACAGATAGACCGGGACATCGATGCCCCTTTCGCTCATCAGCTCGGCGATGATCTCGCCGGCCCTCAGCTCGTGTGCCGGGTTCATGTACGAGAACCACAGGCAGACGGCGAACGATTCCACCCCTTCATCCAGCAGCTCGGTTACCGCCTGCCGCACCTCATCCTCGTACAGGGGTATGGCCTCCATGCCGAACATATTAATCCTGCCGGTAACCCCCTTGACCAGACGTCGCGGCACCAGCGGCCGGTTGTGATGATGGGTGACATGGTGCAATATGTCCTGGTAGGCATAACCGGCCCAGGTCTGCTTGCTCCTCTCGTGAAGGAAAACGTCCTCGTCCCCACGCTGGGTGATGACGCCGACCCTGCCTCCAGTGGAGGTGAGGAGCGCATTGAGCATCGCCGTGCCGCTGTAAACAATGGCATCCACGCCGGGGAGGATGTCCTTAGCCTCTTGGTTGAAATCGACGCCCCAGTATTCGAAAGCATCACCCAGGGATTCGTAGAAACCCAGCGACTGATCGTGAGGGGTAGTAGCCGCCTTGCCGATAGAGAAGTTGCCCTCGGTATCCACCACGATCATGTCGGTCATGGTGCCTCCGGCGTCGCTGGCGATTATCTGCACTCTATTATCCATAACGTCTCCTGCCGAACGCGCTCATTCTATCTTACCGACTTCATCCAGATATGTCAATTTCGCTATCCAGTGTGTAATATTAATCTTCAGTATACAATTTTATCCCGACAAGGAGCATCCAATAATTTATCCGGTTTGACACGGGCGGCCGAACGCAAATATAATTCTGCGTAGCGAAACAACCTGCCGAAAGGGGAAATACGATATGGGAAAGGTGGACATTAGGATCCTGGGGCTGTCGGCGTCGCCGGTCAAGGACGGCAATTGCGACACCTACGTTCAGGAGTGCCTCAAGGCCGCCGCAGAGATGTCCGGCGAGCTGGGCAAGGTGGAGACCGAATTCATAACGCTGGCGGGCAAGGACATCGCCATGTGCACCAACTGCCAGTGGTGCATCCAGAACAAGAAGCCGTGCAAGGTGAAGGACGATGCCCAGGAGATATTCGAGCGCATCATCGCCGCCGACGGGCTCATATTCGGCGCCCCGGCGTGGGGGCTGACATTGTCTCCCCCGCTTACCATCCTGTGGTCGCGCGTGCGTTACTACGCCATATTCACCCAGGCGCTCAAGAACAAGGTGGCCGGCTACCTAACCGTGGGCTTCTTCGGCCTCGGTTTCGACGCCTGCCTGGACCAGATGGAGAACCTGATGAAGCGCATGATGCTGCCGGTGGCCCGCGGCTGGGCGGTGACCAGCACCGTGTATCAGGGTGACCGCCCCCGTTACCTGGAGCACGGCGTCCTCGACGACAAGCGCGGGATGATCATGGCACAGCAGGCCGGGGTGCGGGTGGTGGAGATAACCCGGATGATCAAATACGCCACCGAGCAGGGGATTGTGCTGCCCGATGAATACAAGACCACCGTTTTCGGCGGCCACTGGGAGAAGAAGCGGAAGAAGGTGTACCAGGACGGCGTGTGGAGGGAAGAGGGAAGTGGGGAATAGGGCACAGCGCAGAGTCAGCGCGGAGGAAGCGATACGGGACATTAAGCCCGGCGACATGGTCTTCATAGAGGGCACCAGCGGCGAGCCCCGCACGCTCGTTGACGCCCTGGTCGCCGATCATGAGCGGCTCAAGGGGACGCATCTCCTTGACAGCCGCGTCATACCAAACTCGCCCTACGCCAAGCTGACCGACTATTTCCATATCATAACCATGCACGTGAACCCCGATTACCGCGACGCCGTGAAGAAAGGCGCTGTAGACTTCCTGCCGGTCGCACTGACCCAGACGCCGAAATTGTTCACGACGACAGTGCCGCTGGATGTGGCGCTGGTGCACGTATCTCCGCCCGATGAAAAGGGCAACGTCAGCTTTGGCTGCGTTCCCGGATTCAACCGAGACGCCGCCCGCTGCGCCAAAATGGTCATCGCGCAGATGAACGCGCAGATGCCCTATACCTACGGCGACACCCTGATGCATATAAGCGACTTCGACTACATCGTCGAGGTGGACCGCCCCGTTCAAGCATGGCCGGACCCGACCATAGGTCCCGACGAGGAGGCTGTGGCCAGGGTCGTCAGCGAGCGCATCAACGACGGTGACACTGTATGCATAGGGGTCGGCGCCATCCCCGAGGCGCTGATAAAGACGTTGAAGGACCGCAGGCACCTGGGCATCCACACCGGCATGATCAGCGACAGCATCATCGACCTGATGGAGAGCGGCGTGGTCACCAACGAGCGCAAGGCGCACCAGAGGGGTCTGACCGTGAGCGGCGCGGCGGTGGGCAGTGACAAACTGTTCAAGTTCATACACAGGCATCCGAAACTTGAACTGTATCCCTACACATATACCCACGATGCCAACATCATCAGCAAATTCGACAACTTTGTAACAGTTGTATCGGCGATAGAGGTGGACCTCAGCGGGCAGGTGAACGCCGAGACGGTGAAGGGGGTGCAGATAAGCGCCGTCGGCGGCCAGGGGGAGTGGCTCCGCGGGGCGGCGGCAGCCCCCAACGGGCGCTCGATCATCGCCTTCACCTCATCGATACGGGGCAGGACATCGCATATCTCCCGCATCATACCCCGGCTGGGTGAGGGGACCATCACCAGCGTCTCCCGCTACGACGTGGACATGGTGGCCACGGAGTACGGCATCGCCGAGCTGAAGGGCAAAACGCTTTCTCAGCGGGCCGAGGCGCTGATATCCATCGCCCACCCCGAGTTCCG
>CAZYOO010000071.1:0-7056 GCA_964649185.1 uncultured Dehalococcoidales bacterium
ACGCCTTTGTCGACGGCCATCCATATCGCCAGCCGTCCGTGCACCCCGGCACGCCTGCTAAGTCACCCCCGGCGCACCGCCCAACGGCCGCTTTCTATCTCGACCCGCTGCTTAAAACACATCGTCACCGCCTTATTATGGTTATCGTTATACATACTAAAGTAATAGACTTTTAATAACTAATAATGCCGTGCAGAGGATGGTGCATCGGTGTTAAATGGAAACCTCAGGCTAGCTGGAGGTTGAGCGGGAGATGATCTCGCGGGCGGCGACCACGCCGGAGGCGGATGCCTGCACCAGGCCGCGGCTGACGCCGGCACCGTCGCCGGCGGCGAACATGTTGATGACCTCGCTCTCCAGGCTGGCGGTGAGGGCCAGGCGGGAGGAGTAGAACTTGACCTCGATGCCGTAGAGCAGGGTGTGCCGTGAAGCCACGCCCGGGGCCAGACGGTCCATGGCCTCCAGCATCTCGATGATGCTCGTGAGGTGGCGGTAGGGCAGGGCGAAGCTCAGGTCGCCGGGGGTGGCACATTTGAGCGTCGGCACGACATTGCCCCTGGCGATTCGCTGCGGCGTGGAGCGGCGGCCCTCCATCAGGTCGCCGAGGCGCTGCAGTATCACGCCGCCGCTGAGGATGTTGGCCAGGCGCGCCAGGTAGCGGCCGTAGGCGATGGGGTCGCGGAAGGGCTCGGTGAAGGTGGTGCTCACCAGCAGGGCGAAGTTGGTGTTGTCGCTCTTGCTCTCGGCGTAGCTGTGGCCGTTCACCGTGGTCACCGGGTCGCTGCCGCCGGTGGACTCCATGGTGACCTCGCCCGAGGGGCAGACGCAGAACGTCCGCACCCGGTCGTCGAACGATTTGGAGTAGTACTCCAGCTTGCACTCGTAGAGGGCGTCGGTAAGCTCGCTGAGGACCACCGCGGGCAGCTCCACCCGCACGCCGACGTCGACCGGGTTTATCTGCAGGGTGAGGCTGAGCCGCTCCGCTTCGTGGGCCAGCCAGTCGGCGCCCTCGCGGCCGGGGGCGAGGATCAGGTAGTGGCAGTCGAACCGCTGCCCGTCGCCGGTCTCGACCCCGCTGACCGCCCCCTTATCGGTGAGTATCCTGCGGGCGGCGGTGCCTACCCTGATGTCGGCCTTACCGGAGAGGAAATCCCTCATCGCCTGAATCACGATGCGAGAACGGTCGGTGCCCAGGTGGCGCACGGTCATCGGGATCAGGCGCAGGTCGGCCAGGCTGGCGCGGTGCTGCAGCTCGTCCACCTTCTCCCCGCCGCCGTACACGCTGTTGCTGCCGCCGAACCGGACGTAGATGTCATCGACGTAGCCGACCAGCTCCCTGGTGCGCTCCAGCCCGAGGTACTCCATGAGCCTGCCGCCTATCTCGGGGGACAGGGTCAGCTTGCCGTCGCTGTAGGCGCCGGCGCCGCCCCATCCGCTGACCAGGTCGCAGGGGCTGCACTGGATGCAGCGCACGCCGTCGGTGACCACCGGGCAGTTGCGGTCGTCCAGGTCCTTCCCCTCCTCAAGGAGCAGGACGCTGAGGCCGGAGTTCTGGCACAGCTCCAGCGCGGCGAAGATGCCCGCCGGGCCGCCTCCTACTATTATCACGTCGTATCTCTTCATGGCGTCACACGGAAGCAATTCTACTCGAGGAGCGGGGCGTTGTCAAAGAGGCTGGCCGTCGCCCTCGTCGATACGCCTCAATATGTCCCAGAAGGCCCCGCGATGTCCTTTCCCGATGGCGTCGCTGAGCAGGGTGTTGTCGTTGTAGTTGTAGTTCTGCCCGGCGGCAGCGCCCGCCATGAACAGGAAACGGCGGTCGCCCCCGATGACATCGGAGAGGTAGCCGACGGGGTCCTCCCCCAGCTCCGGCGATATGAAGAACACGGGTTCGAATAGCTTGTCGTCAGGCGTGCCGTGGATGCCGGGGTTGCGGTCGAGCCGGCCCTGGCGGCCTAGCGACTCCGCCAGCGCGGTCCCGGGCCACAGGCGCACCCCCAGGTTGGCGCCGACGCGGTGGGGGGACAGCCGCTTCATGGAGTCGATCGTATGGCGCAGCGAGGCGCGGGTCTCACCCGGCGCGCCGATGAGCAGATCGTACATGAAGACGATGCCCCGGTCGCGACATATATTTGCGGTGCGCTCCACGTCCGCGGGGGTGAAGTCGCGCCCCAGGCTGCGCAGCATGCCCTCGTCGGCGCTGTCCACGCCGAAGTTGATGCCGGCGCACCCCGCCTGCTTGAACAGGTCGGCCAGCTCATCGGTGAACGGGGCGGGGCTGCAGTAGGCGTACCAGCGCACCCGCGAGCCGAGGCCTCGCCTGACGATTTCGCGACATACCGCCTCGGCATGGTCGGGGGGGAGGTTGAACTCGCTGTCGCACAGGTGCAGGTGGTCTATCCCCATGTCGAGGAGGGCCTCGATCTCGCCGGCCACGCTCGCCGGGGCGCGCAGCCGCGTGCGGTCCCCCTTGCCCAGCGGGTCGGCGCAGTACACGCAGCGCTTGGGGCAGCCGCGCTTGGTCTCGATGCCGCCCATGCCCCCCCCGGCGAAGTAGCGGCGGTTGTCGACCAGCGTTCGCCGCGGCGCCGGAATCGATTCCAGATCGACGTACGTCGGCGGGTTGCGATGGAACCCGTCTTGCGATCGATATATGAGGCCGGGGACGTCGTCATAGACCTGGTTCGCCGCTATCCTCTCGACCAGCAGCGGCAGGGCGTGCTCGCCCTCGCCCCAGATGCCGAGGCCGATGTCGCAGTAGCCCAGAATCGACTGCGGCATGATGGAGAAACCCGACCCGCCCAGCACTATCGGGGCGCCGGTGTGCGTTTTCAGGCAGTCGAGCATCCGCTTGAACACGGGGATGAAGAAGTCCTTGGTGGCCAGGCTGGTGTCGTCGGTGTTGCGGATGCTGAAGGCTACGACGGCGACGTCGTTAGCGGTGAGGCAGCGCTCGATTTCGGAGGCCCAGTCGTCGGCGAAGCACAGGTCGAGGATGTCGGCCTCGAAACCGCGGTCGGCGAGGGCGGAGGCGAGGTAGTCCAGCGCGATGGGGGCCACCGGCGGCCGCATCCGGTTGGGGTTGACCAGCAGTACCTTGGTCAAAGCGACACCTACCCCTCCGAGCGGTAGCGGCGGTAGCGCACCATACTGGCGACAGCCCGCACCGCGCGGCGGCCGTCGTCGTAGATGGCCACCCCCTTCACCGGCCGCGGCTCCTCCATCATTATCCGCAAACCCTGGGTGGTGACGAATACTATGGGCTTCTCCACGCCCTTCATCGCCTCCATCACCTGCTTAACGTAGTCCGGCTGCCACGAGCCGGTGGTCATGACCACGATGTCCACGTTGTCGTCCCTGCCCAGCGCCTCGGCGGTGTCGATGAACAGCTGGCGGTTGAAGGTCGAGCCCATGCCCAGGTCGATGGGGTTATCGGGGCAGGTGCCCACCTCGGGGACGAACTGGTCCAGCCTCCGCTTGGTGACCTCGGTAAGCTCGGCCACCTCCAGGCCGCACTCCGCGCAGTTGTCGGCGATGGCCACCCCCATGCCCCCCATGCCGGATACGATGGCCACGCGGTTGCCGCGGGGCAGCGGCAGGTAGTAGAACGCCTGCAGCAGGTCCAGAACGTCGTCGGCGCTCTCGGCGCGCACCATGCCGCTCTGGCGGAAGGCGGCGTCCCACACCTGCGGCGAGCCGGCCAGCGCGCCGGTGTGCGAGGCCGCAGCACGCGACCCCACGTCGCTGTCGCCGCACTTCCACACGATGATGGGCTTGCGCTGCGATACCTCCCTCGCCAGCCGCAGGAACCGCCGCCCATCGTTCACCCCCTCCATATAGGCCAGGACGATCCCCGTATCCGGGTCCCGCCCGAAGTACTCCAGGAAATCGGATTCGTTGAGGTCGCAGGCGTTGCCGCAGCTTACCGCCTTGCTGAAGTATATGCCCTTGGCCGCCGCCGCTACGGGGAACATGACCGACAGCGAGCCGCTGTGGGAGAACATGCCCACCGGGCCGCTCTCCCGGGGCATCATGCCGGCGAAGTTCACCAGATTCGACGAGGGGCAGTAGATGCCGACGCAGTTGGGGCCGATGAGCCGCGTCCCGCCACTGCGGGCGGTGGCGACCATCTCCCGTTGCAGCTTAGCACCGTCGGCGCTGTTCTCGGCGAATCCGGAGGTGCAGATAACCACCCCCTTGATGCCCTTCAGCGTGCAGTCCCTTACCACCTGGGGCACCGACCTGCGCGGCGAGAACACCACCGCCAGGTCGACGTCGCCGGGGATGTCCTGCGCCGCGGGGTAGGCGGTGATGCCGCCGACCTCTTTCTCGGTCGGGTGTACGACATAGATTTTGTCTTTGTCGAAGCCCTGATGGATGAACCCGCCGAGGAAGAAGGCCCCCAGGTTGCCCGGCTTGTTGGATGCGCCGACGATGGCCAGCCCGCGGGGGTGGAAAATGCGCTCCAGCTCCTCAACAACGCCCATGATGATACCTGATATACGATCGGGTGATGGCGGCTGGTGGGGGGCGCACCGGCGGCTAGGTCTGCTTCTCCAGCGCCTGTCGCCAGGTCTGCAGCAGTCTCTTGCTGTCGAGCAGGTCGTCGGTGGCGGAATAGGGGTCTATCTCCCCCTGCTCCACCTTCTCCAGCGATTCCGTCAGGTGCTCGTCTTTGCGCACCAGGTCCATGATGCGGTCCCGCACCGTCTTCTCCACGATGTAGAGGAACTCGGCGCGGCGCTGCGCCTTGCGCCGCAGGTCCATCTGGCCGGCGTCCTGCAGCGCCTGGCGGTGGTTCTTGATCTGCTGGTACAGCTCGTCCATGCCGATGTCGTTGACCGCCTGCGCGGTGAGCACCGGCACCTCCCACCACTCGTGCTTGGGGTTGAGGCGCAGCATCTGGCGGACGTCGTCGGCCACCGCCTCGGCCCCCTGCCGGTCCGCCTTGTTGACCACGAAGATGTCGGCGATCTCCATGATGCCCGCCTTCATCGCCTGTATCGCGTCCCCCGCCTCCGGCACCAGGATCACTATCACTGTGTCGGCGGCGTCCATGATGTCCAGCTCGGTCTGGCCCACGCCAACGGTCTCGACGAGGACAAAGTCCTTGCCGAAGGCGTCCATCAGCTTGAGCACCTCCTTGGTGGTCGGCGACAGCCCGCCGCGGCCGTCCCTGGTGGCCATGCTGCGGATGAACACCTGGCTGTCCAGATAGTGCTGCTGCATGCGGATGCGGTCGCCCAGCACCGCGCCGCCGGAGAAGGGGCTGGACGGGTCGCAGGCGATGATGCCCACAGTGTTGTCCTCGGCGCGCATCTTGGCCGTCAGCCGGTCCACGATGCTGCTCTTGCCGCCCCCCGGCGGGCCGGTGATGCCCACCACGTGGGACCTGCCCAGGTTGTTGTTTATCTGCGCCATGATCCGGGGCACCTCCGGGGCGTTCCTCTCGATCATGGTTATCAGCCGCGCCAGGGACTGCTCGTTCCCGGCGAGCATGTTCTGAACCAGTTCCATAGTGTCTCCCTTTTTATCCGAACGCTTGCTCATAGCGGTTCCGTGGTTTGTTCCCTAACATTCAACTATATCAATTGGGGCTTCTGCCTGTCAAGGAAGCGGGCAGCGAGGTAATTGACACGTAATGGGGGGCAAGGGATATTAGCTCAACTGTCAGAGTGTGGGTCTTATAAACTCGTGAGAAGGTTCGACTCCTTCCTATCCAAATTAAGGAATAGGTATCGAGCGGAGTAACCCAGTGGGTGTTATATTGAAAATAAATGGCTTAGGGGTATTGGCCTCGGCATGGATTATGCGGTCATAGGCACGGGCAAAGCAACGAAGCTTTTCCCATCTTGTAGCCTCAGAACCCCATAGATAAAAACAACCTATCTGGAATTGCTTTATCGCAGATAACTCGTTTGGTTTTAAATGGAATTTGCTGTCATGACCAATCACAGTCCACCCTCGTTGCCCTACCGCACTTAACCAAGCATCATCCTGTTCGTCAGTGGGGAAATGTTGTTGATGATACTCCACTTGGATGGGGAACCTTAAATCCCTCCATTGGAGTATTTGGGGAACAACAGTGCCAACGTTCCTGTCGAAAAAAAGAATCATAGTGTAGCCCATGTATCTTCAGTTCTAATTCAGTTAAACTCTATTCCTTCAAACTCCAAACCGTGTTGAATCTCTTCTGATTCCAGTTCGAAGTCTACTTTGATATCCTCTATGGATTCGCCTGCTGTCCAGCGTCCTTTTAAAACCCATGTGGGAATACCTCTTACCATTGGTGCGCCGAAAGCAACACGCGGATCAATAAGCACAGGAGATTGCCTGCCAGCGACATGCCATTTAATAGCTAACTCTTCCTCGTAATCAAACTCAAAGAGTCTATCAGCCATCATTCTTTCCCAGCCTAATTGGCCTGCCCTATCTGCCACTATTAATCTCTCAATATCAACATCTGGCTCAAATTCTTTTAGGTTCATAAGTAGGTGGAAGCCATCTGTTTTGAATCGGTACACAGCGAATGGATATTCCTCTTGGAAAGTTTGAGCAAAGTAGTCTCTAGTTCTTCTTATGCTCGCAAGGGGCACACCAAAGTGGCGGAAGATAGCCACAATCGCTACTTCAACAAGTTCCAGATAGGATAAAGGGCGACGACGTTCTCTGCCAGGTAGGGTAATGCCCGAATCTGTTTCCCTGTAATGCCAATTTTCAATAGTTCGAGCAGTTGTGTGTGTGTAGCGTGCAACATCGCCAACCCTATATGCTGGAAGGTATAGGCGACGTCGCCAAGGGTCAGTATCACGAACCGACGTAAGAGTAGTCATTACAAGCTTCCTCCTTCTGTACTCTAATCAACTAGAGGAAAACTAGTTGAATAAGAATAACACAAATCAACGGTTTTGAAAATGGGTAAGAAGCACAAAGACACAACCATATCCTTAAACCCTCTTAAATTCAACAAGGCTATTCAAGTCCTAGTCAAGACTGCCGGCCTACCGTGACAGCGATGGCGTGGACAGGGTGTAATCCCCCCTGTCGTTGACGTCG
>CAZYOO010000072.1:0-7042 GCA_964649185.1 uncultured Dehalococcoidales bacterium
CGATCTGGGACCACGAGTTCCGCATCTGGTTGCGCAGCCCCACCAGCGAGTTGTAGATGGCGAAGAACCAGATGGCCAGCAGTACCAGCACCACCACGACGACTACTATTGCTATGATCATTGTCCACCCCCTTAGTTATTTCGCTCTATGCGCTCGCCTTGAAGGCCTCGCCCAGGAAATTAATCACCTTGTCCTCAGCATCGGCCTCAGCGGCGTGTTTGTCCAGCAGGTGCTTTATCACCTGGCCCACCTCGCCCCCGTCGAACCACAGTCCCTCTCCGTGGGGGCATACGTCGATAATCACCTCGGGGTCGTGCCCGATGCCCACCTTTTTCATCTTCTTGCGGCACAGCGGGCATCTCCGCACCGCCTCCTTGACCCGCTTCTCGGGCAGCGCCAGTATGTGGTCCATGTTGAACTTGCCGGTATCGAGGCTCATGGACTCCAGCATGAGCTCCAGCTCGCCAGCATCGAACCACACGCCGCGACAACTGGTACAGTAGTCGAGCTCGATCCTCTCGTGCTCAACGATTATCATCGGCTCTTTGCATACCGGGCAGTGCAAGTGGACTCCTGTTCGGCGTAATATAGAGCAAGGATAGCAAGCAGGCGGCGGATTGTCAATACAGGCGTGGGGGGCTTGTAATGTTGCAACGGCAGGGGTTATTTGGCATAATTGAACACAGTCTGTGCACGGGATTAAATAGAAATTCGGAGGAGGTTGAATTGGCTAAAGAGAAGGTGCTGCTGACCGGTGCTTCGGGGTCGATGGGGGGGGAGGCCTTCAAAGAGCTGCTGCGGAGGAAGGATAAATACGATATAAGGCTGATCCTGAGGCCTTCGAAGAAGAATAAGAAGGCCTTCGGCAAGTACGAGGGGCAGGAAGGGATAGACATCGTCTGGGGGGACCTGGGCCACCTCGACGACGTGCTCAAGGCAGTCGAGGGTATGGATGCCGTCCTGCATCCGGCGGCGTTCATCTCCCCGGCGGCGGACCACAGCCCGAAGATGTGCAACCGCTGCAACCGCATCGGCACCGAGAACATAGTCGAGGCCATCAAGAGTCAGCCCGGTGGCGGTGATAACATAAGCCTCGTCAGCGTGGGCTCGGTGGCGGAGTACGGGGACCGCTTGCCGCCCGTCCACTGGATGAAGGTGGGCGACCCGCTCAAGCCCAGCGTGGGCGACTTCTATGCCACCACCAAGATGTGGGCCGAGCGGGCGGTGATCGAGTCGGGGCTCAAGCGCTGGGCCATCATGCGGCAGACGTGGATCGCCATCCCCGACCTTCTAGGGCTGATGGACCCCATCATGTTCCACCAGCCGCCCCAGACCCACATCGAGCTGATAACCGGGGAGGATGCCGGCTACGGGCTGGTGCAGACGCTGGAGTGCACCGACGATTTCTATGGCAGGGTGTACAACATGGGGGGCGGGCCTTCCTGCCGCATCGTTTACAGCGATTACCTGGAGCGCTTCTTCCACATGTTCGGCATGGGGGACTTCCGCAATATACTGCCCCGCAACTGGTTCGGGATCAGGAACTTCCATTGCGGGTGGTACGAGGACAGCTGGATCCTCAACGAGTACCTGGGACACTGGAGGCAGTCATACGATGACCAGGTGAAGCAGGTGGAGAAGGCCATCCCCACGATACTGAAGAAGGCAGCCGGTATAGCACCCCCCATCGCAGCCAAGCTATTCATGAAGCGGATGGCGGACCCGCTGAAGTGGATCAAGAACAACGATCAGGAGAAGATATGCGCCTTCTTCGGCAGCCGCCAGGCGTGGGAGAGCATCCCCGGCTGGGACCAGTACACGTTCGAGAGGGACGAGAGGGATGTGCGGGTCGAGGTGGATCCGCTGACCAAGGAATACACGCTGGCGGATATGCAGGCGCTGGCCAAATCCCGCGGCGGGCAGTGTCTGTCGTCGGAGTACAGAGGCATCGGATCCAAGCTGAAGTGGAAGTGCGCCTTGGGGCACGAGTGGGAGGCGACACCCAAGTTGCACCTGAGCGGTCACTGGTGTGCCCAGTGTCAGCCGCCGCCGTGGAACTGGGATGAAATCGCCAAGGTTGACCCGGGCATCGCCGCGATCTACTACTTCAACCACGATAAGGACGAATCGCAGTGCGTTGACTGGCTGTACTGCCCCAACGAGTAGTCAACCGGGCGTCGGGTGCCGTGGCAGGTCGGTTAACGGAGACACAGAAGGGTGAATGATACATGTCGTTATTGACGGAATACAGCGGGCCTTTCAACCCCGCCTTCAACTACGAGAATCTGGACCGGGACGCGCTGCTTAAGCTCCTGAAAGCCTGCGGAGATCACGCCCGCCGGCTGGATGCCTACTGGTACCTGAGCGTGATGGACAAGGTCGGGAACGATACGGCCTTTGAGTGCGACACCGAGGTGTGGGAGAAGCTGGCCTCGTCACTGATGCATTCGGTGAGCGAAGCACTGAACATCAAGAGCGGTGATGTGCTCGCCCTGATGAAGGCGTTACAGGCCAACCCGTGGGCGCCGATGTATAAGACCGAGATGGAACTCATCAGCAACGACCACGGTATCGTTACTTTCACCCATTGCCCCACCCTGGACGCGCTGGAGAGGGAAGGCAAGGGCAGGGAGCAGCTGATATGCTGTGACCTCGAGGTGAAGCTGATGGAGGTCAAGGCACGCTACTTCAACCCGGATATCGTGGTCACCCCGCTCAAGCTGCCGCCGCGGGAGCCGGGCAGCGGCATCTGCTGCCAGTGGGAGCTGAAGCTGGAGAGGAATAAGTGAGCGGTTCGGCGGACTACAGCGGCCCGTTCGACCCGGGGTTCAGCCACGACCATTTCAGCCGCGAGACACTTATAAAGCTACTGGACACCTACTCGCAGTACCTGCGGCGGGTGGATGCCCACTGGTACCTCAATGTGATGGACAAGTGGGGCAACGACGAGGCGCTGGACTGCGACGGCCGGGTGTGGGAGAGGCTGGTGATCTACGAGATGAAGACCATGACCAACCTGCTCAACATACGCGGCGACGACGTGGCGACGGTGATGAAGGCGCTGCAGGTCAGCCCGTGGGTGTGGGTCTACGACTGCGATTTCGATGTTAAGAACGACAATCACGCCATCGTCACCTACCGTAACTGCCCTACCCTGGCGGCGCTGGAGAAGGAGGGCACCGGCCGTGAGGCGGTCATCTGCCACGAGCTGGAGCCGAGGCTGATGAACATCATCGCCCACTACTTCAACCCGTACATCGTGGTCACCCCGCTCAAGCTGCCGCCGCGGGACCCCGGCAGCGACATCGGTTGCCAGTGGGAGTTCAAGCTGGACAGGTGATTTCAAGATGACTGCTTCCGCTTATGCCGGCAGGATACTCAGGGTCGATCTGTCATCGGGCGAGTGCAGCGATATGCCGACTGCGGACTACGCCGGCCGCTTCGTCGGCGGCAGGGGCATCGCCGCCAAGATCTACTGGGACCAGGTCCCGCCCGATGTCGGCGCCCTCGATCCCGACAACCGCCTGATATTCATGACCGGCCCCCTGTGCGGCTTCACCGGCCTCTCCGGCTCGCGGTGGGGCATCTTCGGCAAGTCGCCGGCTACCGATCCGCAGCTGTTCTCCTACTGCAACCTGGGCGGGAGCTGGGGGGCGAATCTGAAATTCGCCGGCTACGACGGAGTGGTTATACACGGAAAATCGGACAACCCGGTCTACGTCCTGGTCGATGAGGGCAAGGCCGTGATAAGGGATGCCTCCCACTTGTGGGGCAGGGACACCATCGAGACCAGGGAAGCCATCAAGTCGGAACTGGGAGACTCGGTCAGGGTGGCGGCCATCGGGCCCGCAGGCGAGAACATGGTGAGCTTCGCCGTGGTGCTCGCCGATGACGATGCCACCGGCTCCAGCGGCTTCGGCGCGGTGATGGGATCGAAGAGGCTCAAGGCCGTCGCCGTCAGGGGCAGCCGCAAGCCTGTGCCTGCCGACCCCGATGCCCTTCGCGAGGTGGCCGCCTACGCCCGGGAGCTGACCAGGGGCATGCCGATGGTGCAGAAGGATCTGCAGCCAGGGCCGGGGATGAAGAAGGTGGCGTGCTACGGCTGCATCCGCGGCTGCATCCGTGCCGAGTGCAGGGAGAAGGGCGGAGGATATGGCAAGTTCATGTGTACCTCGGCGCAGTTCTATCAGGATGCGGCCCAGTACTACTACGGCAGGTGGAGCACCGAGGGCACCGAGGTTCCGTTCTATGCGACCCGCGTCTGCGACCGGCACGGCGTGGACACCAACACCGTCGCGGCGATGATGATATGGATCGGGAGGTGCTACTCCTCGGGCATACTGAACGATGGGATCACCGGACTGTCGATCATGGAGATCGGCAGCCGTGAGTTCATTCATGACTTCATCAAGATGATATCGCTGCGTGAGGGCTTCGGCGATAAGCTGGCGAATGGCACGGTGAAGGCGGCGGAGTCGCTCGGTCCGGAGGCGAGAAGTAAGATCACCCACTATGTGTCCAGAGCGGGGCACATGATGCTGTACGAGCCGCGGATGTTCCTGCCTCACGCCATCTTCTACGCCATGGAGCCGCGGCAGCCGATACAGCAGCTTCACGAAATCAGCCTGCCGATGTACAAATGGCTGGACTGGGTGGATGGAGTGCGCACCGCGTACGTCACCACCGATGTGTTACGCGCCGTCGCTAAGAGATACTGGGGGGGCGAGCTGGCGGCCGATTTCTCCACCTACGATGGCAAGGCGCTGGCGGCGAGGATTATACAGGACCGCCAGTACGAGCGCGAGTGCCTCATAGTGTGCGATTTCGCCCTTAACAACGCCTCCGCCGTCATGCACTCGGAAGACCACATCGGGGACCCGTCGCTGGAGAGCAGGATGCTGTCGGCGGTCACCGGCCAGCCGTGGTTGGAGGATGAGCTGTACAGCGTAGGGGAGCGGGTCTTCAACCTGCAGCGGGCGATACTGGCGCGCGAGGGGCACCGCGGCAGGGAGAGCGATGTGCTGGATGACTCGTTCCACGACCGTCCGCTGCGGTTCGTGGGGCTTAATCCGGGGTGCAAGGCTCCGGGCAAGGACGGAGATATAATCTCCCGCGATGGGGAGGTGGTGGACCGGGGTGAATTCGAAAAGATGAAGGACGAATACTACGCCCTGCGCGGCTGGGACGTCGCCACCGGCCTCCAGACTAAGTCCAAGCTGGACGAGCTGGGCCTCGGCGATATGATAAGCGAGATGGAGCGCCACTGGCTGGTGGTTTAGCTCGCTTCCTACTCCCGCTGGTTACAACAATACATACTTTGTGTCGAAAGCTATAATATATATGCGATGTCCAGGCGGGTGCTGTTCCGTGGCGGTGGGTTCCTTGGCCAGTTCTGTTATATACAGTCGTCAGGCACGGCCAGTGACCCGCAGGTAGGTCACAATGATGTTGCTAGCTTTGGGTTGGTATAGAGAGAGGCCCCCTCTCATCGAGAAGGAGCCTCGTTTTATAGTCGGATCGGGGGCTACTCTTCCAGATAGATGTCCCACACGCAGGCGGGCTCGTCCTTGCTCTTGCGCGGGGGCAGCTTCACCGGCACCCACTTGATCTTGGGGTTGAACCAGTCGGCGGAGCGCTGGTTGTAGGGGATGCACAGCCCCTCGCAGGCCTGCGTAAGCAGTTTGTTGTCGCCGTGCTTCTCGAAATATTCCAGCGCGTGGCAGTAGGTTATGGTGTACCGCCCGTGTGTCTTGTCGATGAGCTCGGTATCGATGTCGAACAGCCCCCCCAGCGATGCGCTGGTCTGGATGTACTTCATCACCGCCTCCACATCATCGCCCCATATATTGAGTGCCTCGCGGGTGCGGCGCACCTCGCCTTTGGTGCCGCCCTCCCACACCTCTACGTCATACTCGAAAGCGGTCTTCTCGCCGAGCTTCTGCCGTATCAGTCCCAGCCAGATGCCATCGATGCCCAGGTAGTCCTTGCACGCCGCCTTGTACAGCTTGATGAGCGACTCCTTGGAGAAGTCCTCCAGCTTGAGGTCGGGTTTGAATGAGCCGCTATAGTCTTTCAGTTCCGTCATGTATATTCCTCCTTACGGTTACGTGAGCAACCATGCCCATTTTAGCCGATAAGGAGGAACGATGTAAACCGATAGAGGCTTGATTGTCTCAACTGCCGTATGTATCGACACCTATTGGGCTTGGATATTATGTAAACAACTGTAGTGGAGCGGGAGACGGGACTCGAACCCGCGACAACCTGCTTGGAAGGCAGGAGCTCTACCAACTGAGCTACCCCCGCGATTTTGAAGCTAATTTCGGCCCCGACAGGCCTAAATTTCCCCTAAAAATTTGGTTAAGCAGGAACTCTTTTTTCACACCCCGCCCGCTTTTTTTGATAGATAAATAGTATTACTTAGAGCTCCTGCCGTCAATAGATATCGGTGACTTCAGTCCAGCATCATCCGCAGCTGCCGGATAGTATCAATCGCCTGCCCGCGCCAGTGGTTGTTGGCAAATAGGAAAACCGTCCCCGCTTTCTCTTGGAGTTCTTTTGTTTTGGGCAGCCACTCCTCCAGTTCTTCTCTGGCGTAGGTGTAGTCGTACCTCTCATAAGCCTGCTCGTGATGCCACCACTTCTCCTTGTTGCGTCCGTGGAACCGGACATAGGCGATGTTACTGGTGGCCACAGCCACCGGCGGCAGCAGGTTGTGCAGCTGGGGCTCGTCCACGCAGCAGAAGCCCATGTCGTGGTCGCGCATCCAAGCGAATACATCCTCGTTCAGCCACCTGGCATTGCGGAACTCGACTACAACCGGCAGATCTTTAAGCAGGTCCCGGAAACCCTCCAGATAAGTGCGGTTGCCGCTGTTCAGATGAAAGCTGTAGGGGAACTGTGCCAGCACGCACCCCAGCTTGCCCTGCTCGATCATCGGCTCAAGGGCTGCCTGGAAAGCCCGGAACACGTCGGCATCCCCGGAGCGCTCGTGGGTCATCTGCTGGTTGGCCTTCACCGAGAAGAGGAAGCCATCAGGGA
>CAZYOO010000073.1:0-6912 GCA_964649185.1 uncultured Dehalococcoidales bacterium
CCGCCGCGGTGCAGATGGGGAACTCGGTGACGGTGGGGCCGGCGGCGATGGCCGGCATCACTATGGCGAGATAGCTTATCGCCAGCGCCGCCGCCATTATAACGTATAATAACCTTCGCATCGCTTATCACTTCCTCACAGGAAAAATTAGCGATTATAACACTGGCAGGATGGTTTGTCAAGTTTTGAAGCTAGGCCTGAGGTTACGCGCTGTTGGCGGCTGGTGGAAGATGGTATTTGGTTTCCATTGCTCTGAACCAGCCGGGTTTCAGCCCCTGGCCAGCCTGCCGACCACCTCGGCGGCCTCCGCCATGATGCCGTCGAACAGCTGCTTGACCGTGGGGATGTCGTGTAGCTGGCCGACGCCCTGCCCGCAGGAGACGATGCCGGCGTCCAGGTCACCCTCCACGTACACCTTCCTCGCCCGCTCCCCGGAGACGATGTCGAGGATGTCTGTGAAGAATTCGGCCCCTTTCTCCTCCAGCTCGGCGCACCTGTTGGCAGCTTCATTAATCCACACCCGGTGGGTGGCGACGGTCTTCATCACGATCATGGTGTCCAGCTCGGTGGCGTTGAGCAGCGCCTGCTTGAGCCTGTCGTGGACCGGGCACTCCCTGGTCAGCACCAGGCGCGTCCCCATCAGCGCCGCGTCGGCGCCCAGGGCCAGCACCGCCACCAGGCCGCGGCCGTCTACCACCCCGCCGCCGCCGATGACCGGGACGTCGACCCCCTTGGCCACCGTGGGGACGATAACGACGGTGCCCAAATCGTACCTGCCGGTGGCCCCGCCCATCTCGTGGCCAACCACGGTCACGATGTCGGCCCCCAGCACCTGCGCCTTGCGGGCGTAGCGCAGGCCGGTGCACTTGTGGATCCAGACCATGCCTGCATCCTTGAAGCGCTGGATCAGCTCCGGCGGCGGGGGCCGGTGCCCGGATGTCTCCACGATCCTGACCCCCTTCTGCGCCATGACCGCGGTGTACTCGCTCTGGGAAACGGGGAATTGTGCGGGGAAGAAGTTCAGGTTGACCGCGAACGGCTTATCGGTCAGTGCGTGCACCCTGTCGATGGCCGCGGCGAACTCCTCTGCGGTCGGGTATATGATGGAGGCCAGCGTTCCCAGCCCGCCGGCATCGGAGATGGCGGCCACGAAATCGGCATCGGTGATGGACATCATGGCGCCGCCCACGATGGGGTATTTAATCCCCAGCATCTCGGTTATCCTCGTCTCGAACATCGAATCCCCTCCATAATCAGTGGTGCATCTTGATATTATTGGCTCGGCGGGCGGGTGTCAAACCCTCGGTTGACCACTGTATCGTGTGGGTGATAGACTGCAACTACCGATTGCGTTGAATAACGGCAAAGGAGAATACAATGGCCAAGTTCGATAAACTGTTCCAGCCGGGCAATATCGGCAAGATGCACCTGGAGAACCGGCTGGTGATGGCCCCGCTGGGTACCGTGCTGGTGGACAGCGAGGGGGGGGTCACGGACGCTCTGTGCGACTACTACCGGCCGCGGGCCGCCGGCGGCGTGGGGCTGGTCATCGCCCAGTGCGCCTCGCCCAGCGCGGAGGCCAAGGCGATGTATTCGCTGGGGATATACGACGATAAGTTCGTCCCCGGCCTCCGGCAGCTGTTCGAGACCATCCATCGTGAGGGGCCGAGGGTCGCCATCCAGCTGATGCACCCGGGGTTGCTGATAGTGGCCGGCGGGCTGCTGGCGCCCGGCGTGTCGGTGCGGGTGCCGTCGATAACATCGTGGATGCCGGGCCACCTGCCCCTGGTGGAGGTCGCTGAAGCGAACATCGAGGGCTACGTGGAGGACTACGCCGAGGCGGCACGGCGCGCCGCGGAGGCGGGTGCCGATGCGGTGGAGCTGCACGCCTGCCACGGCTGCCTGGTGGGCGCGTTCATGACCCCGGTGATGAATAAACGCAACGACGGGTACGGGGGCAGCAGGGAGAACCGCATGCGCTTCCCGCTCCAGATACTGGAGCGGATTAAGGCCAGGCTGGGGAGGGACTACCCGGTGATAGTGAGGCTCAGCGCCGCCGATGATTTCCCCGGCGGGATCACCATAGATGAGGCGATGTACCAGGCGACCGCCTTCGAGGAGGCGGGAGCGGATGCGATCCACGTCTCCGCCGGTATCGAGTATCTCACCGGATTGAACATACCCTGTTACTTGTACGCCGAGGCACCGATGCTGCCCCTGGCGGAGCAGATCAAGCAGGCGGTGGGCATCCCGGTGATGGCCGTGGGCAAGATCGGGCCGGAACTGGCGGAGGCGGCAGTCGCGGAGGGCAGGGTGGACTACATCGCGCTGGGCCGTCCACTGCTGGCCGACCCCGAGCTGCCCAGCAAGCTGCGCGACGGGCGCAGCGACGAGATCCGCCGCTGCATCCACTGCAACAACTGCGTCCGGCTCAAGCTGCCGCTATCGTGCACGGTGAACCCGTTCCTGTACCGCGAGAGCATACCCGCCCCGCCAGCGGTCGAGTCACCGAAGAGGGTGGTGGTGGTCGGCGGCGGGCTGGCCGGCATGCAGGCGGCGGTGCTCATCAGGCAGCGGGGACATGACGTGTCGCTCTATGAGAGAAACAAAGAGCTTGGAGGGCAGTGGAACATCGCCGTCGCCGCCCCGGGCAAGGGCGAGTTCGCCGTCTTCGCCGATTACCTCAAGCGCTCGCTGGATGAACTCGGCGTCCCGGTCACGCTGGGCGTCGAGCTTGACAAGGACAAGATACTGGGGATGAAGCCGGACGCGGTGGTGGTGGCCACCGGCGCCGTGCCCGCGGGCCTGGATGTGCCGGGGGCCGATGGCGGCAACGTGGTGCAGTCGAATCACGTATTTATGGACAAGGCCGAAGTCGGGGACAGGGTGGTGGTTATCGGAGCGCGCTTCAACGCCATCGAGGCGGCCATCATGCTCGCCGAGCGGGGGAAGCGGGTAAGCCTGGTCAGCCGGGGCCGGCTGGGGGGCAAGAAGGGCCCCGAGGAGACATTCTCGTTCAAGGCGCTCTCCCGACGCCTGCTGGAGCTGGGCATACCCCAGTACCTGAACACCCCGGTGCTGGAGATCACCGAGGACAGCGTGATCGTCAGCTGGGAGGGGGAGATACTGCACCTGGATGCGGAGACGGTAGTATTGGCGGTGGGGGCGCGGTCGGAGAACGCGCTGGCGCAGGAACTGAAAGGCCTGGTGCCGGAGGTGTACAAAATCGGCGACGCCGTGTCGCCACGAGACGCCGCCTCGGCTACATACGATGCGGCCCGAACTGCGGAGAAGATATAGCGTCGCCGCGGTCTATATCGACAGGGCGGCGCGGTAGCCGTCCTCAACCGAACCGTGTATCAGGCGCGGGCCGGTGCAGTCGCCGATGCTGATGACGCGGGCTACTTTGCCCTCCAGCGACTCCGCCAGCGTCCCGTCGGGCTCCATGCCTCCCGATATAACTACGGTGTCCACCTTGATGGTGCGCTGCTTGCCCTCGCCGTCGGTGATCCTGACCCCGGCGGGCTTTATGGCCTCGATGTCCACGTTCCGCAGAATGGCGACCCTCTCGTCGCGCAGGCGCTGCAGGAAGTTCCAGCGCTTGCCTATGGCCATCTCCACCGCGATGTCGGGGCTGGTCTCCAGGATGGTCACCCTGCGCCGCCGCTCCACCAGGAACTGCGCCAGCTCGCAGGCGACCATGTCGCCACCGATGATGGCCACCACACCGCCGATGGGCATCCACACTTTGGTCAGCCAGCGCACCAGCGGCACCCTGAACAGGAAGGGCATGATGCGGGAGGCGACGAACACTCCTCCCCGCCACCACCAGTCGAATTTCCTTCCCGTGCCGCTCATCAGGCCGCGGAGGTCCTTGCCGCTGATAACGTTGTGACGGTTGTCGCCCGGTATCTCTGGCGCTGTCAGCCTGCCCCCCGTCGCCACGATAACGACGTCCGGCTTCAGTTCATCGATGAGCTCCGGCGTGGCCTCCTGCTTGAGCCGGACCTCTACCTGCAGCTTACCCATCTGGCCGATGAGGTAGTTCAGGAAGCCGTCGTTGTCGGGGTTGACTACGGAGGCATAGACCAGCGATCCGCCCAGGCGCTTGCCCTTGTCGCAGAGCGTCACGCTGTGCCCGCGCAGCGCCGCCACCCTGGCCGCCTCCATCCCGCCGGGGCCTCCGCCGATGACCAGCACCTTCTTGGGGCCGGCGGCGGGCTCGATCCTCAACTCGCGCTCCCTGCCGGCGGCGGCGTTCACGCTGCAGAACACCGGCTCCCCCCAGAAGGCCTGGGAGACGCAGTGGTAGCACATGATGCACGGCCGGATGTCATCCATGGTCCCCGCGGCCACCTTGCCGGCGTACTCGGGATCGGCCAGCAAGGCCCGCGCCATGGCGATGAAATCGGCCTTGCCCTGGCGCAGCAGCTTATCGCCGAGGTAGGCGTCGATGCGGCCTACCGCCATCACCGGCAACTTCACCACCTTCTTGATGCCGGCGGCCAGCGAGACCAGATTGCCCCGGGGGTAGCACAGCGGGGCGTCGTAGAACCCGCCCCTGATGCCGCCGTAACCGCTGACGTTGATGGCATCCACGCCCGCCCCCTCGAACATCTTCGCCAGCTTCCTGGCCTCTTTCAAGGTGATGCCGCCCTTGATCCCGAACTCCCGTCCGTCCATGCGGACCCACACCGGGTAGTCGGGGCCCACCCTGTCCCTCACCGCGGCGATGACCTCCAGCACTATCCTTGCGCGGTTCTCCACGGAGCCGCCGTACTCGTCGGTGCGCTGGTTGCAGGCGCCGGAGAGGAACTCGGAGAGCAGGTAACCGTGCCCCGCGTGTATCTCCACCCCGTCGATGCCGGCCTCCTTGGCCCGCCGCGCCGCCTCGCCGAACTTGGCGACCACATCGCGGATCTCGGCCAGCGTCAGCTCAACGGTCTCCAGCTTGGCCGGCATCTGGGTGTAGCGCGCCATCATGCGCGGTATCTCCACCGACGCCATGTCCTGCATCGCCTCCTGCACCGGCAGCCCGGAGCAGGACGGGCTCTTGGGCTGGAGGCCGTGACACATGTCCTCGGTGGAAAGCTTGCCGCCGCGCTGCAGCTGTATAGCCACCCTGGCATCGTGGCGGTGGATAGCATCGGCCAAGTCCTTGAGCCCGGGGATGAACTTGTCGTCGGAGAGGCCCAGCTGCCCCGGCAGCACCTTGCCGTCGGGGTGGTCGATGGCACCGACCCCCATCACGATAAGTCCCACGCCGCCCCTGGCCCGCTCCTCGTAGAAATCCTTAATGCGGTCGTCGACGAAACCGTCCTCGCGCTCGAGGCTGGTTCCCATCGCCGCCTCGACGATGCGGTTCTTGAGCTCCATCGACCCGATGCGGCCGGGCTGGAACAGCTTTCTGAATCGGGGATCCGCTTCCATCGGCTGACCTCCTTGTAGCGCTCGCCTAGCCCCTGACGGTCGGCTTTCGTCCCGGGGTTGCTGAGGCATTGTAAACCAGACGCCGCCGATTTTCAACTCTTACTTGTATCTTGTTGTGTTTTCTGATAGCATTTTAGATGGAAGTGCCATGTTCGGTCTTGTTAGTATCGACCAGCCTTGTTTAGCGGCCGAACACTAATCGCTTTAACCCCTCGGCACAACGATATCGATCGACCTACAACCGAAAGGAGCCGTAACATGCAGGAGACAGCGCAGAGGAAGCAGCTCAAGGTGCTCGCGCCGGGCAAGCTCGGCGGGCTGGAGCTGCGCAACCGGATAATCAGGTCCGGCTGTTTCGAGGGGATGTGCCCCGACGGCTGGCCGTCGCAGATGCTGCTGGAGCACCACCGGGACGTGGCCGCCGGCGGCGCGGCGATGACCACCGTGGCCTACTGCTCGGTGTCCTACGACGGCCGCGGCTTCGGCAGCGAGCTGTGGATGCGGGAGGAGATAGTGCCCGAGCTGAAGAAGCTGACCGATGCCGTTCACAGCGAGGGGGGCGCCGCCTCCATCCAGCTGGGGCACTGCGGGTACTTCTCCAGCAGGTCGGTCATCGGGCGGCAGCCGCTGGGCGCCTCGCGCCAGTTCTGCATGTTCCGCCGCGCCTTCGCTCACCCCATGACCGAGGAGGAGATAAACCGGCTGATCGACGACTTCGCCAGGGCGGCCAAGCAGTCCATCGAGGCCGGATTCGATGCCGTCGAGATCCACTCGGGCCACGGTTATCTGTTGAGCCAGTTCCTGTCGCCGTACACCAACCACCGCAAGGACAAATACGGGGGCAGCATGGAGAACCGGCTGCGGTTCCCCGCGGCGGTGATCGCCAAGGTGCGGGAGGCCGTCGGCCCCGACTTCCCGATACTGATCAAGATGAACCTGCGGGACGGCTTCAAGGGGGGGATGGAACTGGACGAGGCCATCGAGGTGGCCAAGCGCTACGAGGCGGAGGGGGCCAGCGCCCTGATACTCAGCGGTGGGTTCACCGCCAAGACCCCGTTCTACATGATGCGCGGACGCATACCGCTGAAGGAGTGGATGTCGGGTCCGGGCAAGAGCCTCATCGAGAAGATGGGGCTGCTGTTCTTCGGCAACATGTTCGTTCAGACCTTCCCCTTCGAGGAGATGTTCTTCCTGGAGGAGGCGAAGAAGGTGCGGCAGGCGGTCAAGATGCCGCTGGTGTACATCGGCGGGGTGTGCTCGGTGGCCAACATGGAACGGGCGATGGACGAGGGTTTCGATTTCGTGGAGATAGGCCGCGCCCTGTTCCGCGAGCCGGACCTGGTGCGCCGCATGGAGCGCGGGGAGTGGACCGAGTCCCTGTGCGACCACTGCAACCGCTGCGTGTCCGAGATGGAGAACGGCGGCGCGTGGTGCGTGTCCAAGGTCAAGGGGCCGTACAAGGGGTAGAGCAATCGGTTGCCT
>CAZYOO010000074.1:0-6822 GCA_964649185.1 uncultured Dehalococcoidales bacterium
GCCGGGCGGTGATAGACCCCAAGCTGGCAAAGCTAAAGGGGCGTCACGCCGAGCGCCTCAAGCGGTAGCCGGTTCCCCAATCGAACCTTTCCTCATTTACGGTATGGCGATGGTTGTCCCCCTGTGACCCGGCTGATTAATACGGGGCAATCGAAAATGGAATAGGCAGATCGAGGCAAGGACAGGTTATAGCTATATTGCGATACAATATAAGCAAGAGGGGCGGTGACTTCTCGCGTCGCCGCCCCTCTCACTGTTCTGTGTCACAGTCTCGGTACATAGAGCCCCTTCCTCCTTCCTTTATGCCGGGTGAGCTACCAGAGTGCCCCTGGCAGTGGCCCGTTTCGCATGGCGGATCCTGAGCTCTTTGTACAGACCACCGAGGGTCACGTACCAGATGAAGGCCGCCGGGAAGAGCATCAGGGGTGCTACCACCGCTATGACTACGATGATCTGCCATTCCATCTCGGTCCTCCTTTCTAAGGCCTTGCGCCTTTCGTTCCTCTTTCCACTATCACTATAACACCCGATAGTAAAGCACGGCTTCCGCCGCAACACCTGTTCATGCCTGCCGAAAGGACGCGCCACACACAGCGCAAAGCAGGCATTTCCGCCTGGCGGGAATCCCCCCATTCGAGCTGAATCGCCACAGCGACCCGATATGCCTTCCATGCCCCAAGAAGCTTGACAATAGCGTTTCCATAGGCTATAATCGTAGCCTGATTGTATCCCTATTGGAGTATGCTGGAATGGAGCCGAAGGTCACCATCAAGATACCGCGGGAGCTGTACCGCAACCTGGGCCACATGATCGAGGGCACCGGCTTCTCCAGCGTCAACGAGTTCATCGTGTTCGTCATGCGCACCCTGGCGCTGGGCGGGCCCATAAAGCACGGCGACGCCCTGACCGCCGAGGAGGTGAGCTCGATACGGGAAAGGCTGCAGAGACTGGGCTATCTGAAGGAGGACTAGATGAGCAAGGAGACAAAGTCCATATCCGTACCCGCCGACATCTACGACCGGATCGAGCAGCGGGTGAAGGCCACCGAGTTCGGCTCGGTGGAGGAGTACGTGCTGTTCATCCTGGAGGAGGTGCTCAAGGATGAGGAGGAAGAGGAGCAGGGCTACACCGAGGCCGATGAGGCGGAGGTGAAGAAGCGGCTCAAGGCCCTGGGCTACATGGACTAGGCGGAGGATAGCAACTGACGATGGATCTGACCTGGGGTTTATTCGCCGCGGTGGTCGCCCTGGCCCTTGTATGCCAGTACATCGCCGTCGCCCTCGGCATCGGCTACGGCACCGCGATGACCCCGCTGCTGATCATCATCGGGTTCGCCCCGTTGCAGATAGTACCCGCGGTGCTGCTGAGCCAGCTCGCCGGGGGCATTGTCGGGGGCATCGCCCACCACCGCGCCGGCAACATCCACCTCGATTTCAGGCGGGACGACGAGCTGATCAAACAGCGGCTGCGGGGGCTGGGCTACCTGCCGCGCTCGATAGACGCCAAGGTGGTGCTGGCGCTGGTAGCCCTGGGCGTCATCGGGGTCCTCATCGGCGTGTTCACCGCGGTGCAGATAAGCCCGTTCGCGCTCGAAGTCTATATCGGCGTCCTGGTACTGCTTATCGGGATCATCGTTCTCCTCCAGCGGGGACGAAAGACCCCGTTCTCGTGGAAGAGCATCTTCGCCGTCGGCATCATCGGGGCCTTCAACAAAGGCATGACCGGCGGCGGCTACGTGCCGCTGGTCACCGGCGGGCAGATCATCGGCGGGCGGGAGGCCAAGAGCTCGGTGGGCAGCACCACCGTCTCCATAGCCGTGCTGTGCGCCGTGGGGTTCCTGGGCTACCTGCTAGCCGAGGGGGTAAGCATCGACTGGAAGCTGGCCGGGGCAGCGTGCATCGGGGCGGTCGCCGTGGCGCCGTTCGCCGCCCTGACCACCAAGAAGGTGAAGACCGAGAAGCTGACCATCGCCATCGGCCTGGCCACCATCCTGCTGGGGGCGCTGACACTGTTAAAGGTTTTTGTTATACCGTAAGGAGGGATACCATGCTTGATCTGAAAGACCTGGAGAATCAGAGTATCTACATCGTGAGGGAGACCTACGCCGAGTTTAAGAAGCCGGCGGTGCTGTGGAGCGTGGGCAAGGACAGCACCTGCATGCTGTGGCTGTGCCGCAAGGCGTTCTTCGGCCAGATACCCTTCCCCGTGATCCACATCGATACCGGATTCAAGTTCAAGGAGATGTACGAGTTCCGCGACCGCATCGCCAAGGAGTGGGGCTTCGACCTGATGGTTGCGCAGAACGAGGAGGCGATCAAGGCGGGCATGAACCCCCAGACCGGCAAGCTCGACTGCTGCACCCAGCTCAAGACCGAGGCGCTGAAGATGTTCCTGGAGGAGCACGGCTTCGATGCCCTGATACTGGCCATCAGGCGCGACGAGCACGGCATCCGCGCCAAGGAGAGGTACTTCTCGCCGCGCAACGAAGACTTCAAGTGGGACTACAAGGACCAGCCGCTGGAGATGTGGGACCAGTTCCAGGGGCTGATCACCGCGGGGTCCCACATGCGCATCCACCCCATCCTGCACTGGCGCGAGCTGGACGTGTGGGAGTACGTCAAGCAGGAAGGGATGCCGGTCAACCCGATGTACTTCGCCCGCAACGGCAAGCGCTACCGCAGCCTGGGCTGCGAGCCGTGCACCAACCCCATCGACTCCACCGCCTCCAACATCGACGAGGTGGTGGAGGAGCTCAAGACCACCAAGATCGCCGAGCGTTCGGGGCGGGCGCAGGACAAGGAGAGCAGCTTCACCATGCAGAAGCTGCGCGCCCTGGGATACATGTAAGGACGGGAGGACAGAGAATGAGTGTAAAAATTGTTATAGTAGGACACATCGACCACGGCAAGTCCACCCTTATCGGCAGGCTGCTCTACGACTCGGACAACATCCCCCAGGAGAAGATGGCCGAGGTGCAGAAGCTGTTCGAGGAGTATAAGAAGCGCTTCGAGTTCGCCTACTTCCTCGACTCCTTCGAGGAGGAGATGAAGGAGGAGCGCACCATCGATACCACCAGGGTGCTGTTCAAGGGCAGGGACTACTACACCGTGGTGGACGTCCCCGGGCACAAGGAATTCATCAAGAACATGCTCACCGGGGCTTCCCACGCCCAGGTGGCGGTGATGGTGGTGGCCGCTCCCAACGGCGTCGAGGAGCAGACCCGCAGGCACGCCTTCCTGCTCAAGATGCTGGGCATCAAGCAGGTCATCGGAGTAATCAACAAGATGGACCTGATGGACTACAGCCAGGAGACCTTCGAGAAGGTCAAGAAATGGACTATCGATTTGTTCGATTCGCTGGGGTACCGCGACATCCCCTTCATCCCCATCTCCTCCACCGAGGGGGATAACGTTTACAAGCGGTCGCAGCGGATGGACTGGTACACCGGGCCCACCTTCATCGAGGCGCTGGACGCCATCGAGCCCGTGCCGGTCACCGAGAAGGCGCTGCGCTTCGCGGTGCAGGACGTGTACCAGGTGGACGGTGATAAGGTGACTGTAGGACGGGTGGACTCCGGCGTGTTGAAGAGGGGCGACGAGCTGGTATTCCAGCCGTCGGGGGCCAGGTGCAGGGTGGAGCGGATAAAGGTATACCCCGGCGAGGTCGATGAGGCCAGGGCCGGCGACAGCGTGGGCATCGTGGTCGACGGCGACGTGGCGCGGGGCAACATCGGCGGGCACCCCGACAGTCCGCCGGTAACCACCGACAGGTTCCTCGCCGAGGTGGTGCTCCTCGAGGGAACGCTGAAGCAGGGCGACGAGTTCGAGATCAAGTGCGGCCCCAAGCGGAGCAAGTGCCGCGTGGAGCAGATGAAGTCGATGATAAGCTCGGAGACGGGTGAGGCGCTGGGGAACAAGGATGGCGAGATAGGCCAGCATGAGGCCGCCACCGTGGTCTTCGATGCCGAGCCGCTGGTGGTGGAGAAGTTCTCCGAGATACCGGAGCTGGGCCGGTTCCTCCTCGCCAGCAGGGGCAAGAACGTCGGCGCCGGCATCGTGCTGGAGGTCAAGGCATGATACTGGTACTGGGCATCGACGCCGCCACCTGGACCATGATCGACCCCAACATCGACCGCCTGCCCGCCTTTAAAAAACTGTGCGAGATCGGCAACCGCGATACGATCCATCTCAAGGAGAAACCCCTGTCACCGTCGATCTGGTGCGGGATGTTCTGCGGCAAGACCTTCGAGCAGCACGGCCACGACAGCTTCGCCCCCGGCGGCAATATAGCCCGCAGGCAGGACATCAAGGTGGACTTCATCTGGGACATCCTCGACCGCGAGGGTAAAAAAGTGATGGCCCTCGGCGTGCCGTTCGTCGTCCCCCCGTACTCGTTCAACGTCGATTTCAAGCCGGTGGGCTTCGGGCTGCCCACCAACGAGAAGGAGTGGGACGAGGAGCTGGAGCGTATCACCAGTAAGACCGCCGAGCTGATGGCCCGGCGCCCCGACGTCCTCATCTCGGTCTACACCTCCCTCGACCGGGTGCAGCACTTCCACTGGGGGGAGGACTGCGTGCTCGACTGGTACATCAAGATGGACGCCAGGTTGAATCAGCTGCTGCTGGAGAGCGATTTCCTCGACGACAGCGACAACAAGCTGATCGTGATCTCCGACCACGGCTTCTGCTCCTTCGGCGAGGCCAAGGTGCAGACACTGCCGTCCAAATCGGAGTGGGGCCAGCTCAAGGGCGACCACCACGAGGACGCGATAGTCATCACCTGGAACATCGAGCACCCCATCGAGAAGCCGCAGGACGTGTTCCACGCCATCCGCGCGGAGTTGCAGTAGTCGTTTCGGGCTCGATATCGGCCGACGTTGGAGGTAGACCATGAAACTCTCGAGATTCTTTAACTGGCAGATAGCCCTGGCGCTGGCACTGATCGTCACGTCGGTGATACTCTACTTCATCCACTACGCCGTATTCCACGACCCGCACCACATCTTCATCTACATGGTTGGCGACATAGCCTTCGTCCCCATCGAGGTGCTGATGGTGACGCTGATCGTGCACCGCATGCTGAGCCACCGGGAGAAGCGCGCCCTGCTGGAGAAGCTCAACATGGTGATAGGGGTGTTCTTCAGCGACGTGGGGGCCGGCCTGCTCACCGTATTCTCCGACAGCGACCCCGGTCTGGATGAGATAAAGGGGCAGCTCATCTGCAGCGCCGACTGGTCGGACAGGGAGTTCTCCGACGCCAGCAGGCTGCTCAAGCGCCACAATTGCGATATCGATATCGAGAAGGTAGACCTGAAAAGCCTGCGCGACCTGCTTATCGAGAAGCGCGAGGGACTGATGCGGCTGCTGGAGAACCCCACCCTGCTGGAGCATGACACCTTCACCCACCTGCTCCAGGCGGTATTCCACCTCACCGAGGAGCTGTCCAGCCGCGACGACATCGATAATCTGCCGGACAGCGACCGCGCCCACCTCGCCGGCGACGTCAGGCGGGTGTACAGCCTGCTGGTCGGTGAGTGGATCGCCTACATGAAGCACCTCAAGAACAACTACCCCTACCTGTTCTCGCTGGCGATGCGCACCAACCCCTTCGACCAGAGCGCGTCGCCGGTGGTGCGATAAAAGTTACATACAGGCGCTGAAGTCTGGGTGTACAATAATGCACAGGGAAGCGGGACAGGAAGGGAAAAACGGAGGGGCTGGCAGATTTCAGGATGAGACCAAAAGACGTCCCGCTTCCCTCTATTCATAGAGCGACGGGGCACCGGGGAGCATGCGGGGGCGCGCCAGTTGCCCCACGGCGACTGCGAGGAATCACGGAAGCGGTTAGATAAGGTATAATCGAATCGAGGAGGGAGACCATGAGCGATACCAAAAGCAACCTGGAGGAGGCGTTCGCTGGCGAGAGCCAGGCCAACCGCAAATACCTGTTCTTCGCCGAGAAGGCCGATGCCGATGGACACCAGCAGGTTGCGCGCCTGTTCCGCGCCGCCGCCGAGGCGGAGACGGTGCACGCCCGCAACCACCTCAAGGTGCTGGGCGGCATCAAGTCGACCGCCGACAACCTGAAGGCGGCCGTCGGCGGGGAGCAGCACGAGTTCACCGAGATGTACCCCGGGTTCATCCAGCAAGCGAAGGCCGAGGGTAAGGGCGATGCCGAGCGCAGCTTCGACCTAGCCAACCGGGTGGAGCAGATACACCACGGCCTGTTCCGCTCCGCACTCGACAGGCTGGAGAAGGGACAGACGGCAGGGAGCGGGAAGTTCTATGTTTGCCAGGTGTGCGGCTACACCGTGGAGAGCGAGGCGCCGGACAAGTGCCCAGTCTGCGGCGCCGCCAGGAAGATGTTCAAGACCGTGGAATAATCCATCAAGCGCGAGGCGGAAGGTCGAACAGGCGCTGACCGGAGGTGATCACCATGCCCCAGCAAGAGAGCGATAAGAGAAGCCCTGCGGACCAGTTCGGCGAGTTGATACGTGCATTCGGCAATGCGATCAGCGAGATATTCAACGACCCCGAGCTGAAGGAGAAGACCAGGGAATTCGGGGACAGCACGGTGGAGTCGGCCAGGGCCTTGGGCAGCAGGTTCAAGGACGAGGATGTGAAGCAGAAGTTCGACCAGTTCGGGAAGGCGGCCGAGGAATTCGGCCGCAGCGTTCAGGAGTATTTCAAGAAGAAGGAAGGTAGTTAAATACAGACGACACGGCGTGCCACTTCCTTTTCTATAATCCGCAGGCCTGCCTGAACCTCTGCGGCACCTCCGCTATCTTGCGCTCGGCGTAGTCGAAGAACAGCATGCCCATCT
>CAZYOO010000075.1:0-4003 GCA_964649185.1 uncultured Dehalococcoidales bacterium
TTCAGAAGGCTGTAATCAAAAGACTAACTGTTTAATACTTGGAAACTCCTATTTCCTCCATTTTACCGGTGACCAGATAGACTACACGCTCGCAGATGTTTGTCACCCTATCGGCGCTGCGCTCGAGATTATGCGCCACCCAGATCAGCCTGGTGGCCCGGCTGCACACCTTCGGGTCCTCGGCCATAAACAGGAGCAGCTCTCGAAAGACCTGGTTGTATGTTTCGTCAACTTCGTCATCTTCAGCGGCGATGGCTCTTGCAGCATCCGCATCGCGGTTGATAAACGCATCCAGGCTGCGATGCAGCATGTCGACAGTCTTTGTGGTCATACGCGGCAGGTCGATCAGGGGCTTGACCGGCGGTTCATTGCCTATCATCAAAGCGATATTGGCTATCCCCTCGGCGTGATCCCCGATGCGCTCCAGTTCCGAGGTGATGCTCAGAACCGCAACTATTGTTCTGAGATCGCTGGCCATAGGCTGCTGGGTAGCGATAAGTTGAATGCACTTTTCCTCGATCTCGTACCGTTTATCGTTGATCTTCAGGTCATCTTCAACCACCTGCTTGGCAAGCCCCAGGTCCCTGTCCTTCAGGGATTTCATGGAGCGCTCCAGCGCCTTCTCCACCATGCTGCCCATATGCAGCACATCATCCTGAATCTTAGACAGCTTCTTATGAAAGGTTGTTCTAATCTCCATTTCCCTACCTCCAATTCGTTCTAGCCGAACCGGCCGGTTATATAGTCATCGGTCCTTTTATCCTTAGGCCGGCTGAAGATATCACTGGTTTTCCCGTGTTCGATAAGCTCACCGAGAAGGAAGAACCCGGTGCAGTCGGATACCCTGGCTGCCTGCTGCATGTTATGGGTCACTATGACGATTGTGTAGTCATTCTTCAACTTCTGCATCAACTCCTCGATCTTGAGGGTGGCCACCGGGTCGAGGGCCGAGCAAGGCTCGTCCATCAGTATAACCTCCGGCTCTACTGCCAGCACCCTGGCGATGCAGAGGCGCTGCTGCTGACCCCCGGATAGCGTGAGCGCCGATCGCTTGAGTTCATCTTTCACCTCATCCCACAGCGCGGCCTGACGCAGCGTCTTCTCCACTAGCTCATCCATATTCACCAGCCGTTTCATCCCCAGCATCTTTGGACCAAAAGCAACGTTGTCGTATATAGACTTGGGGAACGGGTTCGGCTGTTGAAATACCATTCCCACTCGCTTCCTAAGTTCCACAACATCGATACTTTTATCATAGATATTCTTATCATCCAGTATAACCTCACCTTCAATCTTAACCCCCGGGATAATGTCGTTCATACGGTTCAAGGTGCGCAAAAACGTCGACTTCCCACATCCCGACGGGCCTATAAGCGCCGTAATGTGATTCTTTTCCATCTCCAGGTTAATGTCTTTTAGTGCCTGTGTCTTTCCGTAGTGGAAATTGAGATTCTTGGCCAGTATCTTTGATCTCATGACAACCTCCCTCTCATCTTCACCTGATAGCGGTAGGATAGCCAGTTGGTGATGGTGTTGATGATAATGATGGTCAGGATCAACACCGCGCCGGTGGCCATGGCTTTCTCGAAGGCGTTGGTCTCCATCGCCAGATAGAAAAGGTGCAGCGACAGCGTTCTTCCCCCGGACATCAGCGATGTGGGCATGGCTGCGCTGCCTCCCAGCGTCACGTAGAGGCACGCCGTCTCCTCGATAGCACGGCCGACACACAGGATAACCCCGGTCACGATGCCCGGCAGGGCGGCCGGGAGCACCACATGCCTGATCGTCTGCCATTTTGTGGCCCCCAGAGCCAGCGAGCCTTCGCGGTGGCCGCGCGGAACCGCCTTTATCGCCTCCTCGGTGGTGCGGATAAGCGTGGGCAGCAGGAGACATACCAGGGTCAGTGCTCCTGATAGCAGGGAGAACCGGAAGTGCAGTGCGGTTACGAAGAGGGCGAACCCGAACAGGCCGAACACTATTGAGGGGATGCCGGCCAGCGTCTCTATGCCGTAACGGATCATATGAGTCAAGCGATTGTCTGGAGCGTATTCCGCCAGGTAGATACCCGCCCCTATTCCCGGTATCAGCAGTATGGCAATCGTCAGGCCGACGAGATAGATGGTACTGACGATTACGGTTGATATGCCTCCGTCCCCACTGAGGCCACCCTCCGGCTTGGTGGTGAGGAAGCTCCAGCCGATCTCGGGTATCCCCTGCACCAGCACATACCCTATTATCGCCAGAAGGATGAGCATGGTGACCGCGCCGGCTCCCCAGACGAAGACCATCGCTGCCCTCTGGGTGGATTTTGAGGAGATGGCCTTAACCCGCAGCACGGAGACGCCCCCCTCTCTTGAGAACCAGCAAAGCGACACTGTTCAAGATGATTATAAGGAAGAACAGCACGACCCCGGTGGCGAACAGGGCGCTCTCGTGCACCCCGGTGGCATAGTTGATCTCGACGGCTATATTGCCGGTGAGAGTCCGTGCCGAGTCGAGCGGGGAGTTGGGGATTTGTATGGAGTTCCCGATGACCATTATCATCGCCATCGTCTCCCCGATAGCGCGTCCCATGCCCAGTATCACCGCGGCGATTATACCGGAGCGCGCCGCCGGGAGCAGCACGTGCCAGATGGTCTGCCACTGGGTGGCGCCCATGGCCAGTGAACCTTCCTTGTATCCGCGAGGCACGGCTCGAATGCTGTCCTCGGTGATGCTGATGACCGTGGGCAGTACCATGGCCGTCAGGACGATGGATGCCGCCGCGATACTAAAGCCGGTGCCGCCGATATGTCGGATCGCTGGAACCACCAGCAGCATGCCTATCAGCCCGTAGACCACCGAGGGAATACCTACCAGAAGCTCGACAGCGGGCCTGAGGAATTGTCGCACCTTGAATGGTGCTACCTCTGCCAGCAGTATCGCGCAGCCGACCCCCAGCGGTATCGACAGTAACATAGCACCGGCGGTAACCGCTATCGAGCCTATTATCATGGGCAGGATACCGTACTGGTCCTGCCCCGGCCGCCACTCGGTGCCGAACAGGAAATCGATTATCCCTACCTGTCGGAATGCGGGCAGCCCCTCCTTGAAGATGAATACCGCGATAGCGCCTAAGATCACGATGGAGGCGAAGGCGCAGACAAATACAACGTATTTAGAGGCCCGGTCTACAAAGTATCGCGACATGCTCTTC
Source organism: uncultured Dehalococcoidales bacterium (assembly GCA_964649185.1). Classification (GTDB taxonomy): domain Bacteria; phylum Chloroflexota; class Dehalococcoidia; order E44-bin15; family E44-bin15; genus CAYUWM01. Next base: position 3,197 of record CAZYOO010000075.1, read on the forward strand.
AATTGTGAGGCGGGATGGTAAGGGGGCACCCCGCCTCCACTTTCTCAGATTGCTGAACTGCTATCGGACCGACAGGTAGCCCTCATCCTCCACGATGCTCTGTCCCTCTGCACCGAGACAGAAATCGATAAAGTCTTTAACGATTCCAGTAGGCTCCTCTTTGGTCAGGAAGTACAGGGGGCGGACAATGGGATAGGTGCCGGCCTTGGCATTCTCCACACTGCCGGCGACACCATCGACCGCCAGTGCCTTGATCGAGCTGTCGATGTAACCGAAGGACAGGAACCCTATTGAATTAGGGGTATTGGCCACTGTGGTCTTTACGGCGCCGTTTGAGGGTTGGAGTATGGCGGTGTTTACTATGAGATCCTCATCCATCACCATCTCCTCGAAGGCAGCCCTGGTTCCCGATCCTTCCTCCCTCGCCACGACGATGATCTCTTCATCATCGCCGCCGACCTCGTGCCAGTTTGTGATCCCCCCGGAGAAGATGTCCCTTACCTGCTCCGTCGTCAGGCCGGATACAGGGACGTCTTTGTGTGTTACTATGGCGATAGCATCGCGAGCAAGTATATGTTTTACTAGGTTCGGCTCGGTGGGTTTAATCTCGCGTGAGGCGGCCCCGATGTCCACTGTACCATCATTGCAGGACTTGACTCCTACGCTGGAGCCACCGCCCTGAATGATGATATTCACCTCTGGATTGTCCGCCATGAAAACGCTGGCCAGTTTTTCCGCCACCGGCTGCACCGTGGTCGACCCCGCTTCCGTAATCGTTCCGCCTGCGCCATTACAGCCGGCGAGGAC
>CAZYOO010000075.1:4103-6412 GCA_964649185.1 uncultured Dehalococcoidales bacterium
CTTTAATCATCCACCTTCAGGTTAGCATCGGATGATTAAGCATGGTTTAAGGTTGTGTTAAGGGGATGTTAAACTTTAGAGGCAGGGTTAAGCCTGTAGTTCCGATGGAAGGGTAAAGTAAAAAGTGGAGCCTTTGCCTTCAGTGCTCTCCGCCCATATCCTGCCGCCGTGCGCCTCGACGATATGCTTGGCGATCGACAGCCCGAGCCCGGTGCCGCCGCCGCTGCGGGCCTTGTCCGCTTTATAGAAGCGCTCAAAGATACGCGGCAGATCGTCTGCGGGAATGCCGACGCCGCTGTCGGCAACCGAAACAACGATCATACTGTCCTCCGACTCGGCGGATATCCGAATCTTCCCCCCAGTGGTAGTGAACTTGATGGCATTATGAATCAGGTTGACCAGCACCTGCTCTATCCGATCCCGGTCCGCAGTGACCCGGGGCAGGTCGACGGGGATTCCAAGGTCCATACCCAAACCTGCTCTGTCAGCTTGAGCTTTCAGCCTTTGAACGGCCCGCCCGATCACTTCAACAATCGATACCGTTTCCTTCCGCAGGGGGGCTTCCCCGCTTTCGATCCGGGACAGTTCTCCAAGCTCCTGCACCATTTGAGCCAGCTTGTCCGCCTCGCTATCTATCCTGGATAAGAAATCCTTGGCCACTGATGGGTCATCCAGTGCCCCTTCCTGGAGGGATTCGGCCAGCGCCTTTACCGAGGCTATCGGTGTACGCAGTTCGTGCGAAACGTTGGAGACGAAATCCCGCCGCATCTTCTCCAGTCTCCTCAGGTCGGTCAGGTTCTGCAGCAGCAGCAGGCACCCGCCTTCGTCCTCGAGGGGTGTCGCGATGACCAGCAGGAAATGCTTCGTAGCACTGACCTCCAAGGAACCGCTTTGCTGTTCCTTGGTTTCGATACACCGCTGGAGTATCTCGTCTAGCTCGTAATCCCGCACCTTCTCCGCCACAGTGTGGCCGGTAACGGAACCCCTCGATATCTGCAGCATTCGCTCGGCAGCTTCGTTCACCGAGGTGATACGGCTGTCGCTGTCTACGACTAAGATGCCATCGCTCATGTTGGACAAGATGGCTGCGATACGGTCACGCTCGGTAGTGATTAGGCCCACCATTTCTCGAAGCTTGGCTGCCATCAGGTTGAATGCAGTGGCCAACTCCCCGACCTCATCCCTGGAGACCGCCTGCACCTCTTGATCCAGTTCTCCTTCGGCGATCCCTCGCGCCATATGCGTAAGTTTCTTGACTGGTTCAATCGTCAGCTTGGACAGTTGCAGCGACAGCAGGATTCCAATGAACGCAGCCAGCAGGGAAACCCATATTATCGTTACATTTATATGTCCAAGATAGCTGTATATCTCGGTCAGTGGCAGGGATACCCTGGCAACCCCCTCGATCCCACTTTCCACCGTGATCGGTGAAGCAACATACATCATGTCAAAGCCCAGGGTTTCGCTGTAACGGATACTGCTTCCAGTCTTGCCGGAGAGCGCTTCGATAATCTCGGGCCTGTCGGCATGGTTCTCCATAGTGGTCGGGTCCTCCTCGGAGTCCCCCAGAACCACGCCGTCCCTGTCGACGATAGTGACTCGCCCCCCTATCCCCTGGCTTATGTTGACGGCGATGCCATTGATATCATCGGTTTCATTTGCCGCGAAACACGATTCGATGCTGTGAGACACCAGCCATGCCTGGTCTTCTAACTGTGTCTCGAGCGCCGACAGGTAGCTGCCCCTGAAGAAGTGCGACAGGTATATGCTGAGGCCGCTGATGCATACGACGAGCAATAGAACGAAAACCGCCGCCGTGCGCCACCTGATACTGCTGAACATGCCTAGCCCTCGAACTTGTAGCCGACTCCGCGCACGGTTATCAGGTGTCTGGGATTTGCGGGATCGTTTTCGAGCTTCTTCCGCAGCCATCTCATGTGGACGTCCACCGTACGTGTACCACCGGCGTAGTCATAACCCCAGACCCTCTCCAGCAGGTAATCGCGGCTGAATACCCTTCCCGGATTAGCGGCCAGGAAAGCCAGCAGATCGAATTCCTTGGGCGCTAATTCCACAGGTTCACCCGACCGCGAGACCCTGTGCCGGTCTATATCTATTGCGAGGTCGCCCATGGTGACTACCGCATCGGTATTTACTACCACACTCGACTCTTGCCTGACAATTTCTGCACGGCGCAGCATAGACCTGACTCTGGCCAGCAATTCCCTCATACTGAATGGCTTGGTCATGTAATCGTCGGCGCCTATCTCCAGACCGACCACCTTGTCTACCTCTTCGCTCTTGGCTGT
>CAZYOO010000076.1:0-2311 GCA_964649185.1 uncultured Dehalococcoidales bacterium
ATCAGCGTGAAGCCCTTCCGGCTCTTTCCAAGACTGTTCCCTTTCATTAGCATCTTCATCTCATCTCACCTCCTTTCCTGCTGTATTTTATCTCACTAACGCTTTTGTTATAGACCTTTATATTATTTTATACTTTATTGTTCTGTATAATACAATATCATACAATTAAGGCTTTGTCAAGACCCTCTGGGGGCGGATTTTGAAATTGGCCCGTAAACGACTGGTGGGGGCTCACGCCATCAGCCCGGTGTACCAGTCCAGGATGGGCAGCCCCCATATCAGGGTCACCATCGCCGCCGCGGCGAGGAACGGCCCGAAGGGGATGGGGTCCCGGCGTCCCTTGACGCGCAGCGCCAGCAGGCACACCGCCGCCAGCCCCCCGCCGAGGACGCCGATAATCAGCGCCACCAGCACCAGCGGGAACCCGGTGACCAGCCCTATCAGGGCGCCGAGGTAGATGTCGCCCTCGCCCATGCCTTCCCTGCCGTAGAACATCCGGGCGATGACGTACGGGATTATCATGAAAACCAGCCCCGCGGCGCCCCCCAGCAGGGCGCTCAGCACCCCGGCGGCGGGCCAGTGGGGGTAGTCCCCGGCCCCGAACCAGAAGAAGGAGAAGATGAAGGCCAGCGCCAGCGCGGGGTACAGCACCGCATCCAGCACCAGCTGGCGCTCCAGGTCTATCACGAATATCAGCAGGAAGATGCAGCCGTATATCAGGACGATGGCCAGTTGCAGGCCGGGCCCGAAGTGCCACGCCAGCAGGCCGAACATCAGGGCGGTGCCCAGCTCCACCAGCAGGATGCGCCGTGGTATGCGCGCCCCGCAGTGGCGGCAGCGCCCGCGCAGGCGCAGGTAGCTGAACACGGGGATCAGGTCCTTGCCCTGCAGGGGCTGGCCGCACGAGTCGCAGTGGGAGCGCAGGCGGATTATCGATCTGCCCGCCGGCAGGCGGTCGATGCAAACGTTGAGGAAGCTGCCCACGGCGAGGCCGGCGACGGCGAGGCCGATGGCTGCCAGTACTGTTGTCATGCCACTTTGAGGATCAGGCCCACGTTCACCATGAAGTCGGCGACGGGGAACCCGTCGGGGTAGTCCAGCGGCGGCTCCAGCGGCTGGACGGTGCGCCCGGTCAGCGCCGCCACGTTCAGCGCGAAGGGCACCCCGCCGGCAGAAGCCCCGCACAGGTAGATGGGTATCTCGGGGTCCAGCGGGTGGTCCTTGTTTATCTCGTTATAGGTCAATATGGTGCGCCCCAGCTCGTCGCTGATGCGGCCCACGGCGTAGTCCTGCGTCACCACCCCCTCGCCGAGGAACACGCTGCGTATCAGCACCGGCACGTCGTCCACCACGATGACAAGCTCCATGCTGTTGCTCTCGCCGTCGGCGATGATGGCGTCCTTCTGGTTCACCGCCCGCGCCAGCGCCAGCGGCTTGAGGTCCAGCGCGCTGGGGGCCAGCCCCGCTATCTTCAGCGCGTCCATGAACGTCTGCAGCGGCGCCCTGGGTATGGCCAGAACGAAGATGTGCATCTGGTCGCCCGCCGACCCCAGCTCCTGGTACTGGAGGTAGTTGTCCTCCTCGGAGATGGTCATCAGCTTGTTCACCTCCCGCGGCACCACCGTGGCCAGCTCCTTCTTGCCCACTTTGGGTATGGTGATCACCCGTGACACCGACCGCAGTCCCGGCATGGCGCACACCACACTGCACTTCTGCACGTCCCGCCCCTCCATGGCGCTGCGGATGACCTCCCCCAGCCCGTCGGGGTCGGCTATCTGCCCCACCTTCAGCACCTGGGGATCGAAGGCCACGCTGTCCCACGACTCGATGGACAGGCCGGTGGAGTACACGACCCTGAGATCGGTGCCCTCGATGCTGATGGAGATGATGCGCTCGCCCTTGCCCCGGGACGCCTTCTTCGCCTTGGGAGGCTTGGGGGCCTTGGGCTCCTTGGGGGCCTTCTTCCCCTCCGCCTTGGCCGCCTTCTTCTCCTCCTTCGCCCGCGACTTCTCCTCCCTCAGCCGGGCCTTCTCCTCCGACTTGGCGCGCCTGAGCTCCTCACGCGCCGCCTTCCTCTCCGCCCTGGTTGCGGCCTTGGGGTCCTCTGCTGTGGGTTTGTTCTGCTCTTCCATCAACGGCTCCTCGGTCATCCTCTATGCCGCGCTCACTTGGGCAATGTCTGGGTCAATATCGCAAGGTTGAAATTCAAGGTGACATCCCCCGCGCCCTCGCCCGGGAACGAGAACTTGAGGCCGTCCACCACCAGCGTGGGGTATTCGTCCTCCCGCAGCTCCTCCAGCAGCTCCAGCAG
>CAZYOO010000076.1:2411-4514 GCA_964649185.1 uncultured Dehalococcoidales bacterium
TGCTTCAGGCCGGGGATATCCACGGGGTCAACGGCGGCTATCTTCCGCTGCAGGTCCTTTATGTCCGACTCCAGTTGCGATGTCTTGCTCACCGCCCCGAAATAGAACACCATCATCAGCACGGTGAAGGCCAGCAGGGCCACGCCCACTACCGTCAGGATCAGCATGTTCCGCGACACCGAGAGCTTCATCACTCCACCCCCGCCGTCTTCAGCACCGCCTCGATGGTGAAATCACGCGTGCCTGAACCCTCGTTATACTTTATCTGCTTTATATTCACCCCGCCCTCGATGAAGTGGCCGGTGTCCGCCAGCATCAGCGAGTACTCGTAGATGAACTGCTCCTTGGCGAACCACCCGTTGATGGTGATTACTTCCTTGTTCTGGGTGATGCTGTTGATATAGCCCATGGCGCCCCGCGGGAGCTGCTGCACGTCGTAGAATATCTCGGACCACTCCCGCAGGCTGGCCTGGAACAGCGCCCAGTCTTCCAGCATGTCGTTCCACTCTTTATTAGCGGAGTTTATCTGCTTCTGCAGGTCGGCCGCCTCACCGGCGTCCGCTACCAGGATACTGTACTCCGCCTGCAGGGTGGCCTTCTGCGACTCCAGCTTGCGGTTATCCGCGTCCACGTCCGCCTTCAGGATGAGGAACGGCCACGGGGCGCAGGCCAGTATCACCACCAGCAGCACCAGCAGCAGGCCCCAGCGCGATTTCTTTTTCGGCAGGTACTCCGGCGGCAACAGGTTCAGGTCTATCTTCAGCGGGCGCCGCTCGGGCAGCTCTTGTGTTGTCATGATCGTCTCTCGGCTGAATTAGGCGTTAGAAGACTTTACTATGAAAACAGGGAAATGTCAATAGCAAACGCTCACTGAGCGTAATAATCGATGTTCCATGACAGTATCTCCATGGACTGCTTCTCCCACCACACCGACGGCCCCGGGCTCTGCCGCAGGTACACCGAAACCACCGCTAGCTCCTCTCCCGGGTCCATCCGGCCCTCGATGCCGCCCGCCTTATCGCGGTAGGCGGTGGAGGTTATCAGGTAGTCGCGGTAGGCCCCCTGGTACAGCTTGACCCACACGAAGCCGGCCCCCTGCTGGCGCTTGTCCAGGTAGTGCATCACCGGATGTCCCAGCGGGGTGCCCCCCCCAGACGGGTCCCAGTTCGCGATGAACAGGGCCAGCTCGTCGTCGTCCGCCTGGTAGTTGTAGTCCCCGTCCGAGGTCTCCGCCCGCACGTGCTGGTAGCCCTCCCACACCGCGTCTATCCGCGCCACGTCCGCCGAGCTCTCGTTGATGAAGAATACGTGCATCAGCACCGCGTTTATATCCGGGATCACCGCCGACAGCATGTCGAAGCGCACGCCCTCGCGGTGGGAGATGGCCTCTACATCCAGCCCTCCCAGCGCGATGCCGCCGCCGATGCCGCCGCCGATGAACTCCTGCGTCACCAGCTCGTCGTAGACGCCCTCGTCGTACGCCGCCTCCCTGTAGCCCCCCACATCCGGCCCCCCGGGGTCGGTTACGGTGAAGTCGTAGGCGCTGAAGTGCGGGCCCCACATCGGGTCGCTGTTGTTGAAGGTGTAGGTGCTGACGTTGCCGTCCCAGGTGGTGATGTTGAGCTGCACGTAATCGCAGGAGAAGGTGTCGGTGTTGATCTCGTTTGAGGTGTCGTCGCCGCAGTCCTCGTTGAACACCAGCAGCATCACCGCCCCCAACCCCACATAAGTGCCGTCGTCGATGAAGTGGCCGCAGTCCACCTCGCTGCAGTTGATGGAGCCGTTGAAGACGTGGTCGTAGTCACCGCCCTTGAACGGCGGGGTGCAGACCCTCACATTGGTGCCCACGGCGACTTGGTAGGCCTTGTTCTCGAACCTCAGCACGTACGGGCCGGCCTGTATCACCACGTCATCGTCGGCGGTGCCGCGCTCGCCGTCGGGCCCGGGGTAGGCCCCCTGCACGAACAGGGTGTTGACCACCATCCGCGAGTCGTCGCCCATGTTCGGCCCCACCCCCGGGGCGCACACCTCGGAGCGGATGGGGTTGCCCTCGCGGTCCAGCACCGGCGCCAGGTCCTCGTCCAGCAGGGAGATGACGCTCCA
>CAZYOO010000076.1:4614-6302 GCA_964649185.1 uncultured Dehalococcoidales bacterium
ATGGGGCGCATCCCCAGGCAGCTCCCCGGGTCCAGGTAGCTCTCCACCGCCAGCGGCGGGGCCCCCAGCGTGGTGGGCTCGGTCACGTTTATGCTGAAGTGCATGTCGCCCAGCACCGCCGGCGCGTTGTTCACGCTGCTGCTCGCGGCGTCGTAGCCGGGCACGCGGATGTCGGTGCCCATGTACAGGTCCCCGATGACCCGCTCTATCCCCGCCTCGGCGGCCAGGTAGGACTCGCTCTTGATCTGGTATCTCATGTTTATCTTGAAGCTCTGGTCCACATACGCCAGCAGCGGGGCGACGACGAACAGCCCCAGGGCCATCACCCCCAGCACCAGTATCAGCAACTGCCCCCGCCTGCCCCTGCCCCCCCCGGTTTTCAGATATCTCATGCCTTCTTCCCCATCAATACAGTATCAGGGCGTTCTCGCCGTCGTAGTAGAACCGCATGGCCGCCGCCACCCCGTACATGGCGAAGTTCTTGCCGCCGATGTGCACCCCGCCCGACGGGGCGAACGCCGAGCCGGACCACACCGTGCCCAGCTCCAGCGGGTCATCCGAGTTGTACCACACGGCAGCATCGTCGGTGCCGGTGGCGCAGGCCACCACCCCGTTGCTCAGGGCGCTGAGGCGGCTGTAGTCCGCGGTCACTATCACCCGCTCACCGATGAGGGTCACCAGGCCGGTGACGTTGGTGGTGGTAAGCGTTACGTTGCCGTAGGGGTTGTAGTACACCCCCGTCTTCAGCGTGATGGCATCCTCCCAGATGGAATCGGCCGCCCCGCCCTCGTGGACTATCTTGTTGATGTAGCACGTGTCGCAGTTCGCCAGGTCCCAGTCATCCCCCGAGGAACGGTCGTAGACGAACTCCCGGTCCTTGTACTCCGGTAGGTGGACGAAATCGCTCAGCATCAGGCTCCACGACGTGTCGGCGCGGGTGCTGAACCGCTTCAACTGGTCCTCGAGCAGTATGCCGCAGGGGTCGTCTATCTGCCCCGTGGCCTCCACCTCCCCGGTGAAGGAGTGCTCCCCGCAACCGATATACACCCCGCGGTAGGAATACACGTTGCCCTGCACCTGCAACCCCGTCCCCCGTATGTCCACCGGGTTGCCGCTGCGCCCCCGCGCCAGTATGGCGAAGCCGCGGCCCAGCCCCTTGCCCCTGAGGACGTAGTGCTCGGTGGAGGTGGCCACCTGCCGGTAGTCCCCCGAGCCGGTGCTGGACGTTACCAACACCTTGATGTAGGCCTCGCCCTCCTTGCCCGGCGGCCGGCTGAGATTGCCGCGGGGGTAGAACGAGAACTGCACGTCCTCTATGTTCTCGATGTTATGGGCCACCGCTATGCTGGACCTCAGGTTGTTGTCCTCCCATTCCTCCCGCATCAGGCGCCCGTTATCCCAGTAGTACTGGGCGGTGTAGCTGTGGCTCTGGCTGCCGGTGCGGTCCACCCAGCTGAAGCTGCCGTAGACCACGCTCTCCATCGTCTGCTCCTCCTCCTCCTTGGGGACCACCACCGTGAGCTTGACGTAGTTGCTGTTCAGCGAGTTGGTCTCCTTGGGGGGGAACAGCGGCGTGTCCAGGGCCGACGCGGGCGTCTGGCAGTACTGGGAGCAGGGGTAAGCGCTGCGGTTGATATAGCGCGGCAGGGTCCATTTGGAGAAGGCGTAGGGCACGTAGGTCAGCTCCT
>CAZYOO010000077.1:0-6246 GCA_964649185.1 uncultured Dehalococcoidales bacterium
TCGGCGGCCTTGGTGTAGATGCCGCCTCCGGCCCTGGCGAAGATGGCCACCAGCGAGGCGCCGAAGCCATAGCCGGGGATGATCTTGATGAACTCGACAGGGTCCATGTGGAAGGCGAAGTACAGGATGCTGAGGCCGAGGATGCCGATGCTGACCACGCAGATGCCCATCACCGCGCCGGCGCGGAACGAGACCCGCAGGCCCTGGTTCAGGCTCTTCTCGGCGGCGGCGGCGGTGCGGCAGTTAGCCCTGACCGCTATGTTCATGCCGACGAAGCCGGCCAGACCGGAGCTGATGGCGCCGAACACGAAGGCGAAGGAGACCCAGCCACCCAGCCCCTTGATGAACGCCAGCACTATGGCCAGGATCACTATGAAGATGGCCAGTATCTGGTATTCCCGCTTGAGGAAGGCCATCGCCCCCTCTTTGATGGCCGCCGAGATCTCCCGCATCCTCTCGGAGCCTTCGTCCTGCCGCATCACGTAGGCGGCGAAAGAGGCGGCGGCGATGAGTCCGAGGACTCCCGCTATCACCGCGAAGTAAATTGGGTCCATGCACACCTCCTATTTAGTTTTATGGTCGAACTTGGACAGTTTTCGTTCCAGCTCCCACTGACGGGCGGTTACGGTAAGGTCTCCCCGCGTCCGCTCCAGTATGCCCCGTGTGGCATCGGTGGTGCGACGCAGCCCGCCGGTCATGGCGTCGGGGAAGTCCATGGTCACCAGCACGCCGTAGATGTCGTCCATGGCCGTCAGCAGCTCCTCGCAGCGGGCGGTTTCCCCCTTGCGTATCAAATCGAGGATGTGGCGCCGCATCTCTCCCACCGCCTCGGCGAGGCCGTTGAGGTAGGCGGCGGGCCCCACGCCCATCTCATCGGGGTCGGGGATGGTGGTCTCAGTGATCAGGCTCAGCGTGGCGCAGCCCTCCACGTACTCCTTCTGCGCGCTATACACGAAGCCGGAGTGGAGCAGGTCGGGATGGTCCTTAAGCGCGCCGTCCAGCGCTTCGAGCATCTGCTTGACGTCGGACAGCTTCTTCCTGGCCTGGTCGTACTCGCCGCGATGCGTGGCGCGGATGGACTCGGAGCAGTAGCGTACCGCCTCCCGCGAGTCGGTCAGGGCCTTCTCCCGTGCCTCATCCTTATCGGCGAAGGCAGCCCGCATCCGGTCGGCGATGCCCTCGAGCTTAACTGTTATCTTGCCCATTATGCTGCCTCACCTTCTCCGCGATGCTGCGGGCGGCTTGTTCTACATCGTCCGTCTGGATGACGGCGCTCATCACGGCAACGGCGTCCGCCCCGGCGTCCATCACATCGGCCGCGTTGCCGGCGTTTATGCCGCCGATGGCCACCAGCGGCAGTGACACCGATTCGCGCACCTGCCGCAGGCGTTCCAGCCCGACCACCTCCGGCTGCTCCTTCGATCGTGTGGGGTACATCGCCCCCACAGCCACGTAGTCGGCGCCTTCGGCCTCCGCCCGCTGCGCCTGCTCCGCGGTGCGGACGGTGCAGCCTATCAGCCGGTCGATGGGCAGCATCCTCCTCGCCTCGGGCAGGGGCAGGTCACCCTGCCCCAGGTGCAGCCCGTCTGCCGCCGATGCTATCACGATATCGGCATAATCGTTGACGATGAAGGGCACGTCTGCATCATGGCAGGCCTCGCCAAGTCGGCGAGCCGAGGCCAGCACGACGCGCCTGTCCCGGCCCTTGTCCCGCAGCTGCACCACCCGGGCTCCGCCGCGTATCGCCTGCCGGCACGTCTCTGCCTCATCGCGCTGCACCAGCATGTCGGGGTCGATTATAACATACAGCCCCTGTATGCGCCTGCCGCGCCGCAGCACCCTTCCCATCAGCTCGCGCTCGATGTCGTACATCGTGAACCGCGCTTTCTTAAACGTCTCGGGGTCGAGGGCGGATTCGGGCAGCTTGGCGAATTCCTCCAGCACCCGCAATGATTCGGTGACGCGGCGGGCGTTGGCGGCCACGATGTCGGGCACATCGGCGCGCTGCATGGCGTCGGCGGCGAAGGCGCCCACGTCCTGCGATGGGTCGCGCGACGACAGCAGGGCGGTGCGTATGGAGGGGTTGCCCTCCGACAGGCGGTGGCGCAGCTCTTTCAGACGGGCGCTGAGGTTGGCGTCGCTTAACATAAATCTCGCCATATCTTCGAGGACACGCAGCCCCTCGCTGAGGCGGTTGAGGTTGGCGTCTATCAGTCTCAGCATCAGATGTCCTTGATGTTGTCCGGCATCTCGCCCTCGCGGGCCTTGTCGATCATGTCGTTCACATGGGCGAAGGTATCGCGGTGCTCCTCGCTACGCATGTCCATGCCCAGCTCCTTGAGCCGGTGCTCGGTCCACCTGCCGATATTTCGCGGGTCCTTGTAGTAGTTGGCGTCGCCCAGCATCGGCGGCGGCCCCTGCTCGTCGCTCCACACGCTGCCCCCGCCGTGGTAGGCGAAGCTGGAAACCAGACGCTCCAGCCGCCTGCCGCCGCACTGCGGGCACGTAGCAGCCGAGTCGGCGTGGCGCAGGAACACGCTCACCTTGTTATCGCAGTCGCCGCACTTGAACTCGTAGATAGGCAAGGTCCCTAATCGCTCCTCTTCTTTCCCCCTGACTTGTCCTTCTTCTGCCTCTCCGCCTTTTCCTTTAATTCTTCTACCTTGTCGGGAGGGGGTGTGCGGGGGGTGGTGACGCCGGGTATCGCCGGCCACTCGCCGTGCTCCATGCGCTCCACGTGCTCGTCGTACTCCGACGGCTCGTGACCGCTCTCCATGCCGCGCTGCATCTTCTTGTTCCACTCCGCCATCGCCCGCGGGTCGTTGCGCAGCATGGCGGAGGTGAGCTGGTTGTCGCCGAGGATGTCTTCGTAGACGTCCTTGTAGGTGCCGCGCACGGCGAAGGTGGAGAAGCGCCGGGACATGTCCTTGCTGCCGCATTTTGGACACTCGGGCTTGCCCTCGGGGCTGCGCATGAACACGCTCACCCGGCGCTGGCAGCCGTTGCACATATATTCGTAGACTGGCATTTTACCGAGGGTAATTGTAGCATATTAAGGCTGGCGGGTAAACACGAGTGTCAGTCAGGAATCGAACACCATCACATCCCCCAGTCGGTGGCGTTCTCGATGATGTCGATGCGCTGCACCGCGCCGTCACGCCCCAGCTCCAGCGCCACCACGTCTATGCGCCACGAGTCGGGCAGGCCGTCGCGGCCCTCCATGTAGGCGTCGGCGAGGGCAATCAACCGCTCCTTCTTGCGCGGGGTTATCGATTCCTCCGGGGTGCCGCAGGCGTGGCTCCTCCTCGCTTTCACCTCGACGAAGACCAGCGTGCCGTCCTTCTCGGCGATGATGTCTATCTCCCCCTCGCGGGTGCGGAAGTTGCGCTCGCGTATAGTGTAGCCTTGCCCCTCCAGGTGCGCTGCGGCGATGCTCTCGCCCAGGGCCCCCACTTCGCTGCGCTTCATGGCGACCCAAGTATAATGCCTGATTTGCTGCGGGGCAAGCCCGTCAGCTATAATGGTTACCTGTGAAGGCTACCGACATCTGCTACCCCTGCCTCCAGCGGCTGGCGCGCCAGGCGGCGGCCATGGCCACCGACAACGAATCGCTGCGCGCCGAGGCGGAGCGGGCGGGGCTGCAGATAATCGATGACAACTTCTCCCCCGACCTGCTGACGCTGGAGATCGCCACCGCGATACATAAGGCGGTCAAGGAGATAACCGGCAACCCGGACCCCTACCGCCGGATGAAGGACGAGGAGATCAGGGTCGCCCGCAAGCTGAGCGCGGAGGCGGCGTCCTCCTACCCGCAGGACTTCAAGGGGCTGATGGCATTATCGACTGCGGGCAACTCCATCGACTTCTTTCGCAGCATCGACGACATCAAGCGGGACATGCGGGCGCCGGTGCGGTTCGTGGCCGATGACTCGGACAAATTCATCGGTAAGCTCGAAGGAGCGAAGGACATACTGTTCCTCGCCGACAACGCGGGGGAGGTGTTCTTCGACCTGCCGCTGGTGGAGTACCTGGAGCGGTACGCGCCGGTTACCTACGTGGTCAAGGGGGAGCCGGTGCAGAACGACATGACGCTGGACGACCTGCGGCTGGCGGGCCTGGACGGCAGGCTGAGGCGGGTTATCACCACCGGGGCCGCCACGCCGGGCGTGATAATGGCAAAGGCATCGGATCAGTTCCGGCGGGCTTTCGAGGGTGCCGGCCTGGTGCTGGCCAAGGGCATGGGCTACTACGAGGGGCTTTCCGAGCTGCCGCCGCAGGGCCGGGTGCTGCACTGCACCATGGCCAAGTGCCAGCCGGTGGCCGACTCGATAGGGGTGCCGCTCAACAGCTACCTGGCCGTGTTGAGGTGAGCGATATGCTGCAGGAAGATTTCATATTCTACCCCGATAACTACTTCATCGGCGACCCCGCCGGATGGGGGATGCCGTTCGAGGACGTCATCTTCTCCACCGGCGACGGGTTCAAGCTCCACGGCTGGTTCGTGCCGGGCAAGGGGGACATCACCCTGCTGTGGTGTCACGGCAACGCGGGCAACATCAGCTACCGGCTGGACAACCTCCAACTGTTGCACGAGCGGCTGGGGGTCAACATATTTTTGTTTGACTACCGCGGCTACGGGCTGAGCCAGGGCAAGCCCACCGAGGAGGGCACATACCTGGATGCCGAGGCCTCGCTGGACTACCTCCACAGTCGCACCGACACCGATAAAGAGGCGATAGTGATATTCGGTCGCTCGCTGGGCGGCGCGGTGGCGGTGGACCTGGCGGGCAGGCAGCCCTGCCTCGGCCTGATACTGGAGTCCACCTTCTCATCGGTGGGGGCGCTGTTCCCCGGCCTGGTGGCGGAGGTGCTCCCCATCCAGTACAACTCCATCGACAAGATAGGGCGCATCAAGGCCCCGCTGCTGATGCTGCACGGCGACATCGATGAGGTGGTGCCCTACGCGTCGGGGCAGGAGCTGTTCGCCGCGGCCAACGAGCCCAAGCAGTTCTACACCATCGTGGGCGCGGGTCACAACGACACCTACCTCGCTGGCGGTGAGGATTACATCGCCGCGTGGCAGCGGTTCATCGCCGGGCTAGGGCGTCCCTGACCGGGGTGAAGCAGCGGCGGTGGATGGGGCAAACCCCCAGCCGCTCCAGGCTCTCCAGGTGCTCCCGTGTGGCATACCCCTTGTGGCTGGCGAAGCCGTACCCCGGGTGCACCCTGTCCAGCTCCACCATGAAGCGGTCGCGGGTCACCTTGGCGATGATGGAGGCGCAGGCGATGGACACCGAGCGCGCGTCGCCCCTGGGCATGCTGTGCTGGGGGATGGGCACGCCGGGCAGCTTGACGAAGTCGATGAGCAGGAAATCGGGGGGCCGGATGAGGTTGGCCACCGCCATCTCCATGGCCATGCACGTTGCCCTGGAGATGCCCATGCGGTCGATGACCTTGTGCGGCGCGGAGCCCACGCCGATGGCCACGGCGGCCTCGGTGATATGGCGGTACAGGTACTCGCGTCTTTCGGGCGTGAGCTGCTTGCTGTCGCGCACCAGGCCGAGCCAGGGGGTGTCCATCCCGGCGGGCAGTATGACGGCGGCAGCCACCACCGGGCCCGCCAGCGGGCCGCGCCCCACCTCGTCGATGCCGGCGATGGAGCGGTAGCCCTGCCGGGCCAGCCCGGTCTCCTCGGCCAGGGTCGGCCCCTGCGCCGTCACCGTTACCAGCCTCAACTGTCTAGCCATCTGCCTGCCGCCAGTCTAGCAGAGCGGGGGGCAGTAATCAACCATCGTTTCGCATGCATGTTATAATGGTGATGAAGAGATGTCTCTGGAAGCGGTAGAGCTGGCGCGCAGGGCGGTGGAGGCGGCCTCGGACAAGCAGGCCGACGATATCGTCATGCTGGACATGCGGGGGGTGTGCAACTTCGCCGACTACTTCGTGGTGTGCAGCGGAGGCTCGGAGCGGCAGGTGAAGGCCATAGCGGATGCCATCGGCGAGGCGCTGCGTGAGGAGGGGGTGAAGGGCTGCCGCAGCGAGGGTGGCATAGAGTCCGGATGGCTGCTGCTGGATTACGGGGACGTCATCATCCACATCTTCAATGCCGCCCAGCGCGAGTACTACAAGCTGGAGAAGCTGTGGAGCCAGGCCACCCCGCTGGTGCGGATAGAGTGAGACTTCGCCCGCCATACGCCATTGCTACGGCGCTACGGTGACCGAATCGTCCTCCCAGGTGGCGGTTAT
>CAZYOO010000078.1:0-6117 GCA_964649185.1 uncultured Dehalococcoidales bacterium
AGGGGGTACGATATGCTGGAATCGCAAGCGCAAGGGGGTAGGCATCGTGCCTGAGGAATACAGACTGGAAGGCAAGACAGCCATCGTCACCGGCGCGGGCAGGGGCATCGCCCTGACCCTGGCCGAGGCTGGCGCCGACATGGTCACCGGCCAGAACATCTACATCTACGGTGGCTTGACATCCGGCGGTTAGAGTTGTAAGCTCTAACATTGACTTAAAAAAAGCCAATCGGGTAAACTGGTAATCAGGATATTAATCAAAAACATAACGGGTATCTCGTAACCCCGTAGCGGTGCTGCCTGAGGCGGCACCTTGAAAGGAGGCGCGGATTGGAAACCACGGTCAAGTCTAAAGCCCTGGACATGTTCAAGGAAGCCACCCAGACCATCGTTAACCCCGTATTGCAGAAGTGGATCGACGGCGGTGGCAAGGTGGTGGGTTACTTCTGCTCCTACGGGCCGGAGGAGGTCATCACCGCGGCCGGCATGGTGCCGATGCGGGTGAGGGCCACCGGCAGCACCAGCACCGAGCTGGCGGATGCGTACCTCAGCAGCATCAACTGCAGCTTCTGCCGCCACGCATTCAACGCGGGCCTGACGGGGGACTACGATTTCCTCGAGGGCGTGGTGTGGCTCAACAACTGCGACCACGTGCGCCGCATCTACGACAACTGGTGGCGGAAGGTAGATACCCCGCTGGCGCATATGATGAGCCTGCCCAAGATGACCACCGATACGCAGGTCGAGTGGTTCAGGGACGAGATAGTCAATTTCAAGGAGGCGCTGGAGAAGCACCTCGGCGTGGAGATCACCGACGACAAGCTGCGCGATGCGATCAAGGTGCACAACGAGACGCGCAGGCTGTTGCGGCAGCTTTACGACATGAGGAAGAGCGATGCGCCGCCCATCACCGGCGCCGAGTCCCTGGCGGTGGTGGTGGCCAGCACCTGCATGCCGCGCGCCGAGTTCAACAAGATGCTGAAGGAGCTGCTGGACGAGCTGAAGGGCGCGGAGGGTATCAAGGACTATAAAGTGAGGCTGATGCTGGTGGGCAGCATCCTCGACGACCCGGAATACGTGAAGGTGATCGAGGACATGGGCGGGCTGGTGGTGACCGACTCGCTGTGCTTCGGCACCCGTATCTTCTGGACGGATGTCGATGAGAAGGAGAAAGACCCGCTGCAGGCACTGGCAAAGTATTACATTCAGGACAAGCCTGCCTGCCCCCGCATGTTCGACCAGCAACCGAGCCGGTCGAAATTAGTGCAGGATATGGTCAAGGAGTTCAAGGTGGACGGCGTCATCGGCCTGCGGATGGTGATGTGTGACCTGTGGACCGGTGAGCTGTTCATGATGGACAAGGACCTCAAAGCGGCCAAGATACCCCTGATCCGGCTGGAGAGGGAGTACGCGGTGGTGGGCGCCGGACAGCTGAGGACCAGGGCGCAGGCGTTCATTGAAAGCATAGGAGGTAGAAGATGAGCAGGGTCCCGACCCAACCGGAAAAGGCGATAAAGCTCTATAAGGATGACATCGCCTATATGCAGATGCTGCAGGATATGCTGGCGGCGGATACATCGGAGGAGGGGGCCATCAACCGCGCCGTGATCCAGGCAGTGATGGACCGCAGCAATGACGTATTGAGGTGTATCGAGGAGGACGAGCCGTTCATCGCCAGCTGGTATCCCTACTCGGCGGAGTTCCTCACCGCCATGGATGTTACGTGGTGGATGTTTGCCCAGACCGCCTTCCTCGGCATCGAATCACCGCACGTTTGCGATGATGTCGATGGGGGCGAGAGGCTGCTGGGCAGCGATTTCTGCACCGTGCTGAGGCTGCTGGTGTACTATGTGGAGGCCGATATGAGCCCCAAGCCCAGCGCCCTGGTGGCGCTGCTGCATCCCTGCGACGGCACGGTCATCGCCCACCAGACGATAAAGCACGGCAAGTGGGCCGATGTGCCCATCTTCGGCGCCGACCCGCCCTACTGGGACAATGAACGGGCCATCAATTACTATGCTAATGAGATGAGGAAGCTGGTTAAGTTCGTCTCCGAGATTACCGGGAAAAAGCTGGATATCGACCGCCTGCGGGAGGTGTGCGAGCAGTCGAACAAGAACTATGCGCTGTGGCAGGAGTACAACGAGCTGAGGAGGGCGGTGCCCTGTCCCCACGACTGGACACTGGGCCCGCCGCAGGCCTTCGCCACGGCGACCTACTATTACGTCGGCAAGCCCGAGGGCGAGGAGTGGTTCAAGAAGCTGATCGCTAACGCCGAGAGGCGGATAAAGGAGAAGGTTGAACCTATAGCCGGCGGGGAGCGGATCAGGGTGCTGTGGTTCGATATCCTGCCCCTGCTGTGGCAGTTCGACATACAGCCGTGGCTGGAATCGGAGTGGGGGGTGAATATTGTGATGAACATGTTCGGCTATACCCCTTATACCCCGATAGACACCAAGAACGAAGACACCATGTTCCACGATATGGCTAAGAGGTCGCTGAACGATTTCCCCATGGTGCGCCAGGCGCGAGGCGTGGCCGACAACTTCCTCTCTGACATCGAGAAGATCGTCAAGGACTACAGTATAGACTGCGTAATCTGGCCGGGGCACATGGGGCACAAAGACGGCTCGGCCAACGTGGGCATGATGCGGGAGAAGTGCCGCGAGATAGGGGTTCCGTTCCTGTACATCGGGCTGGACCTGTTCGATAAAAGGTATACATCCCCGGACGAGGTCAAGGATATCCTTTCCCGGTTCTTCAGCCAGCACGGGCTGGGGAAGAAGTAGGGTGCAGAGAAGCCAGAAAGAAGGTACGTACAAATGATCGTTGCAGGATGCGACATAGGCTCCACCACCGGCAAGTCGGCGATAATGGTGAACGGCAAGCTTGAATCGTACACCATAATCCCGTCCACCACCAAGCCGGAGGAGACGGCGCGAAAGTCCATGGAGGAGGCCATGGGCTTCTTGGGGATAGTATCCATGGAGGAGATAGATTACATCGTGGGCACCGGCTACGGCAGGCTCAAGGTGCCCTTCGCCAACGAGAACGTCTCGGAGATCACCTGCCACGCCCGGGGGGCGAACTGGATGTGCCCCTCGGTGCGGACGGTGGTAGATATCGGGGGTCAGGACTGCAAGGTGATGTCGCTGGACGAGAAGGGCAACGTCCTCGAATTCGTGATGAACGACCGCTGCGCGGCGGGGACGGGGAGGTTCTTCGAGGGGATGGCGCGGGTACTGGAGTGCGGGCTGGAGGGCATATCGAAGCTGTCCCTGGAGTCGAAGAGTCCGGCCAATATCACCAGCCAGTGCAGCGTTTTCGCCGAGTCGGAGGTGGTGACCCTGATCAACGAGGGCATGGACGTCATCGACATCGCCGCCGGCGTCAACAACTCGGTGGCCGGCAGGCTGAACTCGATGGTGAGGAAGGTGGGACTGGTTGAGGATGTGGTGCTCACCGGCGGCTGCGCCAAGAACGAGGGCCTGGCACAGGCGCTGGAGAAGAAGCTGGGGGTCAAGGTGATCCACCTGCCGGAGGACCCGCAGATCGCCGGTGCGGTGGGGGCGGCGGTCATCGCGGCGGAGAGGGTGAGCCAGCAGTCGGGGGCCAAGTCCACCTAGTCGGCTTGCAGAGATACCGGCAGGCTTGAATCCAATCGTCAACTGAGCGAGGGGGAAGGAAGGGTTTTTTCTCGTTCATGGCTGAATCACAAAACTGATAATCCTCATTATTGGCATTCCATACACAGAGAGATACGATGTCTATTTTCGACTCCTATTTCGAGAAGCTTTCCCGTTACGTTGAAGAGTTGAGAGGCGGAGGCAGGCAGGTGGGGGAGTTCAATTGCCCCTCCGCCGTCGCCGAGATAATAGCGGGTTTGCCGATCCGGGTGGGCCCCAGCAACAGCGGCGGCGTCATACTGCGCTCGGATACATTCACCGAGCTGGGCAGCCCGGATGCCGGCTCGGTGGCTTTCATGCTGTGGACCGATGATCCCTCCCTGTTGCAGGATGGCAGGATCACCCTCGTCGGGCCCGACATCCCGCAGTCGGAAGGCGCCAGCCTGCCCTTCGGTCAGGTGCTGATGATAGGGGGCAAAGACCTGACTGCTGAAAAGCACGGCGAGCTGCAGCGCAGCCAGCATGTCGGCGACCAGATAGAGGGGTACATGATCAAGAGCGTGTCGCAGCGCACGTGGAGCCGGGTCAGCCGCGAGGCGGCGGCCAAGGGATTCGACTTCGAGGCGCTGGGCAGCGCGCTGGTGGCCGTCTTCAAATCGGCGGTGCCGGAGATAGAGGCGATGGAGGTGCTGTTCGTCACCTCGAGCAAGGATGATCTCGAGCTGCTGCAGGGCATTGCGGAACAGGTTCAGGAGATATCCACCAACATCGTGAAAGACACGTGGAAGGCCAAGGGCTACGACATAGAGTGCTTCTCGGCCTACGACTGCGATTCCTGCCCCGACAGGGTGGTGTGCGACGACATCAAGGGCATCATAAAGGTGCGCAAGAAGACCAAGAAGGCCAAGGGCGATAACGGCTCGCAGGGCGGCGAGGAGGTGACGAATGGCTGAGCCGGCGGCTGCAGATAAGAAGTTGATCGCCATCTGCGGCAAGGGGGGCACCGGGAAGACCGCCTTCACCGCGATGTTGACCAAGGTGCTGCTGGACAGCGGGCGCGGCGGCAAGCTGCTGCTGATCGATGCCGACCCCGCGATGGGGCTGCCCCTGGCCCTCGGCGTTACGGTGGAGCGCACCATGGGCCAGATACGTGAGGAGATAATCCATACCGCCAGGCGCGGCGGGGAGGAGGAGAAGAGGCAGGTGGTGGACATGATAGACTACATGGCGTTCGAGGCACTGCACGAAGAGGAGCAGTTCGCCCTGCTGGCCATGGGACGAACCGAGACGCTGGGCTGTTTCTGCCCGATAAACAGCATCCTGAAGGAGACGATTCAGACCCTGTCCAAGAGTTTCGACACCATCATCATCGACGGGGAAGCCGGGCTGGAGCAGATCAATCGGCAGGTGGTGGGCAAGTTGGATATCCTGATCATCGTCTCCGATGCCACCTCCCGCGGGCTGCTGACGGCGGCGCAGGTGAAGAAGCTGGTGATGGAGGAGCATGTGATTAAGTGCGGCAGGCTGGTGCTGGTGTTCAACCGGGTGCAGGGTAACGAGGATATACTGGCGAAGGCCGCCGCGGATATCGGGGTGGAGGTGGCGGGTTACATCCCGCAGGATGAGGATGTGGCATACCACGACCTGGTGGGCAAGCCGCTAACGGAGATACCCGATTCTCCGGCGATTCAGGCGGTCCGCCGCATCGTAGAGGAAGAGATCTTCCCCGAGCGCTTCGCCGCCAGTCGATAGCGATACAATCCGAATTCCGAAATCGCCTCCCGAAACTATTGACATTCACGCTTCATTGGTATATGCTCCCTAAAAAATGGGAGGTGATTGAATGCAAGCGTATTGTATGAAGTGCCGCGCCAAGAAAGAGATGAAGGACCCCAAGCCCATCAAGATGAAGAACGGCAAGCCGGCTACGCAGGGCGTGTGCCCCACCTGCGGCACCAAGATGTTCAGGATCGGCAAAGGCTAGGATCCAGCCCCGTATCATTTAAACTTAATAAGCAGGAAAGAGGCCAGGCACCCGCAACGGGTGTGAGGCCTCTTTTTGTTATTCGATACGCTGATCACGGCTGGACTCAACCGAGATACTAGCGCTCCAATTTCAGTTTATCTTTGGTGGTGTCCCACAGGTCTGCGGCGCCGTCCCGCAGGTCGCTGAATTCCAGTCCCCGGCGTTTCATGATCCACAGGCCGGCTGCGATGGCCAGCAGTATCACCGCGGCCACTATTATGCCGATCAGGGCCCCGGTGCCCAGCCCGCCGCCGGCGCCGGCTGCTGGTACCGTATCTGTTCCGCTGAATTGCTTGTCCTCTGTTGTGGTGGTGGTGGGCGTGGCCGTGGGGGCGGCAGGGGCGGCCAGCACCCCGTAGACCGAGAAGTGGTCGATATCGAAAGTGATGGTGTTGCTGTCGGTGTCCACCGTGCCGCCGATGAAGCTCCACTCGCCGGTCTCCGCATCCAGCACGGCGATGACGA
>CAZYOO010000079.1:0-6111 GCA_964649185.1 uncultured Dehalococcoidales bacterium
GAACCGCCGACCTCTTGGTCCCAAACCAAGCGCGCTAGCCGCTGCGCCACACCCCGCAGATGGCAATATAGCAAACGGCCAGACAAAGGTCAAGGAAGGTTACCAGGCGGAGGAGCAGCGTTCTCGTTCCAGAAGCTGCTTCCAGTGGCGGTCCACCATCTCCTGAAACTCTTCCACGATGTGTTTATTCTCCGGTTGGAGCAGGTGCTTGAAACGGCCCTGGGACTTGAGCCACTCGATGACCGGCTTCTTGGGGTTGGGGTGGTAGTTGATGCTCCACTTCCCGTTGACCACCTCATAGAGCGACCAGACACAGGTGTCTACTGCCAGCCGGGAGACGGCGATGGTGTCGCCCGACGGGTAGCGCCAGCCGCGCTGGCAGGGCACAAGCACGTTGATGAATGAAGGGCCGTCGGCGGCGATAGCCCGCTGTGCCTTGAACATGAGGTCGCGCCAGGCGTGCGGGGCCGCCTGTGCGACGAAGGGGATGTTGTGGGCGGCGAATATGGCGGTGGCATCCTTGCGTATCTCCTTCTTGCCCGGCTGCGCGTCCCCCACCGGCGAGGTGGTGGTCCACGCGCCCAGTGGCGTGGCGCTGGAACGCTGGATGCCGGTGTTCATGTAGGCCTCATTGTTGAGACAGACGTAGAGGAACTTATGCCCCCGCTCCATGGCGCCGCTGATGAACTGTAGGCCGATGTCATAGGTGGCGCCGTCACCGGCGAAGACTACGAACTTGATCCCCTTGTCCTTCATCTTGCCTTGCTTGACCAGGGAGCGGTACATGGTTTCCACCCCTGATATGGTGGACGAGGCGTTCTCGAAGGCACTGTGGATCCAGGGTATCCGCCAGGAGCTGTAGGGATACGGTGAGGTGGCCACCTCGAGGCACCCGGTGGAGGAGGCGACGATCACCGGCTCCCCCACGGCGTGGAGGATCTGGCGCACCACTATGGTCTCGGCGCAGCCGGCGCACAGGCGGTGGCCCGGGGCCAGCGAGTCCGCCTTGGTGGATACCTGCTCTAAAGTCATCGACATCGCAGCGCCTACTCTCTGACCCCGAAGAAGCGCAGCGGCGGGCCGGCTTCCCCCTCACGGTCGATTCGCATGATCTCCTCGAAGATATCGATTATCTGGGCGGGCACAGTGTCCCGTCCGCCCATCCCGTAGACGAAATTGATGACCCTGGGCGCGTAGCCGTGGGTGTACAGTGCCGAGATGACCTCCAGGCACAGCGGGTTGACCTGTGCCCCGAAGGAGATGGAACGGTCGAGGACCGCTATCGCCTTCCTGCCGCCCAGCGCCTTCGCCACCGCCTCCGCGGGGAAGGGACGGAAGCATCTTACCTTGAGCACCCCTGCCTTGACACCCCGCTGGCGCAGCTCGTCGACGGCGGTCTTGGCGGTGCCTACCGTGGAGCCGAGCAGCACGGCGACATAATCGGCGTCGTCCATCTTGTACTCCTCCAGCAGCCCGTGCGGCCGCCCGCTGAGCTCTCCGTACTCGGCGGAAACTTGAGCGACCACATCGAGGGCGTTCACCATCCCTTCCGCCTGCTGGCGCTTGTGCTCGAAGAAATAATCCTGGAGATCCATGGGGCCATAGTTGACCGGATGCTCCACGTCGAGCAGGGGATAAGCCGGCGTGTACGTGCCGATGAAATCGCGCACCGCCTCGTCGGGAAGCAGCTCCAGCCGCTCCACGCTGTGCCCCAGGATGAAGCCGTCGAGGGCGTGTATCGTGGGCAGCAGTACGTCGGGGTGCTCGGCGATGCGCACGCACTGGATGGCGTTATCGTAAGCCTCCTGCACGTCCTCGTCGTAGAGCTGCACCCAACCCGCGTCCCGCATCCCCATGGAATCGGAGTGGTCGCAGTGGATGTTCAGCGGCGCCGACAGCGAGCGGTTGACCACGTGCATCACTATGGGCAGGCGAGAGCCGGAAGCCACCCACAGTACCTCCCACATGAGGGCTATCCCCGCCCCCGAGCTGGCCGTCTGGACGCGGCCGCCGGCGGCGGATGCGCCGATGCAGGCGCTCATCGAGGCGTGCTCGCTCTCCACCGGGATGAACTCGGTGTCCACCTTCCCGCTGGCGACGAAATCGCTGAAGCGCATCACCACCTCGGTCTGGGGGGTGATGGGGTAGGCCGCCACCACATCCGGGTTCATCTGGCGCATGGCTTCGGCCACGGCCCGGTCCCCCTCGAGCGCAACCGGGATGCCTTTCACTCTCTGCAGCGTCATGTTTTCGCCTTGTCCTCGGCCTGGGCCTTGGTTTCCTCTATCATCTTGATCGCCCCGTGGGGGCATTCCGCGGCGCAGATGCCGCACCCCTTGCAGTGGTGCAGATCGATCCCGGCCACCCTGCCGTCGCGCAGCTTGATGGAGCCGTCGGGGCAGTAGGCCCAGCAGACCTTGCAATCGACGCACCTCTCCCAGTCCCATATCGGTCGAAAAGAGCGCCAGCCGCCGGTCTCATATTCAACCGAGTTCCCCACGTCGGTGATAACGCCACCGATGGGGATGTCCCTCCAGCTTTTGAGGTTCGGCAGGCTGGAAATGGAGATCATGTCGACAGGCTTACGGGCCATCGCTATCCCTCTTTAACCTCTTTGTACGCCCGCTCGAAGGCCGCGATATTGGCATCGGCCATCTTCTTCCCCGCTTTAGACCCCATGCGTTTCTTTATCTCCTCGCGGACGTGTTCCTTGCTGACGGCGCCAATGGCCTTGATCAGCGCCCCGATGATAGGGGTGTTGGGTATGTTTCGCCCTATGGTGTCCATCGCGATACGGGTGGCATCGACGGTGAAGACCCTCCCGCTATTGAGCCCCAGCTTCTTCCGCAGCGCGCCTGGGGAAGCGGTGGTGTTGACAACCAGCACCCCGTCATCCTTGATGCCCTCGGTGAAATCGACGATGCCGATCAGCGTAGGGTCGAGCACCACTACAGCGTCGGGTGCGGTGATCTGGCAGTGTTGCCTGATGGGGGATGTGCTGATCCTGGTATAGGCCCTGATCGGCGCCCCCATGCGCTCGGGGCCGTAGTCGGGGAAGGCCTGGAAGTACTTGCCTTCCTCAAGGGCGGCTTCGGCAAGGATCTCACTGGCGGTAACCGCCCCTTGCCCGCCGCGGCCGTGCCAGCGAATCTCGGTTAACTCCTTCATCGAAATCGATCGAACCGTCGGTAAACGCCCCTGGGGCGACTCGAACGCCCGCCCCCAGCTCCGGAGGCTGGTGCTCTATCCTCTGAGCTACAGGGGCCTGTATACATCATAACCTATATGAAGCGTTCCTGACAAGGTTCAGGCCTTGGCCCCCGACCTTTTGAAGAACGGCTTCAGCATCGCCGGGGTGATGAGGGTGGTGAACAGGCTCACCGCCACTGCCGCACCAAAAAGCTCGCTCGCCATCTGTGATTCGCCCAGAGCCCCCGGTATCATCACCGCCACGCCGGCAACGATCAAGCCCACCTCCCCGCGAGGCACCATCCCCACGCCCACGATCATCGCTTCGGTGTTGGAGAGCTTGCCCACGAATCTGGCCGGCAGGTAGCACCCCACCATCTTGCCGACGGCAGCCAGCACGATGAGGATGAATGCCACCAGCGCCGCCGAGGCCATTCCCGGCACATCGACCTGCATCCCTAAATAGCAGAAGAAGAACGGGGCCAGGAACAGCATGATGGGCCGCGTCTTTTCGATTATCTCCTCCTTCTCCCCGCAGGCGGCGAACATAAGGCCGGCCACGTATGCCCCCACCACGGGGTGGAGGTCGGCCAGCGTTACCATGTAGGCTATGAGCAGGCCGATGAGGATGGCCACTATCGGCATGGTGCCGGAGGCCTTGAACGGGTTGAGGATGAACCTGGATATCTGCCGGTGGAACTTGACCCCGATCATCAGCAGGATGAACCATACCCCGAAGCCGATAAGCGTTATCCGGGTTATGTACAGGGCTGATACGGTTGCGCCGGGCTCCGCTATCTTGGCGATGACGGAGAGGACCACTATGCCGATAATATCGTCGATGACGGCAGCCACCAGTATGGTGGTTCCCGCCCTGGTATTTAGGCGCCCCATGTCCATCAGGATCCGCACCGTAATCCCGATACTGGTGGCCACCAGCACCGCCCCCATGAACATCCACGCCGTCGACGGCCCTTCCGGATAGAATGCCATGGTGATGAGGTAACCGAAGGCGAAGGGCAGTATGACGCCGCCTATGGCCACCAGGGTCCCAGTCTTGCCCTGCCGGAGGAAGGCCCTGACGTCGGTCTCCACGCCGGCGACGAACAGCAGCACTATCACCGCTATCTGTGAGATGACCTCCATCACGCTGAATTCGCCCTCTCCGCCCAGACCCCACTCGCTCAGATGCTCGAACCCGATGCGGGCGAAGTTGAGCAGGATGGGGTCGTCGCCGAATATGAGCCCGCCGAGGGCGAACGGGGAGATGATGATGCCGGCCACCAGCTCACCGAGGACCGCCGGCTGCTTGAGGTAACGTTCCGCCACGAAACCGCCGAGCCTGGCGGCGACGAGGATCAACGCGAAACTCAGTATGAATTTAGCGTATATCTCTATTTCCACTAGCTATTGTCGCTTTCGTTCCTGCAATTCCAGATTGTTCTGGAGAGGATGCCGAAGTAATTTATCTCACCGATCAGCTTCCCGTGGTTGTCAACCACCGGTATCTCATAGAAGCCGTTGTACAGCATGGCGTCTATCGCCTTCTGGATGTCGTCATCCGGCTTGACGCTTACCGGCGCACTCATGATATCCCTGGCGTATTGTGAGGTCAGCAGATGCAGCGCCTCACGTCCGGAGAAGAAGGGGTGACCGGCGCCGCCGAACTCGCACACCTCAGCCGATTTCAGCATTTCCTTGGGGGTGATGATGCCGACCAGCCTGTCCTTATCGTCCACCACGCAGGCGAGCAGTGTCTCGCAATCCTCGGCCACCTTGTTCGCCGCCTCGAATATCTCGACGTCCTGGTGCACCTTCACGAATTTATCGATCATCAGTTCCTTGACCAGTTTCGCCATCGTTACCCTCCGCTGCAATAGAGTCACTCGCAAATTCCGCCTATTAAAATACTACAAATGTGGTGTCAATACAACCGCCATCAGTCCCATGGTGCGGTGAAAATGACATATGCCCCGCCCATGTAGAGCGCCGCTAAAAGTATGGAATACCAGCTGGTCCGGCGGAAGGTCTTACGCTTGGACCGCTTCACCAGCCCCAGTATGACAACCAGCGTCATCAGTGCAACGATGCCTGCGGTGAAGATATTGCTTTTGGACACGAGCGAGAAGATAGGCCCTTCGCTGGAGAACAGGTCGTAGAAGAAGACGCCGATGCCGATGTTGAACATGTTGCTGCCGAGTATGTCGGCGATGGCCATGTCCGGCGAACCCAGGCGCAGGGCAGCGAGCGCCACCACCAGCTCCGGCAGCGATGTGGTGATGGCCAGCAGCAGGGTGCCGACGAAGCTGGCCCCTAAACCGTAAGTAGTAGAGATCTCGTCGCCGATGATAGCCAGCCAGGTTCCCGCCCCGATTATCGCCAGTGCTGATATGGCAAAGGCGACGTACGCTTTTCGGGATGTCGTTCCTTCGTATCGGGAGGGCTTGAGCAGCGGCTCCTGCCGCTCGCGCTTGAATATGTATCGGGAGCCGACGACGTAGACGAGCACCAGTATGAAACCGTAGACCCCCAGTCGGCCGACGGCGCCGGGCCAGATGTCGGCGCTGAGGTAGATGATTATGGCGGCGAACGCTATCAGCACTATGCCTAGGATCGCCGATTGGATGTGCCCGCCTCTGGCGATGGCAGCGGACAGCAGGGGGCCCTGCTTGCATACACTGTCCAGGATTGCCAGCAGGAACAGGTTCAGCATGTTGCTGCCGAAGATGGTCCCCAGTGCCAGATCGGCGCCTTCCTGCCCGCCGAACATGGCCACCGCGCTGATGCCGGTGATTATCTCGGGGAGGGAGGTGATGATGGCCAGCAGCAGCAGGCCGACCCAGACGCCGCCGAGGCCGGTCTTCTCGGCGATGATGTCGCCGTACTGTGACAGCTTCGTGCCGAAGAAGAGGATGAGGATGA
>CAZYOO010000080.1:0-5925 GCA_964649185.1 uncultured Dehalococcoidales bacterium
AACCGAACATCTCCATGGCAACCACCGCTCCCCACTCCTGCTCCAGCCACGGGAATAGCTCCAGGGTCAATCCCAGGGACAGGACGTCGAACCAGAACACCCGGATACTTTCCTTCTCCACCGCCCCCTTGCCCTGTTTTACCAGCGACTCAGCATCCGCGATAACGTCCTCGAGCCAGGCGGTGCCTACGGGCATACCGCTATGAACGGTGGTCGCTTCTCCGAATACCTCCAGCCCCATGGCCCCGCCGTGGGGGCAGGGAACCGCCCGCCTCAGCTCGTTCCACTCCTGCCACAGCCGAATTTGCTTATTCGACTCTTTGACGACCTCGCGGAGCCGGTTGGTGTCCATCTTCAACCCCGTATGCTCCTCGAGGAATTCCACCATCTTCTTGAGCTCGTCGGCATAGTACTCATAACTCCGTTCATCTGCCCAGTAGGGCGGGTCGGCGCCGAACACCGGAATGTTTTTCCACTTCTCGTTGTTCGCCATCGTCTGGTGCACCACGTTTATACCGTCGCAGGGGTGAAGCATGGCGATGACCGCGGTGGGTGGGGGCACCAGGTCTTCCTCTACGATGTACGCCGCCAGCCTGATGATGGTGCACAGGTCCATCCCTCGGAACATTCTCCCGCTGGCGTCAATCTCGTCATGATAGGTGGGCATGATCGCACCGGTGAACGCGGGGGTGAGGAAGGTGTTCCACGGGAGGTCCATAGCGGTATATATCTCCGGGGCACAGCAGAAGTAGCTGGTGATGTGAGGTTCGCCCGATATGTAACGCCTCAGTATTTCGTTATGGTGGTCAACGAAGGCCTTAGTGGGAACCATGTGAAGGTTGGTCCCTGTGGAGGTCTTGGTAAACGTCTGCACCATCATATCGAGCATATCGCGCTCTTGTATCAATTTCTGACAGCATTTATCATCCAATGATCTGCCGGTCATCGCTTACCTCCTATACTTTCCATGAATGCCTGGACCCTGGTCCTCACCTGCCCCGCCGTTCCCGCCATGAGGTATTCCCGGTCCATATGGAGCACGGGGAAATCCGCTTTATCCAGGTTCTTTTCCTGCATGAAAAACTCACCGGCCCACAGGTCGCAGAATACCATCCGCAGGCCAATCATCCCGTCCACCTTGAATTCCTTGATCATTTCCTGTATGTGCGCCGACCTCTGCGGGAAATCTCGGAACATTCGCGGACAGGAAGGCTTTTCTTGGATGTAATACCTGGCCAAGGCACCCAGCGGATCTTTATCCTTCTCGTCGACCTCCACCCAGAATGTCCTGGTGCCGTAGCAAGCGGAATCGGTGACTACCAGTCCCCCCAGATCCTCAATGAGCTTGATATATTTAGGGTCGTCCATTATGCTGCTCACTATCATCAGCCTGAACTTGTAGTCCTTGATGCCCTCCGCGTCCTTCAGTTCCCCCAGCAGCTCTTTCAGTATCTCGTTGAACTCCGCCCGTGGCATGGAGGTGCTGGCGATGACGACGGCCAGCGTATCGGCACCGGTGATCGGCGGTTTGTCCTTCTTCCTCAGTTCATATAGCTGCTTCAGTAGGCGTCGCGTCTCGTTGTGGATCTTTATAGCCTCCCGCAGCTTGTCATCGGTGATCTTCACGTCCAAGTGCTTCTCCAGCGCCTCCTTGAGAATTACCAGTTCTTCCCGCCACCATCCCACCTGCTTATCGGCTTGCAGCTTTGGAAGGCTCATCATATGTGCTAACGGGGTGTCTACCTTGCGCCACCAGTTATCATAGATTCGTCGTATGTGGTCACAATTGTTAAGCCAGATAACACCCTCTAAAAAGTCGTACTCTCCCAGAAGGCCCATGTTAAAGGCGTGGCGGCAGAAGCTGCAGTTTATGCTGGTGAGATAAGCATCCGCCAGCTCGGTGCCGGTGCTTCCGGTAGCCCTCACCCGGAAGGGTGTCAAGCCGGCAGCGGTGATTATCTCCTCCGGCCCGTAACAGCAGAAATAGCCTACCACCTTGCCGCCCTGATCTATCCACTTTTTGAGTTCAGGGTTAACGATAGTCTCTGCTGCTTCCTTGAACGTGTCTAGGGCTTTAGACTTTACCTTTGTTTCCAATTCCTTTCCCCCCTTTCGAAGCGATCCCTTGGCATTTGCCATCCTGGTCCTTTGGAATCCGGTCTCTTTCTCTCATGCTTCTTGTTCTCCATCCCCCTTTCGCGACCCTCCTTTTCCAAGTCGTCCCGTAGTGATTCTCCCAATAAAGGCGTTTTTTTAGACGACGAATTTGCCCGAAAGTATCGAGTAGTCACAGTTAAAGCCCCACTATACAGATGCTGACCACCGGCGCATAAGGCTCGTTCCCCATGTTATGGGCCAGGCCCAGCTTGGGGTTCTTGATCTGGCGCTTGCCCGCCCTGCCCTGCAGCTGCAAATACAGCTCATAAACCATCCTTATACCGGAAGCACCTACCGGGTGACCGAAGCACTTCAGCCCGCCGTCGGGCTGTACCGGCAGCTTACCGTCAAGCTCGAACGTGCCCGCCTCGATATCTTCCTTCACCTTGCCCCGCGGGCTGAACTGTAGGTCCTCCATGGTCACCGCCTCGGTGATGGAGAAACAGTCGTGCACCTCCGCCATGCCTATTTCCTCACGTGGTTCCTTGATTCCCGCTTCCTTGTAGGAGGCGATGCCGCCGCGGTAGGCCTCCTCGACGTGAGTATAATCGTACCCCGAGGTCATCCGTCCCGAGGTCGGGCTGGTACATATCTGGAGTGATTTGATATATACCGGATCGGGGCGGAACTTCTTGGCCATATCGGCACGGGTAATGATGGCCGCGGCGGCGCCATCGGACACGCCGCAGCAGTCGAACAGCCCCAGCGGCCAGGCGATGATGGGAGCAGCTAACACCTGCTCTACGGTCAGCTCCCGCCTGAAGTGGGCCTTAGGATTCAACAGGGCGTTCTTATGGCTCTTCACCGATATCTTGGCCAGCATGGCCTTACCGACTTCAGGGCTTAAATCGTACTTGTCAAAGTAGTTGGTAGCCATCATGGCGAACATCCCGGGAGGGGTCGACTGGTAGTGCGTGTTGGAGCGGTTCTCCATGCCCGGCAGTCCGCTGGCGCCCTCGTCCTTCAGCTTCTCGAATCCCATTGCGAGGCATACATCGTATGTGCCTGAAGCGACGGCATAGGTGGCGCCTCTCATCGCCTCGTGTCCCGAACCGCAGGCGTTCTCCACCCGGGTAACCGGGATATACTGCAGCTTCAATGGCTCGCTAATAGAGCGCCCTCCAAACCCGCTGAACATCGTGCCTACCCACGCCGCCTCGATATCCTTACGCTCGATGCCGGCATCCTGGCAGGCTTCGCTTACCGCATCGATTACAAGGTCACTGGGGCCCTTGTCCCACAGTTCGCCGAACCTGGTGCAGCCCATCCCCACGATGGCGACCTTATCTTTAATGCTCTCCGACATATTAAGCCTCCTTGATCCTGATCGGCCGCGCCTTCCAGAAGTAGTTGGTCAGGCCTCGATCGAACTGCAGTTTCCTTAATGTCATCTCCACATCGGTGCCCACCTTAATCTCATCCGGGTCACGGTCGGTGAGGTCGAAGAACGCCCTGCCCCCGCCCTCGAACTCCACCAGCACCACCGAAGCCGGGGGGTCGTCCACCGGAGCCAGCTGGTCATGGGTATAGCTGAACACCTTGGCCTTCCTGCCAGCGAAGCAGTAATCGTCGAAATCGTCCTGTTCCTGACACTGCGCACAGATGCGTATCGGCGGAGTGCTCATGGCGCCGTTATCATACTGCGGTGTGCCGCATTTCCTGCACTTGACGCCCCACAGTCCGAGCAGCACTTTCCTGTCACGCCAGCCCGCCGACAGGCGTATATGCTGTTTATCCGGCCTTCTGGCAGCCTCCACTGGCATCAGTTCGCGCCAGCGAACATAGCTGTGATAGTTGTTTAGCATCTTCTTTGATGCCAGATGTTGTTTCATCCCACGACGCGGGCTCAGCTTCTTGATAGCATCTGTTACTTGGAGCAGGAACGCCTCGGCACCGTTGCCGTGGCTGAGGAACAGTATCTTATCCCCCGGCTCGGCATCCTCCAGCGCTGCTACCAGCATCATCGGCGCCATGGCGCAGCCGGTCATCCCGATGTTCATGAAGAACCCGAAGGGGTCCTGTATCTGCTCCGGGGCGAAACCCAGCGCCGCCGATACCTTGCCGTGCCTCCTGGCATCCCCCGGCGGGTCGAACACCACCTTGGTGATGTCCTTAACCGTAAGGCCGCACTTCTGCAGCAGGCCGCTTATCACCTCGGGCACTATCTTGGAGTAACCCTCATCCATGGTCATGCGGTCCTCCCAAGAGCGAACGAAGGTGTCGCTGGCGGCCCGCCACGTGGCGGACAAGTCGTCCGAGATACAGTAGCTCCCCTGGATCTCGGCGATGACTTTATCCTTGCCCAGCAGGAAGGCGGCGGCGCCATCCCCCAGCGATTGCTCCGTCATGCCCCCTGGGCCACCGATGCGGCAATCCGACACCGTAACCAGCACGCTGTTCTCAGTGCCTGCCTTGATGCTGTCCGCAGCCAGCGACATGGCGGTGGCCCCCGCCCTCATCGAGCTGGTGATGTCCGCCGTGCGTATGTCCCGACGCAGGTTCAATGGCAGGCTCATCAGCGGTGAGCACTGCTTCTCCTTGTACGGCGATGTGGTGGTGGCGAAGTACAGGCCGCCTACCTTCTGCGGGTCCTTCCCCTTGAGGCAGTCTATGGCCGCCTCCACCGCCATGGTCACGCTGTCCTCGTCGAAATAGGCCACCGACCTCTCCCCGGGTATGGCGAAGCCTCCCCATGCCCTTAGAAACTCCTGGCGGTCCAACCGGTGCCACGGGATGTAGGCACCATACGATGTTATTCCTATCATTCGCATCTCCTATTTAATGCTGCTCTCATGGTTCTAGATCCAGAGTCCCGAGGAATTCCATGAAACGCATGAACCCCTGTACATTGGCCATTAATCTAGCGAAGTCTCCCTCGATCTTTACCTGAGGAAGAGCTTCAATCATGTTCATTTTACCTTTACACATGTCGATAATGGTATTGACTGGCGCCTGAACCCGAAAGTCGTATTTAGTATGGTCGAAAGGCGCTGTCCTGAGGTCGCTGGGGGCTTGCTTCTCAGAAACTGCTATTTCGGTAAATTTGCCATCTTCAAAAGTAATCGCTAGCTGCCGATCCATTTCCCCTGGACAATCGTGATAGACCATGAGCAGATTGAGATTCAGTCCTGCAATGGCCTCCATGAACTTGGGATCTCGCTCCTCCTGCAGCCTCCAGAACTCGTTCGCTGCCTCTTGTGTTCCTAGTTGAAGTCCCACCGTAGCGCCTCCTCCGGTATTGCTGAAACTGGCTACCCTCACTGCTTGATATCCATCTTTGATCTTTCCTAACGATTCCATCTGATCACTTTGTTCTTAGTGGCTTGAAATACTTGATATCCAAGATGCTGGCCACCCGTTGTTTCTTAGTCTTGAACACCGCTTTAACCCTCATGCCGACCTTTAATTGTGTTGGATCCACCTCCCCCAACATATGGACTATGCCGGTATCGGCCCCGTCCAGCTGAATAATCCCGTATATTATGGGCGGAGGCACTGGTTGCACCGGGGTCGGCTGACGAGCGATAGCATGGCTGAGCAGGGTCCCCTTGTTGCTTACCTCAACCCACTCGCTGAGCTGGCCGAAGCAATCCCTGCATACGGACCTGGCGGGGACATAAACAAGGTTACACTTAGGGCATCTGGTACCCATGATCCTTTTGTTATCCCTCAGCTCGACAAGAAAACGGCTTCCCACAGCTCCGGCGGAATATGTGTTCGGGATGTTTATCTGCCCGTGATAAACCCAGACATCCATCCCCTCCAGCT
>CAZYOO010000081.1:0-5862 GCA_964649185.1 uncultured Dehalococcoidales bacterium
GCCTTCTCAACGTTGAGTATCTTGCCCTTCAGCGGCAGTATCGCCTGGAAGCGGCGGTCGCGGCCCTGCTTGGCCGAGCCGCCGGCGGATTCGCCCTCCACCAGGTAAAGCTCGCACTCCTCGGGGTTCTTGTCCGAGCAGTCGGCCAGCTTGCCGGGAAGGTTGCCCATGTCCATGGAGTTCTTGCGCAGCACCAGGTCCCGCGCCTTGCGCGCCGCCTCCCGCGCCCGCGCCGAGGTGAGGCACTTCTCCACGATGCGCTTGGAATCGGCGGGGTGCTCATCCAGGTACATCGCCAGGCCGTCTGCCACCGCGGTCTCCACGTGCCCCTTGACCTCCGGGTTGCCCAGCTTGGCCTTGGTCTGCCCCTCGAACTGGGGCTCGGGTATCTTGACGCTGATGATGGCCACCAGTCCGTCCCGGGTGTCGTCTCCCACCAGGTTGGCGTCGTCATCCTTGAGCAGCTTGAGATTCCGCGCCTGGTCGTTGAGCACGCGGGTCATGGCGGCCTTGAAGCCGGTGAGGTGGGTGCCGCCGTCCTCGGTGTTGATGCAGTTGGCGAAGCCGAGGGTGGTCTCGGCGAAGCCCTCGTTGTACTGTATGGCCACCTCCACCTCGGTGCCGTTCACCTGCTTGGAGATGTAGATCGGGTCGTGGAGCGACGGCCGTCCCTTGTTGAGGAAGCGGGCGAAGCTGGCGATGCCGCCCTCGAAATAGAAGGTGACCTCCCTGTCCTGGCGGCGGTCCTCGAAGTGTACCTCCACCCCCTTGGTGAGGTAGCACATCTCGCGGAAGCGCTGCGCCAGGAAGCCAAAATCGTAGTCGATGCTGCCGAATATCTGCTCGTCGGCGAGGAAGGTGGTGGTGGTGCCGGTGCCCTCGGCCTCTTCCACGTCGGTGACCTTGCACTGGGCGATGCCGCGGCAGTACTGCTGGCGGTAGAGCCTGCCGTCGCGCCGCACCTCCACCGTAAGCTCGGAGGAGAGGGCGTTGACCACCGAGGCGCCCACGCCGTGGAGGCCGCCGGATACCTTATACCCGCGCCCGCCGAACTTGCCGCCGGCGTGCAGGGTGGTCATCACCGCCTCCAGCGCCGAGCTGCCGGTAACCGAGTGGTTCTCCACCGGGATGCCGCGGCCGTTGTCGATCACCGTGACCCGGTTGTCCTCATGGATGATGATCTCCACGCGGTCGCACCAGCCGGCCAGCGCCTCATCGATGCTGTTGTACGCGATCTCCTGGATCAGGTGGTGCAGCCCGCGCTGCCCGGTGGAGCCGATGTACATGCCGGGGCGGCGGCGCACCGCCTCCATCCCCCCCAGCACCTCGATATCGGCGGCGGTGTATTCCCCGTTGCCGTTGGCCTTCTTCCGCTCTTCCTCTTTATTCTCTATCAATGACCGGCTCCTCCCCTTAAAACAAAAAGCGCCCCGCTAGAAAATCAGCTTTGGGCGCACCTTGAAAACACAGCAGTTCCCGACATTAAATTATTATACCACAGAAGAGTGTGAAATGCAAGCTTTTTAACTCGAAATTCAGGTATAGACCGCAATCACCGCCGCATCGCGGTGGTTGGCCCCGTCGAAGAACAGGACGGCGCACGACCTTCCAGTCGACATTTCACTCGCCGGGATGTTGCGCGCCACCTTCACATCCTCCAGCCACACCGACAGACTGCCGGCGATGCGCACGGTGGCGGTGTGGTCGGCGGCGTTGAAGGCCCTGATCTCGCCCTTCTTAATCATCGCCCTGCCTCATCCGCCTTATCGCTTTTCGTCCCCACCTGGCGCCGCCCTCCAGGAACAGCTCCCCGTTTATAGTCCAGGTGAAGACGGCGAACGCTTGGGGGTATTCAACCCCGGCCACGATGA
The DNA here is from genome assembly GCA_964649185.1 of uncultured Dehalococcoidales bacterium. GTDB lineage: Bacteria > Chloroflexota > Dehalococcoidia > E44-bin15 > E44-bin15 > CAYUWM01. The sequence continues at coordinate 1,872 of CAZYOO010000081.1, forward strand.
ACACCACCATCACCAGCAGCACGAAGGCGGCGATGGCCACCTGTGCCCTCATCCGCAGCTCGTCCGTCCCGTTCATCTAAACTGCCTCCAATCCTATGGTCAGGGTGTATCGCGATTCTCTCGGCACCCACAATCGCATCGTCTCCGCGACCCGCCGCCGGGCCCCGTCCAGCCCCGCCCGGGGGCAATCGATGGCGATGACGTCGAACAGGTCCTGCCCGCAGTTCATCGGCACCACGATATGCCCCCCGCTGGCGCCCCGCTGGGCTTCCCTGAGCACGGCCTGCCCCCGCTGGTGGGCCAGCGCCGCGCTGTCCAGGTTCACGTCGCTTGCCTGTGCCAGCCGGTCGTGCACCAGCGCGATGCGCCCCCAGTCCCAGGCCTCGGTGACCACGCCGTCGCCGTAAACCTGCACCCGGTTGGCGGCGGGAGTATCGGTCGAGTATCTGCCCTCGATGACGGCATGGTCGCTGCCGTAGCTGTAGGCGCTGGCCTCCTCGGGAGCGGGGTTCTTGATGTAGCTGCAGTCGCCGACGAATAATATCACATCGGGCAGTCGAGCCAGCAGTCGCATGACAGCCTGCTTGCCGTTCATGCCGGGGTTGATAGTGAAGGCAGGATAGTTGTCGACCATAGCAGAAGAGGAAGAGAATGAGGACAATTCAAGCCCCGCCCGGGCGAATATCCAGGCGAGTATCTGGAATACGTTGGACGTGCCTGCCTCCCACGTCTTCTGGTTGCGTGCAATCCATCGTTCCAGAAGGGACCAGCCGTCGGCGGCGCGCAGCTCGAGACGGGACGACCCGCCGCGGGTGACGTACTCCCAGCCCGCGATCCACGATGCCGGCTCCAGCCCGCCGGTCTCCTCACCGGCTGAGGTGCGGTAGCCGAAGGAGAGCAGTATCTCGCTGCCCTCCCTCATAGCTTGGTGGTCGCTGCCTTCACCCCCGATGCTGTTGTAGCGCCCGTCGTCGTTGCGCAGGGCGATCTCAATACCGCCGCCGAACGGTCCGGTCGATGCCTTCACCTCTACCACGTCGGCGGTCAGCTCCACCGAGGCGGGGACCAGCGGGGCGCGCAACACGCCGCCGGGCCTGCTGAGCCAGGCGCAGGAGCCGTGATAGCCCAGCGCGACGCCGTAGTCGCTGTCGAGATTGAACGGCACCGGCTCGCGCCACAGATTCGATATGAAGTCGGCGGCGGGCAGGCTGTGAGACCAGTAGGGCCGGCTGTACGCCTCGTCCCCGGCGTAGGCCTCGACGTAGAAGCAGCGGAAGACGTCAGGGTAGTCGAGCGACGGGAAGTGGAACGATATGTCGCTGCCGGGAGAGGCCGTGGTGATGGGTTTGAGGGCTGACCAAGTTCCGACGGCGGCCGAGTAGCCGTCGCCGTAGACGCATTGCCAGACCCCCGCCCTGCCTTCGGCATCGACGCCGGCCAGCACCACGTTGTAGTCGCCGGCGTAGCACACGGCCAGGCCGGTTATGGAAGCGAGGGCGTCGTTCGTCCACTTGTTGAAGGCGCCCCAGCCGGAGCCGCCGATGTCGCAAGCAGCGAGATAAACGTCTGCCCCGTCGGAGTAGAGCACTACGTTGGCATTGACGCCCGTTCCGGCCTTGAAGGCGGCGGCGAGGCGGAATGTGGAATCGCCGCCAACATCACCCATAGACTGCCAGGCGCCGCCGTATCTGGCTCGGTAGATGCGGCCGCTGGGGTCGATGCGGAACATGCGGAAGCCGTACTGGAAATCATCGCAGCCGCAGCAGGCGACGGCGTAGGCATCGACGGAGGGGCTGTAGGAATACCACGTGTCGAACTCGCCGTCCTCGCTGGCCTCGACACGCTGGTATTTGCATTCGCCGGTGTCGGGGTCGACCATCATGCGGTAGATGTACCCGGTGCCGCTCATGTCGGCAGTGGCGGCGGCGTGGAAGCAGTCGCCCTCACCGCCCTCGTAGATGCGCTCCCACATGAGGCGGGCCACGCCCCCCATGCGCTCGACGACCTCCACCCTGACGTACGGGCTGCCCGAGGCGCTGCGCTGTGCCTCCAGCAGCGTGCCGGAGAGGCTGCGCATCACGGCCCCCAGTCCGCCGTACGGCTCCGCATCGGCTCGACAGGCCGGTACAGCCGCCGCGAGCGCACCGCATTCTTCCGGCTGCATCGAGACAAACCTTTCATGAAGGCCGACAGGCGGTCCTGCCCCCAGGTGAGGTAGTCCCGCCAGACGTGCTCCCCGCCGAGGTTGGTGCGGTTGGTGGCGAAGCTGGCCCACTCCACCGCGGCGTAGCCGGCGGCACCGGTGGCCACCAGCTCCTCCAGCGCCGGGGGCAGGGTGGAGCCGTCCCCGTCCAGGGTGTGGAGCGCGCCGTAGTACACGTTGACCTCCTCCCCCTCGGCGGGCGCGGCGTCGGTGAGCAGGCTCAGGGTGTCGCCCCACAGGCTGAACCGGGCGTACGCCGGCGGGTAGCTACCCGCGGGGTACTCCACCGCCTCGACGGCCACCACGTCGCCGAGGCCCGCTATCGACAGGTCGCGGCTGCCGTCGCTGGTGTAAAGGGTCGTTTTATTCTCCAGCGGCACCGCCAGCGACAGCTCGCGCACCGCCCGCCCGATGTGGCGGTCGAGCTCGCCGTCGGTCCAGCGGTAGTTGGCGCTGTCCTCGTCGTGGAGGTCGGTGCGCAGCCGCGCCCGCATCTGGCTCAGGTTCATCGCCTAGTCCCTCACCCCGATGAGCCGGGCCAGCTTGACGCTGTTGAACAGGGCCACCGAGACGTACCACTTGACCCGGGTGCGCGATGCGTCCCGCGTCTCCAGGCTGCCCACCTGCTCCACCTGCACCCCGCCGGGGCCGGTCAGCCCCGCCAGCGCCCCCTCGCCGAGCTGCATGGCGTATATCGTCGAGCAGTCGCCGGAGGTGCCCACCTCCTTATCGTCGGCGATCCAGTCGCACACCCCCAGCGGTATGCCGTCGTAGTACTCCACCATCTGCCCGAACGCGTTGCGGTCGGAGACCAGTATGCCCCCCGAGGCGCGGCTGAGGGCGTTGAGCTTGCGCCGCGAGCGGCGGCTGAGCAGCATGATGTGGGGCTTACCCCCCTTGACGCAGTCGATGAGCTCGTCCAGCTTCTCCAGCGTGAGGGTGTCGCCGTTGTCCCCCATGGACACCGTCTGCCCCGACGCGCACAGCTTATCGATGCCGTCGAAGGCGTTGGCATCCGCCGCCGAGTCGCCGTTGATGAAGGTGTCCTCGAACTTGCGCTGCACCGCCCGCGCCTTGAGCTGCACGATGGCCGCCTCCAAATCCTGCACGTTGCTGCGCGTCGCCTTGAGGAAGTTGTCCACGTCGGCGTCGCCGCCCAGTATCCTGAGGGTGGCGGTGTGCTGGGTGAAGGTGGGGGTGGACTCGGCCCAGGTGTCGCCCACGTCGTAGAACGCGGCGCCGGCGGCCTCATTTTCTCGATTATACGTCAGCCCGTTGCCTACGATCTCGATGAACGGCATGACCTGCAGCACCGGGCTCTCCTGCACCATGGTCTCGATGACCCCCTGCAGCAGCACGTCGTTGGATAGCTTGGATGCCTCCGCCAGTGTTAGTGCCATTCCTTTGTCCTCCTTTTACGTTCTTGTCTAAGCGTTATGTAATTTTGGGATGCCGATATGTGATTTTGTGTTCTGCTGTCGCTTTTTCCCCGCGCGCTACGCCCCCGGTCGGGAGAGCGCGTACGCTATCTTATCCGCCGGCGACAGCCCGCTGAGGTCGGGCGCGGCTCGCGGCGGCGCCCCCGCCGGCACGTGCTCGGCGCCGGCCTGCTCCTCGATGCGCCTGCGCACCTGCTGCACCACCCCCCGCGCCGCGGCGAACGATGCGTCCACCTCCTCGATGGTGGCCCCGGTCACCAGCTCCGCGGGCACCTCGGGCGAGCCCGCCAGCAGCAGCTCGCGGTACCTGTGCGCGGCGCCGGCAAGCTGCGCCCGCAGCGCGTCGGCC
>CAZYOO010000082.1:0-5549 GCA_964649185.1 uncultured Dehalococcoidales bacterium
AGGACAGCGAGTTCACCGCCAACGTGCGGCTGTACCGGGCGCAGAACTTCGACAGCGCGCAGTACCAGGTCAAGTATGACGCTACCGTCATCGAGGTAACCGGCGTGTCGGACGGCTCCGATGGGACGACGGCCATCCCCGTCACCTCCTCATCACTGGTGCCGGCAGGGCAGCAGGGCGTGTTCAGCATAGTGAACGACGTGGCGGGCACCGCCGGCCTCAGCGGCAATATGATACTGGCCAAGATAACATTCCACGTCATAGGCGCCGGGGGCAAGACGAGCGATATCTCCTTCGTCGCCGCCAACAGCAAGCTGTTCGACAACACCGCGCCCACCCCTGCGGAGATTCCGGCGGGGTGGAAGAAGGACAGCGTGGAGGTGAAGTCGCTGGCGGCGACCCCCACCCCCACCGCTACCCCCACCATGACGGCCACCCCCACCACCACGCCCGCAGACGACGGGGGCGGGGGCAGCCCGGGATGGCTGTGGCCGCTGGTGGGCATCCTCATCGTCCTGACCCTGGTGTTCATCGGGCTGGCGCTGTATAAGGCGGGATACCTGGCCAAGCTGGGCGGGATGTGGGGCGCCACCGAGGAGGACTTCCTGGTGGACGACATGAGCGATGAGGACCTGTACGACGCCATGTACAGCGGCGAAGAGGAAGAGGAGCTGTAAACACCGGGAGAACAGCCGTAGGGAGGTCCCGGCCATGATATACATACTGAAGGTTATATCCGTTGCGGTCATCGCTGCGGCGGTGCTGTCCCTGGCCTCACTGATGGCAGCGGCGCCCGCCGAGGTGCTGGCCACGGTCACGCCTACGCCTACAGCAACACCTGTGCCTGCAACCGCAACGCCCACCGCCACTGTTGTAGCGCCCACTGCTACCCCCACCGCCACCGCCGCCGCCAGCCCCCATATCGACTTCAGCCCGGCGCTGATGAGCTTCACCGCCACGGTGGGGGGCGCGGACACACCGCAGAAGGCGCTGCTCATCCGTAACGTGGGTTCGGGCAACATGAGATGGACGGTGAGCGCCACCTTCCCCTGGATCGGACTGTACCCTGAAGCCGGGACCTGCTCCGCCGGGGAGGTGAAGACGGTTGCGGTGTGGATCGACCCCACCGGGCTCAGCGTGGGTACGCACACCGGACAGATAATGATCTCCTCCATCGACGCCGCCAACTCGCCGCAGTGGGTTTACCTGAGCCTGACCGTCAGCGAGCAGCCGGCGACGGCCACCGCCACGCCGAAGGCGACGCCGTCCGCCACGCCATCGCCGACAACGTCGGCCTCCCCCACGCCGTCGCCAACGCCAACACCGGCCACCGGCGGCGGGTTACCGATGTGGGTCTGGCCGGTGGTCGGCGTGCTGGCCGTACTGGTGCTGGCATTGGGCATCATGCTGCTGCACCCCGCCCGGCTGTGGGGCCGTCTGCGCGGGATGTTCGCCCGCGGCGGGGAGGAGGAGCCGGCCGAGGGCCTCACCACCGAGGAGATGTACGAGGACACCTACGGCGACGAGGGCGGGGAGCCGCCGGATGATTATGAGTAATCTTCGCTGAAGGAACAGGGATGCTGGATATAAAGTTCATCCGAGAGAACCCGGACACGGTGCGCCGGGCGCTGGCCCTGCGCCGCTCCGACTTCTCCATCGACGAAGTGCTGGAGCTGGACGAGCAGCGGCGCAATCTGCTGGTGGAGGTGGAGGGGCTGAAGGCGCGGCGCAACGAGGTGAGCAAGGAGATCGGGCGCACCGGGGAGAAGCCGCCGCATCTCATCGAGGAGATGCGGGGCATCGGCGATCGCATCAAGGAGCTGGACGGGCGGGTGGAGTCGGTGGAGGGGCAGATGAACGACCTGCTGCTGCGGGTGCCGAACATCCCCCACGACAGCGTCCCCGACGGCGAGGGCGCCGATGACAACAAGGTGGTGCGGGAGTGGGGGGCAATACGAAAATTCGATTTCACGCCCAGGCCCCACTGGGAGCTGGGCGAGTCGCTGGGCATCATCGACTTCGAGCGCGGGGTCAAGCTCTCCGGCTCTCGCTTCTACGTGCTGCGGGGCAAGGGCGCCCGCCTGCAGCGCGCCCTGATATCGTTCATGCTGGATCTGCACACCGGGGAGCACGGCTACACCGAGATATACCCGCCGTACATGGTCAAGCGGGAGTGCATGGTGGGCTCGGGCAACCTGCCCAAGTTCGCCGACAACCTGTACCACGACGACGAGGACGACTTCTGGTTCCTGCCCACCGCCGAGGTGGCGCTGACCAACCTGCACCGCGATGAGATACTGCCGCCGGATGCCCTGCCCATATATTATGTAGCCTACACCGCCTGCTTCCGCCGCGAGAAGATGTCGGCGGGCAAGGACACCAAGGGCATCAAGCGGGGGCACCAGTTCGACAAGGTGGAGCTGTACAAGTTCGCCGCCCCCGGCGAGTCGTACGATGAGCTGGAGAGGATGGTGGCCAACGCCGAGGAGGTGTGCCGCCGCCTGGAGATACCCTACCGCGTGCTGGCCCTGTGCACCGGCGACCTCGGCTTCGCCTCCGCCAAGTCGTACGATATCGAGATGTGGGCCCCCGGCTGCGGCGAGTGGCTGGAGGTCAGCTCCTGCTCCAACTGCGCCGACTTCCAGGCGCGGCGGGCCAACATCCGCTACCGCCCCGAGGAGGGGGACAAGCCCCGTTTCGTCCACACCCTGAACGGCTCCGGGCTGGCGCTGCCCCGCGTTCTCATCTCGCTGCTGGAGAACCACCAGCAGCCCGACGGCAGCGTGGCGATTCCGGAAGCGCTGCGCCCCTATACCGGGTTCGAAGTGATAAAATAGAACTGCACCTGTTCCGCCGGGATCCGGCGGCAGATTCGCAGCCGCAATCCACGGCATCCCTCCGGACGGCTGCCGCCCATTTCGAAGGATAAGGGAAAACGATGAGGTCAAACGTAACGCTGGGCATCGTCGGTGCCGGAGGCCACGGCATAGTGGCGATGGGCAGCCTGCTGCAGCGCATCGCCGCCTCGCAAGGGTATTTCAGCCGCATGCCGCGGTACTACACCGCCCAGATCCGGGGCGGCGGCTCGGCGGTCAGGCTGATCCTGGACTCGCGGCGCCTCTCCCTCCCCGCTGACGTGCTGGACCTGCTGGTGTGCTTCTCCTGGGAGAAGTACCTGGAGTTCGAGACGGAACTGACGCTGGGGGCCGATACCGTGGTGATTTACGATGACGACCCCCCGTCGGGGATGAAGCTGCCCCGGAACAGCTTCAAGATCGGCCTGTCCCGCATCAGCCAGGAGGAGACCGGCTCGGAGCGGAACATGAACCTGGTGGCGCTGGGCCTGCTGAGCCGCATGCTGTCCTTCGACCGGGGGCGTGTGGAACGGGTCGTCGAGGAGGACACCGCCCTCCAGCTGCTGAAGGAGAACATCGTCGCCCTGGACGTCGGCGAGAGCATCTTCGCCGAGATGTCCTTCCCCGACCTGGCGCTGGAGCCGTCGCGGGACGAATCCCCCAAGGTGGTCATCCACGGCAACAACGCCATGGCGCGGGCGGCCCTCCGCGCCGGGTGCCGGGCGTATTTCGGCTACCCCATCACCCCCTCGGCGGAGGTGATGCAGGACATGCTGGAGGGGCTGTTCTATGAGCAGGGGGTATTCGTGCAGGCCGAGGACGAGATAGCCGCCGTGGGCATGGCCATCGGGGCCTCCTTCGTCGGCGCGAAATCGCTCACCGGCACCAGCGGCCCCGGCTTCGACCTGATGACCGAGAGCATCGGGCTGGCGTCCGCCGCCGAGATACCGCTGGTGGTGATTGACGTCCAGCGCTGCGGGCCATCCACCGGCATCCCATCCAAGTCGGAGCAGTCGGACCTGGACCACGCCATATACGGCGGGCACGGGGACGCCCCGCGGGTGGTGCTGGCGCCGTACGATATCGACGGCTGCTACCGGCTGGTCATCGAGGGCTTCAACATGGCCGAAGGGTACCAGACGCCGGTGATAATCCTCTCCGACCAGTGGCTGGGGCAGACCTTCGTGGCGGTGAACGACGGCTTCATGAAGAGCGACTACAACGTGATCGAGAGGAAGAAGCCCGCCGCCGAGGAGACCGACGGCTACCTGCGCTACCGGGTGACGAACGATCTCGTATCGCCGATGGCGGTTGCCGGAGACGAGGGCTTCACCTATCGCACCACCGGGCTGACCCACAACCAGGGCGGCGCCCCCGCCTTCGATCACCAGACCCATCAGTCCCTGCACCAGAAGAGGTGGGAAAAGCTATCCCCGCTGCGGGACAGGGGCGATCTGGTCCGGGTCCTGGGCAATGAGAAGGCGACTGCAGGGATAGTCACCTGGGGGTCGTCCGCGCCTTTCGTCTTGGAGACCGTGGGGCAAATGGCGGTGGAAGGCGAACTGAAGGTGTGCATTCCCGAGCTGCTCCATCCCCTGCCGCATAAGGTGGTGCGGTTCGTCGAGTCCGTGGAGCGTCTGCTGGTGATCGAAATGAACTATTCGGGACAGCTGTACCGCTACCTGCGCTCGCAGGCAGACCTGCCGGGCGACTCAAGGCCGTACTGCCGGGCGGGCGGCAGGCCTTTCAGCCAAAGGGAGCTGGCCGAAGTGATAACGGAGGTGGTGAAGTGACGAAGGCCGGCGAATACAGGACAGGGGTCAAGCCCATATGGTGCTCCGGCTGCGGCAATTTCGGCACGCTCACCGCCCTGACCAAGAGGGTGCTGCCCCGGCTGGGGCTGCCCCGGCATAAGACCCTAATCGTCTCCGGCATCGGCTGCTCGTCGCGGATGCCGGCCTACGTGGACTCGTACGGCTTCAACAGCATCCACGGCCGAGCGGTGCCCATAGCGCAGGGGGCAAAACTGGCCCGCCCCGAGCTCACGGTTCTGGTGGTGGGGGGTGACGGCGATTTCTTCAGCATCGGTGCTGGACACCTGCCCCACGTTGTCAGGCGGAACGTGGATATCACCTGCATCATGGTGAACAATTTTATATACGCCCTGACCAAGGGACAGGTCAGCCCTACGACCCCCAATGTGAGGCGCGGCGAGGGGGTGTTCCTGTCCCACGAATACTACCCGCCGGTGGACCCCCTGCTGGACATGGTCAGCTACAGCGCATCCACCAGAGCGAGCTTCATCGCACAGGGGATAGCCACCGATGTGGCGCACCTCGAATGGCTCATCCAGGAAGGGATCGAACACAAGGGATTCTCCTTCATCACGGTGCTGACCCCCTGCGTCACCTACAACCCGCAATGGCTTTTCGAGATAATACGGGAGAAGGCCTTCTACCTGCGGGATACCGAACCGGTCTTGTTGCCGGAGTCATCCCCGGAACGCCCCTGGCTCCACGACCCCGGCGATATCAGCCTGGCGTTCAAGCTGGCTCAGGTGCCGCTATTGGAGCAGCCGCTGCTGGGCGTGTTCTTCCGCGGCAAATCGGGAAAACCGATTGAGGATATGGAATAAGCTGTGTATACTATCGGAGGGGAGGGGTGTCCGAGTGGCTTATGGTAGCGGTCTTGAAA
>CAZYOO010000083.1:0-5015 GCA_964649185.1 uncultured Dehalococcoidales bacterium
AGCCGGGCGTGCAGCTCGGGGCAGTAGCCGGCGCCGGGCAGCCGCAGCGTCTTGGTGCCGTTGCCGCCGGTGACTCGGAGTCGCACCTCGTCCGTGCCGCGGTACTCGTTGATGGCGGCGAATATAAGGTTCAGGCGTTCCACGTCGGCCTCTTTGTCGTCGGTCTGCGCCATGCTCATCAGCAGCCGTCGCACCGGCTTCGGTGGCGTCGGTGCGGGCGGCGGCGCGGCCTCCTCGCCGGGCTGGTAGCGGCGGACGCGGTCGCAGTTGAGGCTGACGCGGTCGTTACGCACCTTCACCCTGCCCTCCACCAGCAGGATGGCGCCCTCCTCCCACAGCTCGCCTGTCTGCTCGTACACCTCGGGCCAGGCGGTGACCTCCACCTGCCCGTCCAGGTCCTCCAGCACGGCGACGGCGAAGGGGCGGCCGTCCTTGGTGTACAGGTGCCTCACCGATGACACCATGCCGGCGGTGACCACCTCCCGGTTGGCCATGCCCTCCTCTATCTCGCCGCACAGGGTGGCGTTGGGCGGGAGGGTGGAGGCCAGGCGGCTGAACGGGTGCTCGGAGACGTAGGTCCCCAGCAGCTCGCGCTCCCACGCCAGCTTCTCGGCGGTGGTGGTGCCGCCACCGTCCAGCTCCAGGTCGGGCAGGGGCAGGGGCACGCTCTCGCCCCACAGGTCGAACATGGTGGACTGGCCGCTCTCCTTGAGCTGTTTCTCCCGCTGCGCCAGCGACAGGATGCGGTCGATGCCGGCGAGCAGGGCGCCGCGCTCGCCCAGCGGGTCCAGCGCCCCCACCTTGATCAGGCTCTCCAGCGCGCGCTTGTTCAGCGAGCGCAGGTCGGCGCGGCGGCAGAAGTCGGCCACGGAGTCGAACCCCTGCTCCCCGCGGGCGGCTATCAGCGGCTCCACCGCCCCCAGGCCCACGTTCTTGATGGCCGCCAGCCCGAAGCGGATGCAGTCCCCGCCGTCGGCGCGCTCGATGGCGAAGTTGGCCTGGCTGCGGTTGATGTCCGGGGGCAGCACCGGGATGCCGAGGCGGGTGCACTCGCCCACGGCGGTGCGTATCTTGTCCGAGTTGCCGATGTCGTTGGTGAGCAGGGCGCTCATGAACTCCGCCGGGTAGTTGGCCTTGAAGTAGGCGGTCTGGTAGGCGATCATGGCGTAGCTCACACTGTGCGCCTTGTTGAAGGCGTAGCCGGCGAACGGCTCGATGAGGTCGAATATCTGCTGCGCCAGTTGCGGCGAGAAGCCCTTCTTTTCAGCGCCGTCCATGAAGTTCTGCCGCTCCTGCTGCATCACCCCGGCGATCTTCTTGCCCATCGCCTTGCGGAAGATGTCGGCTGCCCCCAGGCTGTAGCCGGCGAAGGCCTGCACGATGAGCAGCACCTGGTCCTGATAGACGATGACGCCGTAGGTCTCTTCCAGTATCTCGGCGAGGATGGGGTGGGGGAACTTGATCGGCTCCAGGCCCTGCTTGGCCTTGATGAAGGTGGCGATGTGCTGCATCGGGCCGGGGCGGTACAGGGCGATCATGGCGGCCACATCGCTGAAGGAGGACGGCTTGAGCTCCTTGACGAAGCGGCGCATACCCGAGCCTTCCAGCTGGAACACGCCGGTGGTCTCGCCCGCGGACAGCAGCTCGAAGGTTTTGGGGTCGTCCAGCGGTATCTCGGTGAGGGCGATGTCGATGCCCCTGGTCTCGGATATCAGCTCTATGGTCTTCTGCAGCACGGTGAGGTTGGCCAGCCCCAGGATGTCCATCTTGAGCAGGCCGATCTCGGCGATGGCCTCCATGGGGAACTGGGTCATGGCGATGGCCCCCTCGCTGCCCCTTGTCGGGCGCTGCAGGGGCACGTGATGCGTCAGCGGCTCCTTGGAGATGACCACGCCGGCGGCGTGGGTGGATGAGTGGCGGGCGGTGCCCTCGAGGCGGCGGGCGTCGTCCACCAGCTGGCGCACGCCCTCGTCGTCGCGGTACATCTGGCCGAACTCCGGGTTCTCGTCCAGCGCCTGTTGCAGCGTTATATGGGGGCTGGCCGGCACCAGCCGGGCCACGCGGTCCACGTCGCCGTAGGGCATGGCCAGGGCGCGGCCCACATCGCGGATGGCCGCGCGGGCGCCGAAGGTGCCGAAGGTGATGATCTGGGCCACGCAATCGGGCCCGTACTTGCCGGCGGCGTAGGATATCACCTCCTCGCGGCGCTCGTCCTGGAAGTCGAGGTCGATATCCGGCATCTCCTTGCGCTCCACGTTGAGGAATCGCTCGAACACCAGCTTGTGCTCCAGCGGGTTGATGTCGGTGATACCCAGGGCGTACAGCACCAGGCTGGCGGCGGCGCTGCCGCGCACGCCGAACACGATCTTGCGCTCCCGGGCGAAAGAGATCAGGTCCGAGACGACGAAGAAATAGTTGGCGAAATCGGTCTCCCTTATCACGCTCAGCTCGTAGTCCAGGCGGGCGACGGCCTCCGGCGACGGCTCGCCGAGGCGTCGTTTCAGCCCCTCGCGGCACATCTCGGCGAGGTGCTCATCGGCGGTCCTGCCCGGCGGGGTGGCCGCCTCCGGCAGCAGCAGCCGCCCGAACTCCAGCTCCAGGTTGCACAGGTCGGCCACGCGCTGCGTGTTCTCCAGCGCCTGCGGGATGTCGGCGAACAGGCCCGCCATCTCCTCCTCGCTCATCAGGTAGAAGCTCCGGCCCATGCTGTAGCGCTTGTCGTCATGGATGGTGGTGTTGCGCTGGATGCACAGCAGCAGCTCGTGGGAGCGGAAGTCGTCCTCCCGGATGTAGTGCACATCGTTGGTGGCGACGATGGGGATATCCAGCTCCGCGCCGAGTTCGATCAGCAGGGGGTTCACCCGGTCGAGTTCGGCTATGGGGTGCCGCTGTATCTCCAGGTAGAATTCGCCGAACGTATCGCGGTGCCACTGGGCCGATTCGCGCGCTTCCTCTCCCTGTCCCTCCAGCAGCAGGCGCGGCACCTCGCCCTGGAGGCAGCCGGAGAGGGCCACCAGCCCCTGGCGGTGCTGCTCCAGCAGCTCCCGGTCGACGCGGGGGCGGTAGTAGAAGCCCTCGAGGTGGGCCTTCGTCGTAAGTTGAAGCAGGTTGCGGTAGCCGGTCTCGTCCCTGGCCAGCAGGGTGAGGTGGTACGGGCTCTTGTCGGCGGGGCTCCTCGACTGCCGCCCCTGGGGGGCGACATACACCTCGCAGCCGATGATGGGCTTCACCCCGGCTTTGCGGGCTTTGCGGTAGAACTCGATGGCGCCGTACATCACGCCGTGATCGGTGATCGCCAGAGAGCCCATGCCCAGCTCCTGCGCTCTCAGGATCAGGTCCTCGATGCGGCAAAGCCCGTCGAGGAGGCTGTACTCGGTGTGGACGTGCAGGTGGGTAAACATGGGTAAGTAATATTATACATGATATAATACCCCCTGTGGACTACCGGGAATCGCTGCGCTACCTGTTGAGCTTCACCGATTTCGAGAAATTGCCCGGCTCGGCATACTCGGCGGCCAACTTCGACCTGAGGCGCATGGCGGAGCTTCTGTCGCCGCTGGGCAACCCCCACCTCAAGCCGCGGACGGTGCACATAGCGGGCACCAAGGGCAAGGGCAGCACCGCGGCCATGATCGCCTTCGCCCTCTCGTCTGCCGGCTATCGCACCGGGCTGTACACCTCCCCCCACCTGCACACCTTCCGCGAGCGGATGGCGGTCGATGGCGAGATGATTACGGAGGGGGTGTTCGCCGACCTTGTCGGCAAGGCCAAACCCGTGGTCGAGGGGGTCAACCGTCGCCACCAGTACGGCGAGCTCACCACCTTCGAGATACTGACCGCCGTCGCCTTCTCGTTCTTCGACCACTGCGGTGTCGATTACCAGGTGCTGGAGACCGGGCTGGGGGGCAGGCTGGACGCTACCAACGTGGTATCGCCCGAGGTCTGCGTGATGACCTCCATCAGCAGGGACCACGCCGAGGTGCTGGGCGACACGCTGGCGCAGATAGCAGTGGAGAAGGCGGGCATCATCAAGCGGGGGGCGCGGGTGATAAGCGCTCCCCAGCATCCGGAAGCGGCCGCGGCGATCGAGGATGCCTGCCGCCGCAACGAGACCCCGCTGGTGGTTGTCGGCCATGACGTGAAGTGGAGGAAGATGGCGGCGGATTCATCGGGACAATCGTTCGAGGTGGAGGGAACGAAGGGCAGCTACCGGCTTGCGATCCCCATGCTGGGGGCGCACCAGCTGGAGAACGCGGCTACGGCGGTGGCCGCGCTGGAGACGCTGGGGGTCGCATCGAGACATATCGCTGAAGGGCTGGCGCGGGTGAGCTGGCCGGGGCGCCTGGAGGTGCTGAGGCGGGAGCCGACACTGATGGTGGACGGCGCCCACAACGCCGATTCGGCACGGCGGCTGAAGGAGGCGATAGCGCAGTATTTCGACCGCGAGCGCCTGATACTGGTGATCGGCGCCTCGTCGGATAAGGATGTGGCGGGGATGGTGGCGGAACTGGCGCCGATAGCCGGCGCCGTCATCGCCACCCGCTCGCGCCACCCGCGGTCGATGGCACTGAATCCCCTTCTCGATGAACTGAAAAGGCAGGGGGTCGAGGGCACAACATCGGAAAGCGTCGCGGATGCGGTCGAGCGCGCCCTGTCGATAGCCGGGGCGAAAGACCTCGTCTGCGTCAGCGGCTCGCTGTTCGTCGCCGCCGAGGCGCGGGAACACGTGCTGGGCCTCCCCGCCGAGATCGTTTGAGCTGCGCCTTACATCTCGAACGTTATAATGCTTTTATTATCCAAAGAACCCCTACAGCGATGAAGTAGAAGCCCACCAGGTAGGCAATGATCCTGGGCTGCACTATCACCAGGATGCCGAACAGCACGCTGAGAATCCCTATAACGAGGGTCCAAATCTCCATGTTGCTCCTCCTTTCCAGCTTGATCGCCGCATGATGAGAACTCAGGCGGTTTCAAATATTGTACAGCTATTTTCGACGTTGTCAACAGTGCGGCGG
>CAZYOO010000084.1:0-4860 GCA_964649185.1 uncultured Dehalococcoidales bacterium
TTAATAACCCCTCGTATCAAGTCCCCTTTTTGCAGGTCATCATAGGCCTCATTTATCTGGTCCAGGCTGTAGCTCCTAGTGATGAGCTTGTCGATGGGCAGCTTGCCTGCCATAAACAGGTCCACGTAATTTGGTATATCAACCTGCGGAACGATATCGCCCTGTACCGAACCGGTGATGGTCTTGCCGAGGAAGAATTCAAAGGGGGCTATGTTGAGCATGGCGGTGATGGGAGCCATGCCGGCGACCACAAATACTCCCCTGGCTCGGATGGAGCCAAAGGCCTTGAGCATAACCTCCGCGTTGCCGATGAATTCGATGGCGGCATCGGCCCCATGCCCCAGTATCTCTTGGATCTTCACCTGGGGATCATCGTTTTTGGCATTGATAATATAATCTGCACCTAGTTCTTTGGCCTTCTCCAGCTTGTTGTCGAGGACGTCCACGGCTATAACCGTTGCCCCGGCCAGGTGAGCGCCTATGACGGAGCTCAATCCCACACCGCCGCAGCCGAAGATGGCGATGCTTTGCCCGGCTTTAATCCCTGCTGTATTTAAGGCTGAGCCGATGCCGGTAGAGGTACCACAGCCGAGGAGGCATGCGACCTCCATTGGCATGTCATCCCTTATCTTAACTGCTGAACGCTCATGTACCACTACCTTCTCAGCATAGCAGGCCAGCCCGAATAGGTGATGGATGTCCTGATTCCCCTTGTGCAGTCGTATGCCGCCGTAGGGCAGGGTGCCCATCATCTGGACGGGCAGGTTCTCTACACACCAGGTGGGCATCCCTTCGTGACAATAGTAGCACTTCCCGCAGCTAAAGGTCACCATCATTATTACATGGTCTCCCGGCTGGAGTGTGCTAACACCCGGGCCTACCTTCTCTACCACTCCTGCACCCTCGTGCCCCGGCACGAAGGGCAGGGCCTGGGGCATCTCGCCCTTCATGAAGTGGAGGTCGGAATGGCACAACCCGACATACTCAATCTTAACCAGCACTTCGTTCGCCTGGGGCTCATCCAAGGTAAGCTCCTCGATCTTCAGCGGCGTATTGTTCTCGTACAGTACTGCTGCCTTCATTGATGCATCCTCCTTTTTCCCTATTATTTTGCGTCACGCGCTCTCCAAGATCCCTTCAGTTGTAAGTTGCTCAAACTCCTCCGCGGACATCTTCAGCAGTTCACGGCATATCTCGTTGGTATGCTGCCCCAACAGGGGGGCGGGGCTGCTGGGGAGCGGGGGAGTCTCTGACATATGGAAAGCTACATTGTTATATAGACGCTTCCCGACTTCGGGGTGTTCCAGTTCTACAATGGCATGGAGATGTTTGAGCTGAGGGTCTTTCAATGTATCTTGCGCTCGTTGCACCACTCCAGCTGGCACACCGGCCCCTTGAAGCATTTCCATGACTTCCCAGGCATCACGAGGGGATGTCCATTCTGCTACCAGTCGGTCGAGCTCCTCAACGTTTTTAAGCCGCCCGGGTATGTCAGCGAACCTGGGGTCTTTAGCCCACTCCGGGTTGCCGATGGCTTCGCCGAAGCTGCGCCATTCCTCATTGGTGAACACGCTGATGGCCACCCAGTTGTCCTGTCCCTGGCAGGGGTAACAGCCGTGGGGTGCGGCATACGCGCAGCGGTTGCCTGCAGCCTGCGGCTCACGTTTGTTCATGGTGTAGTCGAGGTAGTGCTCGCCGATGAGGGCGGCGGCAACCTCCGTCTGGGCCACATCTATATACTGGCCCTTGCCGGTGCGGCGCCTGTAGTCGAGGGCGGCAAGTGCTGCAATTGCTACATGCTTGCTGGCCATGTGGTCGGGTAGTGGGGAGTTTGAGCCCGCGGGATAGGGGTCATCCGGCTGTTTCCAGATGGAGAGCATGCCCGAGGCAGCTGAGAGCATCGGGCCATAGCAGGGGTAATCGCCGTGGGGCCCGCCTCCGCCGAAGCCCTGGCTGCTTATATAGATAATGTCAGGCTTGAGCGGTTTGACGCTGTCATAATCGAGGCCCAGGCTCTTCACTACGCCGCCGCGGAAGTTCTCTACCACCACATCGCTCATCGTGATCAGCCGTTTTGCAAGGTCTCTTCCCTTATCGGACTTGAGGTTCACTCCGAAGCTGCGCTTGTTACGGTTCGACTCGTTGAAACCGGCTACGGTATTCTTCGGCCCCAGGGTTCTGACGAAGTCAGGATTGTCGGTCGACTCGAACTTGATGACGTTGGCCCCCAGCTCTCCCAGCATCTTTGTGGCATCGGGGACGACCACGCCGGTGCCCAGGCTGATCACCATTATCCCTTCGAGAGCAGTGCGCTTCATGTCATAACCTCCTACAGCACCCCGGCGTACCTGAGGGCGGTGATGTCTCCTGTGGTGAGGCCCAGTTCACCACAATATATCTCCTCGTTGTGCTCGCCGAGGCACGGAGCTGCCCGCCGGATGGATGGCTGGGTTTCACTCCACTTATACGGCGGGCCGGGGTATTGCCCCTTGCCGGCTACCGCGTGATCTACTTCTACGAAAAACTTCCTCGCGGTTGCGTCAGCACTGTTAGTAAACGTGGGTATGTCGTAAATCGGGGTGATGGGAACGCCTTCGCGGAACCCGGCCTCCCACAGCTCTATCTGGGTGAACTTGGTAGTGAACTCCAGCATGATAGCATACAAGTCCTCGGCGTTACCGACGCGGTAGATGAAATTCTCCCAGTCAGGCAGCATCAGCACCTCGGGGCTGCCCAGCACCCGGACTAGAGCCTGCCAGTTCCTCGGGGTTATCGCTATTACCCGGACAAAGCCATCCTTGCAGGGGTAAACCGGGAATATCTGTGCACCCAGCCGTGATTCGATCGCTGGAGGCGGCCCGTCAGGGTTAAGGGCATAGGAGTAAATAGGCACCGACCAGGGGTACAGCCCGGTTCGGGCGGCCTCGTGAACCGAAACATCGACCTTCTGTCCCTTGCCTATGGCATCGCGGCAGTAGATGGCGGCCAGTATCTCGATATCGGCGATCTCTGATGCGGCGTCGTAGGCTGGCGTGCCGGGCAGAAGCGTGGGAGCCTTTCCGGTATAGCCGCTGGTTATCATTACGCCGCTGAGGGCGAAATCCACGATATTGGATCCCTTGTGGTCTCGCCATGGGCCATCGGGGCCGAACTCGGTGATGCTGGCCATAATGAGCTTAGGATTGATTCCCTCTAGCACATCGTAACCTAGTCCCATGCTGTCCATATATCCCGGACTATAGTTCTCCACCAGCACATCGGCAGACTTAGACAGCTCCTTTAAAATATCTTTCCCCTCGTCCGACTCTATGTTCAGCGTTATGCCGCGTTTGTTAGCGTTACGGTAGAGGAAGTAGAGGCTTTTCTCTCGGTGTGGCTCGCCGTTGAGGAATGGGGGCGTGTTACGCCCCACGTCTCCATGGGGCGGCTCTATCTTGACCACATCCGCGCCCATGTCAGCAAGCAGCTTGGTGCAGTAAGCGCCCCTGCTGTCGGTGAGATCGAGTATCCGATAGCCGGTGAGTGCCCCTTCTCGCTTATTCGGCGACATAGCAGCTTGGCCTCCTTTGTCTAGCGCTGGTCCATCCAACGCTGTGGCCCGAAATCGGCGGTGTCCTGTTCGCTCAACAGGATGGAGAATCCATCGTCGCAGTAGCGCAGGGTCGATCTGCGATCCATATCCTCGACAGAGCGGATGGTGGCCTTGGTCATTATCAGAGCCGCCAGGCGCATGCCGCCGATCTTGCCCGCAAGTTCCTTGGCTTTGCCCAGGTACTGGTCCGGCGGCCAGACCTGGTTGGCGAAACCGATTCGGTGGGCCTCCCTGCCATCAATGACATCACCGGTACAGCATAGCTCGATGGCCTTGGAGACACCGACGCGCCACGCCATGTTGGCCGTCCCTCCAGCGCCACCGATCCAACCCAGGTTCTTCACATGTATATCGCTGATCTGGGCCGTCTCCGAGGCGACAACCATGTCGCAGGCCAGCGCCATTTCGGTGCCTCCCGCGGTACATGTGCCGTCGATAGCAGCGATTGATATCTTGGGAGACCAGGTGATCTTCTCGAAGGCGGGGGTCATGGCGGGTTTGGGCTGCCGCAGGGCCCAGAAATTCTTTACCCCTGATGGCTTTGATAGGGAGACGTTGGCAGGGGCATCTCCGGTAGATTCATCGAGAACCCCCCCGCTGGTGAAACCCGCCATTTCCTTGAGGTCGGCCCCGGCGCAGAAGCAGGGCCTGCCGTCGGTCCGCGGCGTACCGGTAAAGATGAATGCCTTAATCTCGTCGTCGTTGTCGATCACATCTACCACCTGGCTCAGCTCGCTCCACATCTTCACGTTGATCGCATTCAACGACTGGGGACGGTTAAGGGTGATAACGCAGAATCCATTTTGTTTTTCGAATAATAAGGTCTCGTACTCCAAAAAGGCCCTCCTTAATTATCTAGCACATATGTTGTGTGACCGCTCGATATCCATTCAAATGTATTCTACCGGTTGACGATTGAGTTAGAGTTCATCCGTATTTCCTATTAGCCGCCTAGCCAGACTTACCCCCCGACTGCTGGCTCACCCTCTCCGCCGCGATGACCGCCGCCCCCACCGCACCGGCGATCTGCGGGTCCTCCGACAGGTGGATCACCTTGACCCCCAGCTTCTTCTCCAGCGCCTGTGCCAGCCCCTCGTTCTTGGCGCAGCCGCCGGTAAGCACCACATCCTCCACCAGTCCCACCTTCCTCACCATCGAGTTCAGTCTGCCGGCCACCGAGCTGTTGACGCCGGCGGCGATGTCGATCACGTCTATGCCCTCGTTGATCAGGGTCACCACCTCCGACTCGGCGAAAACGCTGCACTGGC
>CAZYOO010000085.1:0-4750 GCA_964649185.1 uncultured Dehalococcoidales bacterium
TACGGGGTGCTGGCGGCGCCCGCCGTGCCCACGCCTACGACCAGCGCTACAACGACCCCCAAGCCGACGGTGACGCCTGAACCCGACGAAGGCGGCGGCCTGAGCACCGGCGCGCTGATCGGGATCAGCGTAGCGGGTGGGCTACTGCTGGGGCTGATAGTGGTGGCGTTCATATGGTGGCGGCGCCGGTCGCGCGGCCGGCCTGAAGAGCCTGCGGAGTAACGCCAAATCGTGTCCGGCAGCCGGTAACTAGACTTCCTCCAGGCTGTTCACCGTGTTCTGTATCAACTCCGAAAGGGCGGGGTGGATGTGGATGCCGTTGTTTATCTCCTCGATGTTGCCCTTCGACGTCATGGCGTTGACCACCTCCTGGATGAGCGTGGGGGCGAAGGGGCCGATGATGTGGAACCCCAGTATCTTCATGCCCTCCTTTTCCACTATCGCCTTGGCGAACCCCTCCCGCTCCATCATCGCCTCCCCCTTGGCCACGTCGGTGTAGGGCACCCGCGCGATGAGTATGTCGTGGTCCTGTCGCGCCTGCTCCTCGGTGAGGCCCACCGCCGCTATCTGGGGGTGGGAGTAGACGGCGTGGGGCACGGCGTCGTAGCTCATCCTGAGGCCGGCGTCGTGGAGCAGGTTCTCCGACGCGATGAGCGCCTCGCGGTTGGCCGCGTGGGTGAACATCTGCCGCCCGTTGGCGTCGCCCACCGCGTAGACGTTCTTCACGCTGGTCTCCAGTTTATCGTTTGTATGTATGAAACCCCGCTTGTCGAGCTCGATGCCGGCGTTCTCCACGCCGAGCAGGTCGGCGTTGGAGCGGCGGCCCACGGCGATCAGTATGCGGTCGGCGGTGAAGTCTTTGCTCTCGCCGGTCACGCTGTCCTTGACCCTCACCTTAACCCTGCCGCCATCGTTTGTTATCTCCTGCGCCTGCGAGTTGAGGCGCACGTCCATCCGTTTGCTAAGCTGGTCGTACAGCAGCCCGCGTATCTCCGGCTCCTCCACCGGCACCAGCCGGTCCGTCATCTCCAGGATGGTGACTTTGGTGCCCACGGCGGCGAAGAAGTGGCCGTACTCCACGCCGATGTAGCCGCCGCCGATGATGATCAGGCTCTGGGGTAGCTCGTCGAGCTGTAGCAGTGTCTCGTTGGTCAGGTAATCGACTTTTTGCAGGCCGTCGATAGGCGGGATGAGCGGGCGGGAGCCGGAGGCGAGGAAGATATTTTGCCCCTCTATTTTCGCACCGTTGACCTCGATGGTGCGCTCGGCGACGAAACGGCCCTCGCCCTCGTAGAAGTCGAGGTTCTCTATGCCCTCGATGCCCGCGCGGATGTGCTCCCGCGTCTCGCCGATGCTGTGGCGCATGCGCCGCATTATCGCTTTGAAGTCGATAGCCTTAATGTCGGCCTTGACGCCCAGCTTGCCCGCCTCCTGTATCTCCACGATGCGGTCGGCGGGGTAGATCAGCATCTTGGAGGGGATGCAGCCGGAGTTGAGGCAGGTGCCGCCGTAGGGCCCCCTGTCCACCAGCGCCACCCTGAGGCCGTGCCCGACAGCCTCGTCCGCGATAAGCATCCCCGAGCCGGAGCCGACTACGATAACGTCATAGTGTTTCATGATTGCCTCCCGCGATACTAATGGATTCGCCCATTATAATCGACTGGCTGCATTTTGCAAGCGGCGCAGGTCGCACCGGGCATGCGTATCGCTGCCCGCATAAAAAGATGCCCCCGCCATTACGACGGGGGCACCTTGCACCGGTCGCGAAAGGCGTTACTTGAAGTCCAGCGAGCCGACACGCTCCCAGTCCGTCTCGTCCAGCACCACCATGCCGTCGTCGCCGATGATGTACAGGTAGTCGTTGATGTACAGCGCCCTGCGGGCGTAGATGTCGCCGACGGCCTTCACCAGCTCCAGCTCGTTATCGGTGTAGGAGAATATGTAGCCGCCGCTGCTGCCGGGGAGGAAGAACACGCCGTGTTTCTCATCCAGCAGGAAGGCGTGGTGGGTGTTCAGTATGTCCGACCAGTACTCGCTGAGGGTGTACTTGTCCACCTCCGCGGGGTTGGCCGGGTCGCTCACGTCGAACAGGGATACCTTGACCTTGCCCTCGTCCATGCCGATGCCCAGGATCAGGTCCCCGGTTATGGGGTGCAGGTAGGAGGAGTAGCCCGGTATCTTGAGCTCGCCGGTGACCTGCGGGCTCTGCGGGTCGGACAGGTCCATGACGTAGAACGGGTCGATCTGGCGGAAGGTCACCAGGTAGCCCTTGTCCTGGATGAACCGCGCCGAGTATATGCGCTCCGTCAGGCCGAGGTCCAGCACTGCGCCGACCACGTTCAGGTCGCCGTCCAGCACGTACACGTCGTTGACGCTGTCCCACCAGCCCCAGAACCCGCCGAAGCCGAAGCTGCCCTCGACGGTGGTGGCGATGCGCAGGTGCCCGCCCCACTCGTCCAGCGAGAACTGGTTCAGCGGGTGGCCGGACACGCTGCCGGTGGCCGCTATGTCCAGCCCGTCGAGGGTTATCTTCACGATGCCCGTCCTCTCGAACTCACGCTTGTGCGCCTCCAGGTAGTCGTTGAGGCGGTTCTGCATCTCGTTCACCGTCCGCGTGTAGCCGTCGGCGTTCAGGGAGTCCAGGTGGTCGCCGAGGATCACCCCGATCTCGTTGATCTTGGAGGAATCGCTGATGTCGTAGCCCATGACATTGTTCAGCCTGTCGATGACCGACGCCGGCAGCAGGTCCGCGCACTGCACGGTGAGGAAGTCAACGGCGAAGGGCAGGACGTCGGGGTACTGCGGGTAGGTGACATAGATCGCCTCGGGGGACATGTACAGCACCGATGAGTAGGACGAGCCGACGAACGAGACGCTGTCCTCGATGCCTCCCGTGGCCGGGTCGAAGATCATGGCGGTGTAGGTGACGTCCGTGTTGAACGGGACTACGGGGTAGTAGATATCGGTGCACATCACCTTCACTGCCTCCCCCCCCTGCAGGACGGGCTCGATGGGGCAGGGGTGGTTCCTCTGGACCCACGTCTCGGTGATGAGGTACACCCTGTCCCCGTACAGCCGCGCGCCCTCGATGGCGGTGTTGTTGCCCAGCACCAGCTCCCACGCGCTCGTTGGGTTCTGCGGGTCGGACACGTCGTAGCCGTAGATGGTGTCCCAGGTGAAGACCATCAGCGTGTCGCCGTGGAGCAGCAGGTCGCCGGTCATGTTGATCTTGGCGGCGACGGACACGTTCTCCGCAGGCAGGGCGTCGATGACCTTGGTATCGGCATACCACTCGGGCGGCGTCACCGCTATGGACTTGCCTTCCGCGCCGGAGGACCCGTTCCCCTCGTCGAATATCACCAGATCCTCCATTATGATGGGCCGCGGGTAGTAGTAGAAGTTCTCCGAGGAGAAGAATATGGACTGTCCGTCGGTCTTGACGATGTCCGGCTCGTCGATGCCGGCCACCTGCACGTTGGTGCCCGACACGCGGTCGGCGTCCGAAGAGCCTGCCGCCTCACCCTTGCCCGCCTCCGGCGCCGGCGCAGGCACTCCCACCTCGTTCCATGAGTCCTGCGTCAGGACCCGCATGCCGCCGCCCCAGCCGTAGCTGCCGCCGAGCAGGGCGTCGGCCTCCTCCATGTAGGACTGGAACTGCTCCGCGGAGGCGAACTGCTCCATGGTCACGCCCTCGCCGGGGACGTACGACACCGGCGAGCCTTCCGGCTCGGTGCCCAGCGCGCCGTACACCGCCACGCCGATGATGGCCACGAAAACGGTTACGGTCACCGTTGCCAGCGCCCGCGCCCGGCTGAGGGCCAGCGGGGCCAGCACGCGGTCGAGCCACGGCACATGCTCCCGCCTCTCCACCAGCGCCTCGTTGAAGCGGCGGCGGGCCTCGGCCTTGGCGGCCTTGCCCGGCACCTGCTCCGTGGCGTCCACGATGCCGAAGGCCGCCTCCAGCAGGGGCTTCAGCTCCGCGGCGTGCTGGGGGTATGCGGCCAGGCACTGCTCCAGCGTCTCGCCCCGCGTCATGCGGTCGATGCACTCGTCCAGCAGTTTGTCGAATCTGTCTTCCATCACAGCACCTCCATTTAATTTATGCCTGCATCAGCTCGCGCAGCCTGACGATGGCCGTGCGCTGCATCTCTCGCACCGCGCCGCTGCTCTTGCCCATGACCTCGCCCGTTTCCGCCGACGACAGGCCGGCGAAGAAGCGCAGGCCGATGACCTCGCGCTGGGCCTCGGTCAGCAGGGGCAATGCCCGCGACAGCGACTGGATGCTCAGCCGGGTGTCGGTGGCCTCATCGACATCGTGCCCGTCGGCGATCTCCACCGAGTCCAGCGGCACCGACTGCCTCACGGAGCGGCGCCGGTAGTGGTCCACCACCATGTTGCGGGCGATGCTGAACAGCCATGCCGGCAGCCTGTCCGCCGTGCCGCGGTACGACCGCAGCGAGCCGAGCGCCCTGAGGAACACCTCTCCGGCCAGGTCCTCCGCCTCGGCGCGGTCGCTGATGCGGATGTAGATGTATCTCGCCACGCGGTCGAAGTATTCATCGTAGATGTCTGCCAAAGCGGCCTCCATTTTCTGGGGACTGTGATCGCTGCTCATTCCATCCCTCCGTGCTCTTTCCCGAGCGGTAATCCTGTCCCCGTAAGATACAGCAACGCCGTCTGGTGCGCAAGTCATTTTCTGTCTCCTACAAGTAAAGACGCACCGGGGGGGATAATGTCAGGTTTTGGGGGG
>CAZYOO010000086.1:0-4698 GCA_964649185.1 uncultured Dehalococcoidales bacterium
AGGTGCAGGTGGAGGTGGGGCACCTCCTGCCCGGCGTCGGCCCCTGAGTTGATCAGCAGGCGGAAGCCGCTCCCGTCCACCTTCTCGCTCCGCGCCAGCGCGCTGGCCACGTTCACCATGTGACCCAGCAGGCGCTTGTTCTCCGGCGTGGTCTCGTTCAGGGACGGGATGTGCTCCCGTGGTATCACCAGGATGTGCGTGGGCGCTTTGGGGTTGATGTCGCGGAAGGCCACCACATCGTCGTCCTGGTACAGCAGGTCGGTGGCTATCGCCCCGCTTGCTATCTTGCAGAATATGCAGTCTTCGCTCATCTTTTCGCCCCCTCGTTCTCTATGGTTGAGTCGTCGGCAGTAGTTATCCTATCGCTATGCCGCACAAATGTAAAGGGCTACCGCCGAGCGATAGCCCTTCGCTGTTAAATCGTCGATTCGATGCCGTGCTACAGGCCCAGCTCCTGCGCCACCTTCTCGCGGTGCCAGTCGGACGTTCCGAACAGCGACTCGCCGGTCTTGGCCGCCTTGAAGTACAGCGGCATGTCGTGGTCCATGCAGAACCCGATGCCGCCGTGTATCTGGTGCCCCAGCTGGGTGACGCGGCGGTAGGCCTCGTTGACCCAAGCCTTGGCCATGGAAACCTCCATGGTGGCCTCCATCCCCTCGGACACCTTCCACGCCGCCTGATAGGTGAGGAACCGCGAGCTGTCCACGTCGATGAGCATGTTGGCGCAGTGGTGCTGTATCGCCTGAAACGCGCCGATGGGCTTCCCGAACTGCACCCGCTCCTTGGCGTAGGCCACGCTCATGTCCAGCGCCGCCTGCGCCCCGCCCACCATCTCGGCGCACTTGGCCACGGCCGCCTTCTCGATAACCTTATCCACTACCGGCCAGCCCTTATCTACGTCGCCGAGCACGTTTGCCTTCGGCACCTTCACCTTGTCGAAGATGACCTCGCACTGCTTGCTGCCGGAAATGGTCTTGAGCAGGGTGGTGGTGATGCCCGGCGCCTTGCCCTCCACCACGAACAGGGTGATGCCCTCCTCCGGCTTGCCGCCCTCTTTGGTGCGGGCTGCCACGATGATGTAGTCGGCGATGTGGGCGTTATCCACGAACAGCTTGGTGCCGTCGATCACATAGCCGTCGCCCTCGGCCTTGGCGGTCACCGCTATGGCCGACGCCTCGTAGCTGGCGCTGGGCTCGGTAACCGCCAGCGTGGCTATGGTCTCGCCGGTGGCTATCTTGGACAGTATCTCCTTCTTCTGCTCCTCGCTGCCCGCCTCCAGCACGGCGAACCCGGCCTCCACCACCGACGAGAAGAAGGGCCCGGGGAGCACGGCGCGCCCCATCTCCTCCAGCAGCACCGCCAGGTCGAGGAAGGTCATCCCCATGCCCTCGTACTGCTCGGGGAAGGCCAGCCCCATCCACCCCAGCTCCGCTATCTTGGCCCACATGTCCGGCTTGTAGCCCTGCTGGTCCTCCGCCATCTCCTTCACCAGGTCGGCGGGGCACTCGGTGGTGAGGAAGTCTCGCGCCGAGGTCCTCAGCATCTCCTGTTCTTCGGTGAATCCAAAATCCATCTTCCGCTCCTTTCAAATGGAGATAATACTATATAGATCAGCCCCGGGGCAGGCCCAGCCCCCTGAGGGCGATTGCGTTCCGCTGTACCTCCGACGTGCCGGCGGCTATGGTGGCGCCGATGCCCAGTATCGACTGCAGCGCCATGTTGCAATCGGGGTCGGCCCACTTGGAGTCCCTCATAAGCATGCCGTACATCCCCTGCAGCGACGCGCCGGTGTGCCCGGCGTACTGCTGGAACTCGGAGCCGAACACCCGCGCTATGGAGGCCTCCCACTCTGGCTCCGCGCCCTGCGTCTGGAGCCAGGCCACGCGGTAGGCCAGCAGGCGGGCTATGCGACCGCGGATGTACAGGTCGGCCAGCTTCTGGCGCACCACCGGGTCCTTGGCCGGCACCGTGCCGTCGGGCTGCGGCCTCTTGGCCCACTCGATGAGGCGGTCCACGTTGCGCAGGGCCAGCGCGATGCGGTAGATGCCGGAGCGCTCGAAACCGGCGGCGGTCATCGCCACCTTGAACCCGCCGTTCACCTGGCCGACGACGTTCTTCTTGGGCACCCGCACGTTGTCGTAGAACACCTCGGAGAACGAGCGCTCCTTGGACATGGTGACCAGCGGGCTGACGGTGATGCCGGGGGTCTTGAAATCGACGAGGATGAAGGTGATACCGCGGTGCTTGGGCTGGGCCTCGGGGTCGGTCTTGACCAGCAGGAAGCACCAGTCGGCATGATGCGCCAGGCTGGTCCATACCTTCTGCCCGTTGATGACATAGTCGTCGCCGTCCTCCACCGCCCGGGTCTTGAGGTTGGGCAGGTCGGAGCCGGCCTCGGGCTCGCTCCACCCCTGACACCACACCACGTCGCCAGCGGCTATCTTGGCCAGGTGCTCCTTCTTCTGCTCCTCGTTGCCGTGGGCCATCAGGGCCGGGGCCAGCATGCCCACCCCGCCGAAGTCCAGGCCGGGGGCGCACCAGTAGTTCATCTCCTCGTTGAGGATGACGCTGAACATATGGTTATTCTGGCCGCCGTACTCCTTGGGCCAGGCGATGTTGAGCCAGCCCTTCTGCGCCAGCTTCTTGGTCATGGAGCGGGCTATCTTCCACTCCTCGTCCGACTCCACGTGCCCGCCGACGCCGGCCTCGAAGCCGGGGGGCAGCTCCTTCTTGATGAAATCCCGTATCTCCTGACGGTATGCCTCTTGCTCCGGTGTAAAGCTGAAATCCATTCTATACCCTCTCTCAGCCGTATTTATGGCGATGTGCTACAGCCCCAGCGACTGGGCTACCACCTCGCGGTGGTCCCCGGTATCGCCGAAGGTGGGGAATGCCGCCATAGCCCTCCTGTAGTACAGGCCCATGTCGTGGTCCCGGGTGGTGCCGATGGCGCCGTGCACCTGCACCCCGTCCTCGGCCACCTTCTTGTAGGCCTCGTTGCACCACGCCTTGGCGGTAGACAGCTTGGCGTCGCAGTCCATGCCCTCGGCCGCCATCCACGCCGCCTCGTACAGGATGTTCTTCGAGGTGAACACCCGGATGAACATGTCCGCCAGCATGTGCTGTATCGCCTGGTACGACCCGATGGGCCGCCCGTACTGCACCCGCTCCTTGGCGTAGGCCACGCTCATGTCGAGCACCGCCTGCATGCCGCCGCACATCTCGGCCAGCTTGGCCACCGTGGCGATCCTGAGCGTCTTCTCGACTATGGGCCAACCCTTATCCACCTGCCCGATCACGGCGCTCTTGGGGACGCTGACGTTGTCGAACACCACCTCGCACTGCTTATCCGTGCCGGTGGTGGTGAAGGGCTCTATCTTGACACCGGGGCTCTTGGAGTCCACCAGGAACAGGGTGATGCCCTGCGCCGGGTCTCCGCCGCTCTTGGTCCGCGCCACCACCACCATGTGGTCGGAGGCGCTGGCGAACTCGACGAACAGCTTGGTGCCGTTGAGCACGAAATCAGCTCCTTTGGCCTCGGCCTTGAGCTCCACACAGTCCGCGCTGTAGCCCGCGCTGGGCTCGGTGAGGGCCAGGGTGAGGATTGCCTCGCCGGTCGCTATCTTGGGCAGGATATCCTTCTTCATCTCCTCCGTCCCCGCCTCGACGATGGGAGGCGCGCCCAGCGCCACCGTGGCCAGGAACGGGCTGGGCAGGATGTTGCGGCCGATCTCCTCGAAGACCACCAGCAGGTCCATCAGTCCCATTCCCATGCCGTCGTACTCCTCGGGTATCATCAGCCCCTGCCACCCCAGCTCCGCCGTCTTGCGCCATATCTCCGGGGAGTAGCCGTCCTCGCCCTCCTCTATCTCCCGCACCGTGGCCTTATCGCACTCGGTGGACAGGAAATCGCGGGCCGAGTTCCTCAGCATGTCTTGCTCTTCGGTGAAATCGAGATCCATGGTTCGCTCCTTTACTTGATCCGGGGCAGCCCCAGGCCGACCCAGGCGATGATGCTCCGCATAACCTCCGAGGTGCCGCCCCCCAGCTTGTATCCGGGGGTTATCTGGGCCAGGTTCTCGAACTGGCCCTTGAGCACCGCCCGCTTGGAGCCCTTGGCCACGGTGCCGTAGAGCCCCATTATCTCGATGCCGGTGAAGGCAGTGCGCTGCCACAGCTCGGTGCTGTAGACCTTGGCCCCGCAGGATGCCGCGGCCGCCGCCATGATATCGCCCTTCTCCTGCAGCCAGCCGCAGCGGTAGCTCATGGCGTGCCCCACCTCGATATCGATGGCCAGCTGCGCCAGCCGGTGGCGGATGTGAGGGTCCTCGATGAGGGGCTTGCCCTTCATCGTGGTCTCCTTGCAGTACTGCACCAGCTCGTTGAGCGCCCGCAGCACGCCGGAGATGACCCCCACGCTGGAGCGCTCGAAGTTCATGGTGGTCTGTGTGATGACCCAGCCCCCGTTCACCTCTCCGATGATGTTGCGGGACGGCACGCGGACGTCGTCGAAGTATATCTCGTTGAAGTGCGTGGAGCCGTCCATGCCCACGATGGGGACCACGGACACGCCGGGGGTCTTCATGTCCAGGATGAAGAAGGTTAGGCCCTTGCCCCGCTTCTCCTCCGGGTTGGTGCGGGCCAGGGTGAAGCACCAGTCGGCGCGGTGGGCGCCGGTGTTCCAGCACTTCTGCCCGT
>CAZYOO010000087.1:0-4611 GCA_964649185.1 uncultured Dehalococcoidales bacterium
ATGCCGGCGACCCCTCATCGGTGCAAAGGTAATAATCCGCCAGGAACTCCTGGTGTTCGGTCAGCGCGACGAAGTCGAGCGGCCGAGATAGGCTGACGTATCGAGTGTCACTGCCGTTCGAATCCAGCGGGGTCAGCGCCAGCTCCTTCCCTTTGGCGAACTCATAGGCCTGAGCCTGGGTGGTGCTGGTCTTCCATATGTATGCGTCGTAGGACAGCGTGGTATGAGCGTGCAACTCCCCGAAATACAGGTTCCGATACTGGCTGCGCGCATCGCACATCTCGCGCTCCTCGGTATAATTGACCAGCGGGTGCGCTGCCGGCCCGGGTGTCGGTTTCGGCTCCTCTGCCGACTTGTCCCCCGCGCAGGCGACCGTGGACAGCGTTACGATGAGCAGTAGCACCGGTAAAATCATACGCGCTCGTTTCCTCGCCATTTTCGTACTCCTTTCCACAATCAGTTCCCAATACTTTTTGCTTCTCGTACTGTGCTATTATAAATAAATGTAGACTATGGCTCCAGCACCACCTTGATGGCGCCGGACTTCCGATCGCGGGCCACAGCGAACGCCTGCCTCGCCTCCGCCAAAGGGAAACGATGCGTGATCAACACCTGTGCTATCTCGGGGCGACGGGATAGCAGCGTGGCCGCCACATCGAAGTCCCGCACCGCGCCGACTGCCGAATACATGTAGGACGGTACCAGGGTTATTTCCTTGAGCATCAACGCCAGTTGCGGCAGCGAGATACCTTCCCAGTAGGTGCCCAGCAGCAGTATCCTGCCCCCGGGGCGGCACAGGTCGACGGCCCCTTTCAGCGTATCCCCGTCTCCGCTGCACTCCGCGACGATATCGCAGTGTCCCTTCATATCTTCAGCGCCGAGGCGACTGCCGGCGGCTGTCTGGTGATCGTAACGCGCCAGCAGCTTCACCGATGCGCCATTGGCAACAGCCACCGCCACGGCGCACAGGCCGATAGTGCCCCCGCCTATCACCGCCACACGCTGGTTCGATTCCAGTCCAGCCCGGCGCATGCCGTGCACCGCCACGGCGAGCGGCTCGATCAGACAGGCGTCCTTCACTTCGACGTTGGAAGGCAGATAAACAAGGCTCCGCTGCGGCACGCGCAACTCGTCCGCCATGCAGCCGTCCCTTCCGATGCCCAGGGTGGTAGCCGCTCCTCCCTGGCACAGGTTATAATCCCCGCTGCAGCAGCAGGCGCATTCGCTGCATGGCGCCATCGGCTCCACGGCTACGGGGGTGCCGTCGTCGAGCACACCCGCCACCTCATGCCCGGAGATGCACTTGAGCGGGAACTTCATCTCCAGCATGTGCAGGTCGCTACCGCAGATGCCGATGGATCGCGCCCGCACCCTGACCCCGTCGCCCGCGGTTTCACCGACCTCGCGCAGTTCGACCTCGCCGTTGTTGAAATAAACGCCTCTCATCATCCTTCTCCCTAGTGGCAAGAACGCACCTCAGATGGTGCCGCTTACCTCCGTCAATCCAGCGCCGTCCACTATCTTCCTCAGCCGTGACATGTCGTCCTCGGCGGGCGGCTGACACCCCTCCAGAGGATAGGCCATGCCGTACTGGGCGTACTTGGAGGTCCCCATCCGGTGATACGGCACCAGTTCGATCTTCATAAGGCCCAGCCCGGCGATGAATTCCGCCGTGGCCCCGATATTCTCCACCGAATCGGTGTACCCCGGTATCACCGGTACCCGTATGATCACGTCCAGGGGTGGCTTTATCGAGCTTATCTTCCTCAGGTTATCCAGGATGAGCCCGTTCGATTGCCTGGTGAGTTCTTCATGCCTTACCGGATCCATGTGCTTGACATCGAAATGCAGCAGGTCAACGTGCTCCAGCACCGCTTCGAGATGAGGCCACGGCGCGTGGCCACAGGTCTCGATGGCGGTATGCAGATACGAGCCCTGTGCGGCCTTCAGCAGCTCTGCGGCAAAGCGGTGCTGCGCCAGCGGCTCGCCGCCCCCCAGCGTGACCCCCCCGCCCGATCGGCGGTAGAACGGCCGGTCCTTCTCCACCTCGGCCATGACCTCGGCGACGCTCATCTCCCGTCCCACGACCTTCAGGGCGTCCTTGCCGCAGGCTTCAGCGCACATGCCGCAGGCGTCGCACTTGACCCGGTCGATAACTGCTTTGCCCGCCTCATCCAATCGGATAGCGCCGACGGGACAGGCCGCGATGCAGGGGGCACCGCAGTCCTCGGCTCCGACGCACCGCGACTGGATATATCCCAGCTCCGGCTGGCCTTTCTGCGACTCCGGGTTGGAGCACCAAAGACAGCGCAGCGGACATCCCTTGAGGAACACCAGTGTCCTGATACCGGCGCCGTCGTGTATGGAATACCGCTGGATGTTGAAAACCCGGCCGGTCGTCTCGCCTTCCATGTTAATCATTGTGCATGGGTAAATTACTTGATTGCCTGCGCAGGGCGCCCCGTCACACCCCGTGTTCCGTCCTGCGGATGATATCGTCCTGCACCACCTTTTCCAGCTCTACGAAGAAGGCGCTGTACCCCACCACCCGCACCACAAGGTCCTTGTAGTCCTCCGGGTGTTTCTGAGCCTCCCTCAGGGTATCGGCGCTGACGACATTGAACTGAATCTCCCACCCCCCCAGGTCGAAATAGGTACGGATGAGGTTGGCCCACTTGGCCATGCCCGCGCTGGTCTCCAGAGGGCCGGGGTGCATCTTCATATTGAAGATGGTCCCCTGAACCACGTCAATGTGCTCCAGGTTGGCCACCGACTTAATGGTAGCCGTTGGCCCGTTGACATCGCTGCCCTGGGACGGGGAGCAGGCATCGTTCAGCGGGGTTCCCTTCTTGCGCCCGTCCGGGGTGGCGCCGCAGATCAGCCCGTAGGAGATATGGGCCGCCACCGGCGCGATGGTGACGCCGTAGCCCTGCCCCGGCAGGGTCTCATGCTTTCGCAGATCCTTTACTATGATGTTGAGGCAGTCCTTGGCGATGTTATCCACGTACGGGTCGTCGTTCCCGTACTTCGGGGCTTTCAGGCACATGTCGCGTATAGCCGCTCCCGTCGGGTCGGTCGACATGTCCTCGAAGTCGGTCTCCAGCGCGTGCTTGAGCTGGGACATGGTGATGGCTTTATCGTCGAACACCAGCTTCCTGATGGCCGCCATCGAGTTCGCCAGGGTGGCGATACCCACGAGACAGACGACCACCGCCCGGTTACCGTATCTGGCGCCGCCGTTGTAATAACTCACCCCCCTTGCGATACAGTCCTCCGTCAGCGATGACAGGTAGGGGCACGGCCGGTATGTGTTATGCGCCTGTATCAGCGGCAGCATCTGCATGAACGCGATCCGGCTCCACATCACAGCCTGCTGGCAGAAGGCCTGCAGCATGTCATCGAAGGTGCTCCACTGAAGCATGTCGCCGGGGCCCGACGCCAGAGGCGAGCCGGTGGAAGGGTCCCTCCATTGCAGCATCAGCTCCAGCAGCCGCCCAAGGCTTATGGCATGGTACGGCTGGCCCTCCGTCCCCTTACCGGCGATAACTATCTCCGAGCACCCGATGACGCAGTAGTTGTAGGCGTCCTCCTTGGTTATGCCGGGGACGTACGCCAGCTGGCTCGGTATGATGACCTCGTCGTTGAACAGGGCCGGGTGCCCGCCGCCGTGGGCCTTGATCGCCTCGCAGCAGCTCATGAGGAACTTATCCGGGGTGCGCTTGTGTATCCTGGCCGACACCGTAGGCTCGTGGAGCTGCATGTTGCTGGAAACATCCAGCAGCAAGTAGGAGAGCTCGTTGGTGGCATCGTAGCCATTGGCGGTCTGTCCCCCGATGGGCACCTGAATCCAGAAGGGATACCCGTTGTGCGCGAAGGTCAGGATCTCGCAGGCAACGCGGTTAGACTCCGCGATCTTGAGCCACAGGCATTCCAGCAGCTCCAGCGCCCCTTCCCTGGTGATTGTCCCTTCATCGATATCTTTCTTGTAGTACGGGTAGCAGTACTGGTCCATCCTGCCGGCGCCTATGGACACTCCGTTGGACTCGATCTGCACCGAAGCCATGACCAAGGCCACCGCCTGCAGCGCCTCGCGGAAGCTGCGCGCCGGGTTGGCCGGCACCCATTCACACGTCTCGGCGATCTGCTCCAGCTCCCTCTTTCTCTCGCTATCCTTCTCAGCAGCCGCCTTCTCCCGCGCCAGCGCCGCGAACCTGCCGGCCCACTTGATGACGGCCTTATCGGCGATGACCACCGCCCTGAGGAAGGGCAGCTTGTCGTAGTCCTCCGGGTCGGCGAGATCGAGGCGACTTATGTGGCCCTCGGCCTCCTCGATGAATGCGTTCAGCCCGCGGGCAATGACATCCTCGATGCCGGGGGCGATGTGGCCGATGCCGCCATGCTTGCCCATGCGGATATCGATGAAGGTGTGCTTCTCCGCCTTGCGCACCTCATCCGGAGTCAGCGCGTCGGCGATGGCCGCCAGGGTCCTGCCTTCCCAGTAGCCCATGCACCCCGCAATCAGTTCCTTGTCCCCGTCGCTGAGCACCCACGGGTCGCCCTTTCTGGTGGATATGGTGTCCAGCTCAGGCTTCAGCCATCTGTCATCGTACT
>CAZYOO010000088.1:0-4472 GCA_964649185.1 uncultured Dehalococcoidales bacterium
ATGCTGCGCCGAGGTAGCTCAGGTGGTAGAGCACTGCACTGAAAATGCAGGTGTCGGCGGTTCAACTCCGCCCCTCGGCACTTTTTCGTATCTTGGCAAGTCCCCGTTCGCTTGCAGACGCGACTGCGTGATATCCAACCTGTCATTCCCCCAACCTTTTACGTGTCTTTTCTCCGTATTTTACAGTCGTCGCTATAGATTCAGTAATGTATGCGCGGCATCGTGCCTGTCCATTGTTGACAAATCGCGGGCATAGTGATACCAATAAACCAGAGGTAATATCATGGCTGAAGAGATAAAGAAGATAGTGTGCGGCTTCTGCGCCAGCCACTGCCGCTACAAGGTGAAGGTGGAGGACGGACGGCTCATCGGCTTCGACCGCGCCGGGGTGAAGGACTCGATGATGGCCCAGATGTGGGCGAAGGTCATCGCCGGATGCCCCCGCGCCAACGCCGCCGCCGAGTTCGTGTACCACCCGGACAGGCTGAACTACCCGCTCAAGCGTATCGGCGAGCGCGGCGAGGATAAATGGGAGCAGGTGAGCTGGGAGCAGGCGCTGGACGAGATAGCGGGTAAGCTGGATAAGATACGCCGCGAGTACGGGGCGGAGGCGCTGGCCATCACCAGCAGCGGGGAGCAGAACGCGGGCGAGGAGATGCGCGTGCGCTTCCAGTCGCTGTTCGGCACCCCCAACTTCCTCGGCCCCCACAGCTGCGGCATCGGCATGGTGCTGAGCCACCTGCTTTCCGGCTGGATGATATTCATGCCCGCGGTGCGCCCGGAGACCAAGTGCCTGCTGCTGATAGGGGCCAACCCGCACCAGGCGGGGCCCATGCTGTGGAACGTCATCCGCGAGGCGGTCAAGGTGTGGCTCAAGCTCATCGTTATCGACCCGCGGCGCACCGCCGTGGCCGAGGAGGCGAGTTTGTGGCTCCAGCCGCGGCCGGGCACCGACGGCGCGCTGCTGCTGGCGATGATACAGACCATCATCGCCGAGGATTTGTACGATAAGGATTTCGTGGATAAGTGGTGTCACGGCTTCGATAAGCTGGCGGAGCGGGTCAGGGATTTCACCCCGGAGAAAGCGGAATCGATAACTGGCGTTCCGGCGGAGAGCATACGGGAGGCGGCGCGGATGTACGCCACCATTAAGCCGGCGCAGATATTCCACACCAACGGCCTGGAGGAGCAGGCCAACGCCACGCCGGCGCTGCACTCGCGGTACATACTGGCGGCGATAACCGGCAACATCGACGTGGCCGGCGGCGATGTCATGATGGAGCCGCACACCACATATAGAGTCGATGCCGAGTACGAGCTGGTGGAGAAGCTGTCGCAGGAGCAGAGGGCCAGGATGATCGGCGCCGACCGGTTCAGGCTGTACTCGTGGCAGACGTTCGAGATGATGAAACAGAACATCGCCAAAGTGCGGGAGCAGCCGCTGTCCAGCCCGTGGATCACCGGCACCGCCCACTCGCCGCTGGTGTACCGCGCCATGCTCAGCGGGGAGCCGTACCCGGTGCGGGCCATGCTCACCGTGGCCAAGAACCAGCTGCTGACCCTGCCCAACGCGCGGCTGGTATACGACGCGCTGATGAGCCTGGACCTGCACGTGGCGATGGACGTGTTCATGACCCCCACCTGCCGCATCGCCGACTACGTGCTGCCCGCCGCCTGCTGCATGGAGAAGGACTCGCTGCAGGGGGGCAACTACACGCTGTACCTGCAGGGCAGCGAGGCGGCGGTGGAGCCGCTGCACCAGCGCAGGCCGGAGTTCTACCTGTGGCGCGAGCTGGGGGTGCGGCTGGGGCAGGAGAAATACTGGCCGTGGCATACGCTCGAAGAACTGTACGATGAGCGGCTGGAGCCGCTGGGGGTGACGTTCAGGCAGTTTATGGACGGCAAGGGCTACGACAACCCGCCGATGAAGGACAAGAAGTACGAGGCGAAGGGCTTCGGCACGCCCACCGGCAAGTTCGAGCTGTACTCCACCATCCTCGAGAAGCTTGGCTACGACCCGCTGCCGTACTGGGAGGAGCCGCAGCGCAGCCCGGTCAGCGACCCGGCGCTGGCTCGGGAGTACCCGCTGATGCTGCTCGCCGGGGGGCGGAACCGCCGCTACTACCACTCGCAGGACCGGCAGATACAGTCGGTTCGCGGCATCAGCCCCGATCCCGTCGCCCAGCTCAACCCGGCGAAGGGACAAGAACTGGGCATCGGCGACGGCGACTGGATGTGGATCGAGACCCCCGTCGGCCGGGCACGGTTCAGGTGCCGCCATTTCAGTGGCATCGCCCCCGACGTGGTGCAGGCGGAGCACGGCTGGTGGTTCCCCGAGGGCGGCGACGGGCTGTGGCGGTCGAACATCAACGCCGTGCTGGACGACGACCCGGACACCTGCGACCCGGTGAGCGGCAACTTCGTGTTCCGCGGCCAGCTGTGTAAAGTGTACAGGGTCGAGGCCTGAATCAACTTGCCTGAAGGGGTTGAATTACTATTGACAAGGGTGCCCGGGATAAATAAGATATACTAACATTTGCTAATCGGCGGAACGACGGCGGGCGGTTAGCCCGCAGGGAGGTGACAGGAACATGGTGGCACAGTTATTCGCCGTAATAGCGACAGGCTATCTGCTGGGCAGCATCCCCACTGCCAACATCGTGATGCGCCTGTTCCGCAAGCAGGACCTCCGTCAGATCGGCACCGGCAACGTGACCTCCACCGCCGTCATGATCCACGGGGGCAGGCTGCCGGGCAGCGTATCCCTAGCCGGGGAGATAATAAAGACCTTCCTCTGCCTGTATATCGCCTACCTGCTCGTCGGCGAGCTGTGGGCCTATCTGGTGGTGCTCATCGCGGCATCGGTGGGCCAGATATGGAGCGTATGGCTGAAGTGGGCCGGAGGCCGCGGGCAGACCATATACGCCACCGGCTTCATGGTGCTGTGCCCGATCCCGTTCCTGATATCGGTGGCGTTCCTGGCGGCTACCTTCTTCACCACCAAGCGCTTCCTGCTGAGCAACCAGCTATGGCACCTGTTCGCTTCGCCGCTGCTGCTGCTGGCGCTGCTGTTCAACCCGACCTTCCCCATACTCAACTTGGGGGAGCAATCATGGGGCTACGCCGCGACATCGGCGGTGCTGTGCGGATTCTTCTTCGTCAAGCACAGGGCGGAGACCGACGATATAGTGACTACGCAGGCTTGGGGGACATACAGCCGATAGGATGGCACGATGTGGTACCTGTACCAGGCCCGTGATCGCCGTCATATCCACCGCGTTCATAGAGTAGAATCCCATGGCTGCACAGGAGTATAAAGACGCCAGGAGGCTGGCCGCACCGTGCGGGCTCTACTGCGGGGCGTGCAGCATCCGCGCTGCGGTGAGCCGCAACGATGCTCAGCTCATGCAGCAGATCGCCGACGGGCTGGCGTTATATCTCGGGCATCCGGTGGGGGTCGAAGACATGCATTGCAACGGCTGCCTGTCGGGGGTGAGGGCTGCCCCCTGCCGCGAGTGCGAGATAAGGGACTGCGCCACCGCCAAGGGCGTCGACCGGTGCTCGGGTTGCCCCGATTTCCCCTGCAAGCTTATCACCGATTTCAACAACGACGGGCTCGCCCACCACAGCGAGGTGCTGGATAACATCCGACGCCAGCAAGAGGTGGGCATCGATGCCTGGCTCGAGGAGCAGGCGCAGAGGTGGCGCTGCCCGCAGTGCGGCCGGTCGAACGACTGGTATTCCTCGAAGTGCGCCTCCTGCGGCGCCGACATAGATGACCATTTCTAGCGGCTGTGCCGTCGTGACCCGTATAGGGGGCACACACCTCATTATCGTTCATCGATCACTCGTGGGTCGTTCTTGACTGCCGACATGCTGTGTGGTATCCTGCTTTAATCACTGGAGGACGCTTAGCTGGAGACCGGACGAACGGATAAGGGAGCGACAGGCCGGAGTGGCGGAACAGGTAGACGCGACGGTCTCAAAAACCGTTGGGGGGCGACCCCCGTGTCGGTTCGATCCCGACCTTCGGCACTTTTCCGGATGAGGCGCATCGTGACCGTGAGCGCAGCCGGGCGGAGAATGCCGAGTGGTGTAGCGGTAGCACGGGGGACTTTGGATCCCTAAGCCCAGGTTCGATCCCTGGCTCGGCAGCTTTCATTGGTTGAATAAAATAAAGGCGGGGAGATGAGAAATCTAGCAGTCAGCGTGGAGTGCCCCAGTTGTCGCAAGAGGGTGGAGGTCAACGTTAAGAGGACCTTTATCAACAGCGTGAAGAGTTGCCCCCACTGCAATACCATTTTCGAGATCACCGGCAACGGGCCGCGCATCGCCGACAAGTCCAAGGCAGACCTATACACGAACGCCTAGGAACCTATCCGATAGCGGGCATATTCCCCGATAGCTCAATGGTAGAGCGGGCGGCTGTTAACCGCTAGGTTCGAGGTTCGAATCCTCGTCGGGGAGCTTTG
>CAZYOO010000089.1:0-2533 GCA_964649185.1 uncultured Dehalococcoidales bacterium
GGCCTACCAGCGGCACCAGCATCCCCGGTGGGGCGCGCTTCGCGGTATGTGCCAAATCGCCACTGACCAATATGTTCGGCGAAAGCTCGTCCGGGGGTAGCTTTGCTTTCGAATTGAGATCCGCGGGATGGGATGGGATCATCATCGAGGGGGCATCTAAAAAACCGGTGTACATCGTGATCGATGACGATAAAGTAGAGATTAAAGACGCATCGGGTCTGTGGGGCAAGAACACCCATGAGGTGACCGATCTGCTCAAGGAGCGCCACGGTGACAAGAAGAGGGGCTCACTTATATCGATAGGTGTGGGTGGGGAGAACCTGGTCAAGTTTGCCGGCATAAGCAGCGAGAAGAAGAACTTCGCCGCCCGCTGCGGGCTGGGGGCGGTGATGGGCTCCAAGAAGCTCAAGGCGGTATTCGTCAAGGGGAGCGGCAAGGTGTCGCTGGCCGACCCGGAGAGGTTCAACGCGAGGCGCAAGATCGTGCTCAAGAAGGCTCAGGAGCATATCGCATTACAGGTACTTAATGCCCAGGGCACCAATGCAGCCTTTGGGATAAGCGCCCTGACCGGCGACCTCCCGATTAAGAACTGGACCGTAGGCATCAACACCGAGGTATCGTCCAAGATCGAGGGGGGCGTCCTCAGCGGCCCCGATTTCTTAATCAGCAATGACGCCTGCCACGGTTGTATGGTAGCGTGCAAGCGTGTGGTCCACATCACCGACGGTCCGTACAAGGGCATGGAGGGTCCGGGGCCCGAATACGAGGGGGTTGCCAGCCTGGGCAGCCTGCTGATGATAGGGGACATGGCAGCGGTCATCAAGATGAACGAGGTGTGCAACGACCTAGGGATGGACGTCATCTCCTGCGGCTCGACGATCGCATTTGCCATGGAGTGCTTCGAGCATGGCATCATCAGCACCAAGGACACCGACGGCATCGAGCTGAAGTGGGGCGATCATGCTGCCGTTCTGAAGATGATAGAGAAGATAGCCCGACGTGAGGGCTTCGGGGACGTTTTGGCTGAGGGCTCCAAACGCGCTGCCCAGAAGATTGGTAAGGGAGCCTCCGACTATGCCGTAGAGATCAAAGGCATGGAGGTGCCGATGCATGATCCCCGGGCGAATTACCTGGCAGGTCTGGGATATGCCACCGGCGTTCGCGGGGCGTGCCATACCAATGATGCCGCCTATGCTATCAGCTCGGGTATCCTTGACTGGCCGGATATTGGGATAAATATCGGTATCGATGTCAAGAAGAACGAGGGCGCCGGGGAGATAGTTAAGCATGCCCAAGACCTGGGTCAGATATTCAATGCCGCCGCATTCTGCTATATGATTGTATTTGCGATTAACGGGGAGGATGTGGCCGAATTGCTTAGCGCGGCCAGTGGCTTTGACTACACCTTTGATGAGGTGAAGGAGTGCGCCGCGCGCATATGGCTCACCAAGAGGGGGCTGGACAACCTCATGGGCATCACCGCTGCCGACGACCGTCTACCCAAGCATATACTCACACCGACCACCGAGGGCGGGGCTGCGGGCCAGGTGCCCAACCTGGAAGTTATGCTGAAGGAGTTCTATCCGGCGAGGGGGCTAGGCTCCGATGGCCGCCCCACAAAGGAGACGCTGAGCAAGCTGGGGATTTCCGAACTTGCAGCCAAGCTTTACAAGTAGCGCTCTCTTGCTATGCGGCCGGCAACATTATGCTAGACTGGATAGTTAGCCTTACAGAAGTGAACTCATTGACCTGTAGTGTTCCATAACCGAGAAGGGGTAGCAGCAAACCCCCATTCGAATTGAAGATAGTATGTCATTGGTTCTCGAAGGGATAAAGGTAGTCGATCTCACGTGGCTCGGCCCTGGCGTCTTCTGCGCCACTACACTCGGAGACCTTGGCGCTGATGTAATTGAGGTCTATGAGGCTCACCCCGAGCGCCGCGGTGCCCCTTACACAATGCTGTACGATGGCACCCGTCCCGGTATGCGGAACTGCCGCACCATAGGGATCGATCTTAAATCACCCCAGGGTCGAGAGGTGTTCTATGACCTGGTTAAGACTGCGGATGTGGTAATGGAGGGTTTTCGCCCGGGGGTAGCGCAACGTCTAGGGGTGGACTACGATACTGTTCAACAGATCAACCCACGAATTGTATATGCCTCACTGACGGGTTACGGACAAGAGGGGCCCTACCGCGATCTAGTAGGCCACGATATCAACTATATTGCTATGGGCGGCCTTTTAGTGCTGACCGGGCCTACCGACGGGGCGCCGGTTATCCCGGGAACGGTGTTGGCTGACTT
The DNA here is from genome assembly GCA_964649185.1 of uncultured Dehalococcoidales bacterium. Classification (GTDB taxonomy): domain Bacteria; phylum Chloroflexota; class Dehalococcoidia; order E44-bin15; family E44-bin15; genus CAYUWM01. Next base: position 2,304 of record CAZYOO010000089.1, read on the forward strand.
TGCAGCCGGAGGGATGTCCGCGGCCATCGGGATTCTGGCAGCATTGCTATCCTGCGAGCGTACCGGCAAGGGGCGGTTTGTGGACATGTCCATGCTCGATGCTGTGGTGGAACTTAACATCTTGGAGATAAACCCTTATTTGCTGGGTGGAGCTGTCCCACACAGGGGTGAGGGTATGTTCAGCGGTAAGTACCCCTGGTACAATATATATGAAACTAAAGATGGTAAAT
>CAZYOO010000089.1:2633-4092 GCA_964649185.1 uncultured Dehalococcoidales bacterium
ATGTTCAGCGGTAAGTACCCCTGGTACAATATATATGAAACTAAAGATGGTAAATATATTAGCCTCGGTGCGCTGGAGCCGTGGTTCTTTGCTAATCTGTGCCAACTGCTTGGTTGTGAGGATTTCATCCCCCACCAGTACGATGAGGGTGATAAGAAAGAAGAGATGTTCCGCTATTTCCGCGACACCTTCCTCACCAAGACGCGGGATGAGTGGTTCGCCCTACTGCGCCAGAAGGATACATGTGTTGCCCCGGTCTACGACATCGATGAGCTGGAATCAGACCCCCATTTGGTCAGCCGCCGTATGATCCTTGAATTGGACCATCCCACTCTCGGTCGGATGAAGCAGGTTGGCTCGATGCAGAAGATATTGGACTCCCCGGTCGAGGCACGCAACTGGAGCACGCGCTTCGGCCAGTACACTGATGAGATACTGCGGGAGTTGGGCTACGATGAAGCTAAAATCAAGGAACTACATGAAACAGATGCGGTCGGTTAGAAGATATGCGGGTCGATTATACTAGAGCGACCCGGATCAATTGGGGGAATCCATGCTATTTCGGGGAATCCTCAGTGGGATGTGCGTCTGCCGTTTGGCTGCAATCTTTGATACTGCGGATGCAGGCGCTCCTTTAGTCAGTCGGAATGCTATAGGCATCATGTGGTTGGGGCTGCCAGCATATAAGAAATAAATCACCGGACAGGGGGAATTGAAATGGATCTAGCCTTTAGTGAAGAACAGGAGATGCTGGCCAAGTCGGCCCGTGAATTTTTAGCTAACAAATGCCCTAAAACGCTGGTGCGGGAGATGGAGGAAGATGAGCGAGGTTACCCGCCTGAGTTGTGGCGGGAGATGGCTGAGCTAGGATGGTTAGGGCTTCCTTTCCCCGAGAAATATGAGGGTGGAGGATTCAGTTTCCTCGACCTGGTGGTACTCATGGAGGAGATGGGGCGTGCTTGCCTCCCCGGCCCATTCTTATCAACCGTAGTGCTGGGCGGTTTACCTATAGCGGAGTGGGGGACGGAGGAACAAAAGCGGCATTTACTGCCCCTTATAAGCAAAGGGGAGGCAATACTCACGATGGCCATTATCGAGCTCAGGGCCAGATATGACGCTGCCTCCATAAAGACCACGGCTGTATCCGATGGAGATGACTATCTCATAAGCGGGACCAAGCTCTTTGTTCCCGATGCCCATATTGCGGACTGGGTAATCTGTGTCACCAGAACAGCAGAGACATCCAACCCTGAAGAAGGGATCACCCTCTTCCTAGTAGATGCCAAGAGCCCTGGCATAAGCGCCGTGTTGTTTAGTACCATCGCTGGAGACAAGCAGTGTGAATTGACCCTGGAGAAGGTGCGAGTGCCTCAGAAAAATATGCTGGGGGAACGGGGAGGAGGTTGGGGAATGCTGCAGCGAATCATTGAATGGGCAGCCCTCGCCAAGTGTGCAGAGA
>CAZYOO010000090.1:0-4084 GCA_964649185.1 uncultured Dehalococcoidales bacterium
CGGTTGCTCCTGTCGGAGTCCAGCTTGTCCTTGATGCAGGCCACGAACCGGTCGATGATCCAGGAGTAGTACTGCGGCGGCAGCGCCGCCTTGGAGACATCGGGGACCTCGTTGAAGGCGTCGATCACCCACCACTGCCCGTCATCGTCCACGCACCACTCGACGACATTCACATCGAAATCCAGCGCGCTGTTGAACCGGATGGTCAGGTCGGTCAGTCCCTTCTTATCGCCCCCGATGCCGTCCTCCTCGCTGTACAGGTACTGCCCCAGGGCGAAGGGCTTGGGGATCCACTTGATGAACAGCACATCCCGGCGGTCGAAACAGAACACGCGGTAGTAGTCCCGGAACTTTATGAGCTGCTGCGCCAGCAGGACGTTGCGCCCGGCGAGGACGTTGTACAAATTCTGCAGCTCCTCGATGGAGCCGACCACGTGGACATCCTCCCAGGCATACCCGTTGAACGGCTTGACCACGCAGGGGAAGCCCAGCTCATCGCCCACGCGGTCCAGGCGGGGCTCGGCCACCAGTCCCTCCGTCTCGGTCACCGCCGCGCGGTCGGGAAGCACTATGGTTCGGGGGAAATTGATGCCGATGCGGCTCCCCAGCCTGATGTCCAGCATCTTGTTCGTGGCGGAAGCGGCGAAGGGGTTATTGATCACGTACGTGCCGCCCAGCGACAGGCTCTTCATCACCTCGTTGAGGAAGGGGTAACGGAAGCTCAGGCGGTCGACCACCACCCTGTGCTCGCACTCCAAGGGCACGCGCTGCTCGCCCCAGGACAGGAACTGCGCCGCGACCCCGTACAGCGCGTAGAGCTGGGAGGCGACATCGCACATGAAGCGGTCGTCGCTCAGCTCCAGTATGCCCACCTGCGCATTCACACGGCGAGTATAGCCCCTGCCGCCCGAGCCGGTCAAGCGTTTGCCGTTCGCCGGGGGTTACAGGTGGAAGCGACACGATGATCTTATCGGGCAGCCCGCCTGCGGCGCAAGCGGGCGCACGTTCGCCGCAGATACGCTTGACACAAATTTCACAAACAAGATATACTTAACGTTTGGGGCTAGTAAATAATCAACCTAAAGAAAGGAATTTTATGGCAGTAGGAATAACATCGTATGGCGCTTACATCCCATTCCACCGCATGTCACGAGACGTATTCTACCAGGCCTGGGGTGGGGCCAAGATGCCGGGAGAGCGCGCCGTATGCAACTTCGATGAAGACAGCTTAACCATGGCATGGGAAGCAGCCGCCGACTGTTTGAGGGGCATTGACGCCAACAAGGTCGACGGCCTCTTTTTTGCCACCACCACCGCCAGCTACCTGGAAAGGCTGCAGGCCAGCATTCTGGCCGTCACCCTCGACCTGCGCGAGGATATCCGCACCATGGACGTCAGCGACACGCTGCGGGCGGGCACTACCGCCTTCGCCGCTGCATCCGACGCCGTCAAGGCCAAATCGGCGAAGAATGTACTGGTCGCCGCCAGCGATCACCGGATGGCGGCACCCGCAGGAGATTTCGAGATGGCGCTGGGCGACGGCGCAGCGGCAGTGCTCGTCGGCGACAAGAACGTTATCGCCACCATCGAGGGCAGCTACCACATCTCCGACGAGTTCTCCGGGGTGTGGCGCGCCGAGGGCGAGCAGTTCATCCGCGCCGGGGAAGACCGCATGGTGTACGACAAGGGTTACTCCGAGGTCCTCGAGAAGGGGATCAAAGGCCTGCTCAAGAAATACGATATGCAGGCCAGCGACTTCGCCAAGGTGGTATACGATACCACCCTTGAGACCAGAAGGCACCCGCAGATGGCGAAACAGTTGAAACTGACCGACGACCAGGTTCAGGACCCGCTGTTCACCACGGTGGGCAACACCGGGGCGGCACATGCAATGCTGATGCTGGTGGCTGCCCTGGAGGAGGCCAAGCCGGGGGACAAGATCCTGTGGGCCAGCTACGCAAACGGCGTCGACGCGTTCATACTGCAGGTGACCCCGGAGATCGAGAAGCTGGCGCCGCGGCGCGGCTTCAAGAAGCACCTGGCCAACAAGCACATGCTGGAGAACAACGACCGTTACCTGCGCTGGCGCAAAATCGTGCCTCTGGAGAGGTCGCGGCGCTCTGAACAGACCCCCACCTCCCTAGCGCACCTCCGCCGCGACTCCAAGATAGCCCTTGCCATGTACGGGGTAAAGTGCAAGGCCTGCGGCACCCCCCAGTTCAGCCAGGGCGGCAGCTACGGCTACTTCACACCGCTGAGGGTGTGCGTCGACTGCCAGGCGGTAGACCAGATGGAACCCTACAAGTTCTCCGATAAGATCGGCAAGATATTCACCTACACTGAAGACCGTCTGGCCGACTCCAATGACCCGCCCACCACCGTCAACGTGGTCGACTTCATCGGCGGCGGTCGAGCCCTGTTCGACATGACCGACCGCGGAGGGCAGGAGATAAAGGTAGGTATGGAGGTGGAGATGACCTTCAGGAAGCTGTACGTTGACCGCGGCTGGCACCAGTACTTCTGGAAGACCCGCCCCATCAGGTTCTAAAGAGAGGATACTATGACAGGAAGTATAAAAGACAGAGTTGCAATCATCGGGATGGGCTGCACCCAGTTCGGCGAGCTGTGGGACAAGAGCCGCGTTGACATCATCGTGGAAGCAGCCCAGGAAGCATACAAGGACGCCGGCGTGGAGCAGAAGGACATCCAGGCCGCCTGGTTCGGTAACTACTACGACAGTACCGGACTGACCGGACAGGCGCTGGCCGGGCCGCTGCGGCTGCAGTACATCCCGGTAACCCGGGTGGAGAACGCCTGCGCCACCGCCTCCGATGCCCTGAGGAATGCCAGCTACGCGGTAGCGGCCGGCATCTACGACCGGGTGCTGGTGCTGGGAGCCGAGAAGATCAAGGATCAGGGCTTAAGCGGACTGGCGGTGCGCAACCTGGACTTCAACGGTCTGATGTTCTCCATGACCATGCCCGGCATGTTCTCCATGCTGGCCACCAGATACTTCGACCACTACAACATCAGCCCCGAGGACGGCAAGCACATGCTGGCCCACGTCTCGTGGAAGAGCCACAAAAACGGCGTTCTGAGCCCCAAGGCCCACTTCCGCCGCGAGGTTTCCATGGAGCAGATCATAAAGGCCCCCATCATCGCCTGGCCGCTGGGTTTGTTCGATTGCTGCGGCGTGTCTGACGGTGCGGCTGCGGCCATCATCGTGCCCGCCAAGGACGCCAAGAAGTACCGAGATGACCCGATATACATCAAAGCGGCGCAGATGGGCGTGGCCCCCGCCGACGGCAGCGTCTCCACCAAGTACGACTATCTCCATGTCGAGTCCACCTACAGGGCTGCTATCGCCGCCTATGAGGAGGCCGGCATCAAAACCCCGCGAAAGGAGATCGGCATGGCCGAGGTCCACGACTGCTTCTCCATAACCGAGGCGGTAATCATGGAGGACCTGCAGTTCAGCAAGCGGGGAACCATGAAGGAGGACATCGAGAGCGGCTTCTTCGACCTCGACGGCGGCCTGCCGGTGCAGCCCGACGGCGGGCTGAAGTGCTTCGGCCACCCCATCGGGGCCTCAGGATTGAGGATGATCTACGAGATGTACAAGCAACTGCAGGGCAAGGCCGACCAGCGCCAGATCAAGAATCCCAAGCTGGGGCTGACCCAGAACCTGGGCGGCCAGCCGCCGCACTGCACTATATTCTGCGGCATCTTCGGCGCCGAACTGGGTTGATAACGAATATGCGATAGCGACTGATGAAAGGGATCTATAACGGCGGCGACAGCTCTTTGTGAAGTCGTCGCCGTAATGCAAGCGATAGCGGTGAACAAGAAGGACGACAATCCGACAGGCAGCCGCCGCCTCCCGGTAAGCGGTACCGAGGGGGCGATGAGTCGCTTCACCGTGACTGACGGCACATCCCCCTCATCATCAGCGTAAAACCCGAGAAGGGAGCAGAGATGGACTTCAAACTCACCCCGCAGCAGGAGGCACTCAAGAAGGAGTTCGAGGACTTCTTCGAGGCGGAGATGAAGAACGCCCCCGAGGACTGGGTATGGGGGCTGGAGG
>CAZYOO010000091.1:0-3975 GCA_964649185.1 uncultured Dehalococcoidales bacterium
CTACCAGGGTATCTAATCCTGTTTGCTCCCCACGCTTTCGCGCCTCAGCGTCAGGAACAGCCCAGGGAGCCGCCTTCGCCACTGGTGTTCCTCCCGATATCTACGCATATCACCACTACACCGGGAATTCCACTCCCCTCTGCTGCCCTCAAGCCCGCCAGTTTCTCAAGCACCCTCCCAGTTGAGCCGGGAGATTTCACCGGAGACTTAACGAGCCGCCTACACGCCCTTTACGCCCAGTAAATCCGGATAACGCTCGCCTCCTACGTCTTACCGCGGCTGCTGGCACGTAGTTAGCCGAGACTTATTCCTCAGGTACCGTCATTATCTTCCCTGAGAAAAGGGGTTTACAACCCGAAGGCCGTCATCCCCCACGCGGCGTTGCTGCGTCAGGCTTTCACCCATTGCGCAATATCCCCTGCTGCTGCCTCCCGTAGGAGTCTGGGCCGTATCTCAGTCCCAGTGTGGCTGATCGTCCTCTCAGACCAGCTACCGATCTCAGCCTTGGTGGGCCATTACCTCACCAACTAGCTAATCGGGCGCAAGCCCGTCCTCTAGCGCCGGAGCTTTCCTCCCTAGCAAAACCAAGGAGCTTATGCGGTATTAGCCCCGATTTCTCGGGGTTGTCCCCCACTAGAGGGTAGGTTCTTACGTGTTACTCACCCGTCTGCCACTGCCGGTAAACCGGCCGTTCGGCTTGCATGCATTAGGCACGCCGCCAGCGTTTATCCTGAGCCAGGATCAAACTCTCCGAAAAGAATTTGACTGCTTATAAAGAACCTTCCTTCCACTATCCAGTTGTTAAGGTGCACAACGCCCCTTGCGGGGCGATAATCTATACTAGCACATCGGCTTTATCGTTGTCAAGGGTTTCTGGATTGGATTATATATCGATTTTATTGCCCCTGTCGGCGGGCGTATCTATAATGGTGATATGCAGTATCATTTCACGCTTCTCGGTACGGGGCTGGGCTACGTCGTGCTGGTGAGGTCGGCGGCGGGCCTGGCGAGGGTGACGATCGCCCCGTCGATGAAAGAGGCGCTGGGATCCCTGCATGTCGACTACCCCGGTTCGATGGAGTCGGCGGAGGCCTTCGGTGACCTGCCGCAACGCTTGCTGCGCTATCTCGGCGGTGAGCGGGTCACGTTCGATGACAACATCGACCTGTCGGCGTTGACCGATTTTCAGCGCGCGGTGCTGGAGGCGGCGCGCTCGATCCCCTACGGCGAGGTGAGGAGCTACGGCTGGCTGGCCTGTCGGGTCGGCAATCCGATGGCGTCGCGCTCCGTGGGGCAGGCGCTGGCGCGCAATCCGGTGCCGATAGTGGTGCCCTGCCACCGCGTTATCGGCTCCGACGGCAGCCTCACCGGCTTCAGCGGCGGCTTGGAGCTTAAACGGCGGCTGCTGGAGATAGAGGGGTTCGCGACTGTCGATAATCAGTGACTACGGCGCGGTATCGCGTATCGATATCAGGCCGTTCAGGGTGCCGACGTACGCCGTGCCCCCCTGCGGGCCGATGAATATCGGCGAGTAGTGGTTGTTGTACCCCAGCCCGGTGCCGGTGAGCACCCTCCATACGGTGTCCCCGGTCTCGAAGTCCACCGCGGTGAAGTACCAGGCGTCTATCTCGTCCTCCCGCGGGTACTTGGTGTAGAAATACACCAGCCCGTTGCCCAGCGACATCTTGGGCACGGTGGTGGGCGATATCTCATCGCTGGACCACACCTGCTTGCAGGCGTATCCCCCGCTGCCGTCGGGCACGGCATCGATGCGCACCAGCCCACCGACGGTCGATCTGCCCTTGTCGACGATGGGGAAGCCGAGGTACCCGTAGTTGTTCTCCACCACCACCGAGTATTCGATGCCGTCCTCGCCCTCACGGGCCACGCCGACGAGGCAGTTGTCGGTGGCGCTCTGCCCCTCGTCGAACACCGGTATGCTGCACAGCATCGCGCCGTCGGAGCGGTTGAGGAAGAAAACGTTCATCCGCGGCTCGGCGTTGTCGGCGATGGCGACCACATCGCCGATAAGCGTGGGCGTGGTCCCCGAGCCGTGGTTGATCATCCCCGGCTTGCAATGGGTGCCGCGGTCGTACTCCACCTTCCAGTCGATCACCGGCCGTCCCTCTTCGTCGGCGTTGAAGCGGTACATGGCGTAGTCGGAGATGATGTACACCCCGTCCTCGCCGATGGTGTAGGAGTTCTGCAGCTCCTCTCCCTTCAGCTCCAGGGTGTGAACTTCGCCCGTGTCCTGATCCAGCGTGCCCACCATGCCGTAGCGCGAGACGAACCACCACAGCCCGTTCCAGTCGGGCAGGATGGGCTGCAGCTTGTCCCTCTCCGGCGGCTCCTTGGGCACCAGGTAGTCGCTGAGGTCGTACTCGCGCACCAGCCGGAAGTCGCCCGCCCCCTCGTCGTACTCTATCACCTGAACGGTGAGGTTGAACGTCCCCATCACCGCGCGGTACTGGGGGTCGATGTAGAAGTAGGCGCCCCCCGATGTGTCCTGCAGCGGGCCGATGGGGTCGTCCTCCCAGCCCTGTGGGCGGTCCGGCAGCCGGAAGGTGGCCAGCGTGTTGAGCGTCTGCGCGTCATGCAGCCGCAGCTCGGGGCCGCTGACGTTGGCGCACATGGACATGATGCGCCCCTCGGCATCGAAGAGGTTGGTGGCGCACATCTTGAAGCCGAGGTAGGAGGAAACGATCTGCAGACTGGCGCCCAGCGGGCCGGAGACCTCGTTGGTACCGGTCATGTAGGCGTCGCAGTGCATGTTGTTGTTGCGGTCGTTGGGCGCCATGAACGGGTGTTGAGGCGCCTCCAGGTGCGCCACCGGGTTGGAGTAGCCCTGCGGGTAGTCCGGGTTGCGGTAGTACTTCATGTCCGCGGTAAGCTCGGGGTAGCGATCGTCGTTGGCGATCGGCTCCGCGGGGATGCCGGTGTCGGACGGCGGCTCGGAGGCCGGGGACGTGACGATGACGCCGATGACTATCAACAGTATGAGGGACGCGACCGGGATGGAGTAGACCAGCAGCTTTTTCATCGCCTCGACCTCCTTTAACCGCTTGCTCGATGTAAACCACATTTTAAAACGGATGCCCGACAGATGTAAAGCGTCGGCGGCTGTTGACTAACTGCCGTTTTGCTGCTAATCTTGGGGCACGGTACGATGGTGGAGCAGAAACCGAAACCGACGAGCATGTTCAAGGCCTTCGTTCTGGTGAAGCTGGCCTACGTGGTCGCGCTGTGCGCCGCAGTCGGAGTGGGCTATGCCGTCGGCGACCGCCACCCCATCGTGGTGGTGCTGGCGGCGGACATCGCGGCCACACTGGTGATATACGCCTTCGCCCGCTTTTTCCGCAACGCCAGCTTCTACGACCCGTACTGGAGCACGGCACCGCTGGTCATCGCGCTGTACTATGTGATAGGGACGGCGGTGGAGGGCGCGGAGTTCGCCCGGCAGGCGGCGGTGGTGACGCTGGCCTTCATCTGGGGCATCCGCCTGACGTACAACTGGGCCAGCCAGTGGCGCGGGCTGAAGCACGAGGACTGGCGCTACGCCAACTTCAGGCGCAACACGGGTCGCCGATTCTGGTTCGTGGAGCTTACCGGCATCGAGATGATACCCACCATCGTCGTATTCCTCGCCTGCATGTCGCTGTACCCCGCCCTGTCGTCCGGCACCAACGCCTTCGGCGCGCTGGACTGGGTCGCCATCGTGGTCACCGGCGGCGCCATAGTCCTGGAGGTGACGGCCGACGTCCAGATGCGGCGGTTCCTGAAAGAGAACCCGGAGCCGGGGAAGATAATGAACAGGGGGCTGTGGCGCTACTCGCGGCACCCCAACTACCTGGGCGAGATATCCTTCTGGTGGGGGCTGTTCATCTTCGCCATGGCCGCCGACCCGTCCTACTGGTGGTGCGTGTTCGGGCCGGTGGCGATGACCCTGCTGTTCCTGTTCGTCAGCATACCGCTGAT
>CAZYOO010000092.1:0-3916 GCA_964649185.1 uncultured Dehalococcoidales bacterium
GGCGTTGGGCAGGTCGTGGTTGCCGGTGAGCAGGAATACCGGTACGCCGGCCGATGCCAGCCGCCAGATGCGCAGGGCGAACTCCCGCTGGTGGGTCTGCGACGGGTCGCGGCTCTTGTAGGCGTCGCCGCAGAACAGCACCAAGTCGATATCATTGTTCAGGGCATAGTCCACCACCTGGTCGAACGCATCGAGGAAGTCGTGGAGCCGCCAGGAGAGGCCGGTTTCGGGGTTTATCCCCCCGCTGTAGTTCTCCACCCCCAGGTGCAGGTCGGCGAAGTGCAGTATCCTCATGTGTGAAGCCCAACCTCCAGCCGTTTCACAATCTCTATACGGTCGAGGCCAACGATCGAGATAACCTTGGTCCTGCTGGTATAGCCCTTCTCGATGGTGATGCTGCCTCGGCTCACCCCCAGCGACCGGCTGAGGAAATCGATCAGCTCCCTGTTGGCCTGTCCCTTGACCGGCGGGGCGGCGATTTTAATGTGGAAAACGCCGTCCTCAAGCTTGAGCACCTCGTTGTGCCTGGCGTTGGGCTGGACGCGTAGGGTGATGGTCGCTGGCTGCTGGCTCATATCTCACAGCCCCGTTGAACAAGATAGCGACCCGCTAAGTGGATCGCTATCGCATAGATGTATTTCAGGAAGGTGGCGTTACGCCATCACTTTGGTCTTTTTGCGGACGAAGTCCACGATCTCATTGAGGGGCGTCCCGGGGATGAAGATGCCGGCCACCCCCAGCTTTTTAAGTGCTTTGAAGTCGTCTTTGTAGATAATCCCGCCAAGAATCAGCAGCACGTCTCCCTTGCCCTTCTCCTTGAGCTTCTGTACGATCACCGGCATGACCAGCATGTAGTTGGCGGTGAGGCTGCTGATGCCCACCACGTTCACATCTTCCTGGGCGGCGGTGGTTGCGATCTGCTCCGGCGTCATGTTCCCGCCGTATATCACCTCGAAGCCGGCGTCGCGCAGGGCATTGCTGACCACCACCAGGCCGGCCCAGTGCCCCTCCAGCCCCGCTTTCGCCATCAGGATCTTAACCTTGCTATCAGCCATCGCACAGTCTCCTTCTATATCCCTATGGGGTAAGGCCACTCGCCGTAGGCGGCCACCTGCGCCTGCATTATCTCGCCGAAGGTGGCATAGGCCTTAACCGCCTCGAAGACGTGAGGGTAGACGTTCTCGTCGCTGTTGCAGGCGTCCACCACCCTCTTCATCGCCTCGTCGTGCTTCTTCTTGTCGCGCTTCTCCCTGAGCTTGCGCAGCTTCTCGGACTGGATCTGACGCGAGCTTGCCGGGTCGGGCTTGAAGATGGGCACCTTGTAGGGTTCCTTCGCCTGGCGGAAGATATTGACCCCCACGATGGGTATCTCCCCGGAGTCCACCTTTTTCTGCCGCTCGATGGGCTTGTCGCGGAGCAGGCGGTGATACCATCCGTCCTGCATCGCCTGCGCCATACCGCCCATGTCCTCGATCATCTTGATGTAGTCCCAGGTGCGTTCCTCCAGCTCGTTGGTCAGGTTCTCAACGTAGTACGAGCCGCCCAGCGGGTCGATGGAGTTGGTGACCCCGGTCTCCAGCGCGCAGATCTGCTCCGTCCTGATGGCCAGCAGCATGGACTGGTCCGAGGGCAGGCATACTGCCTCATCGTAGCCGTTGGCGTGTATCGACTGCGCCCCGCCGAGCACGGCGGCCAGCGTCTGGTAGGCGATGCGTATCAGGTTGTTGTACGGCTCCTGCGCGGTATGGGTCGAACCGGAGGACTGCACGTGCACGCGGAACTTGGCGCAGTTGGGGTCCTGCACCTTGTACCTGTCGGTGACGATCTTGTACCAGATGCGCCGCGCCGCCCGCAGCTTGGCTATCTCCTCGAAGAAGTCGTTGTGCACCGCGGTGTTGAAGGCGAAGCGGCGCACGAAGCGGTCCAGCGGTATCCTGCCGCGACGCTTCTCCTCCTCGACGAAGTCGATGGCGGCGGCGAACAGCAGGCCCAGCTCCTCTACCGCGTTCAGCCCCAGGTCGCGGGGGTTATATGAGTCGTGGCATATCGGGTTCCACTTGGGCGCCACCTCGGCGCACCACTCGATGAAATCGGTGCCGTACCTGAGGTATCCCTTGGGCGTGGGCTGCTTGGGGATGTTAAGGCAGGCCCAGCTGAGTATGCAGCCGGCGGTGGTGCCCCTGATCTGCTTGAGGTCGATGCCCCTCTTCTCCGCGTTGGCGAAGTACATGGTGGTTATGGGGCCGCGCTCCGCCAGGTAGGTCGAAACGCGGTCTATGGGCAGGTCGCGGAAGGCCACCTCCACGTCGTCGATGGAGTTCAGCGGCAGTCCTGAGTGTCCGATCTCGTACTCCACCGTGGGGTCGTCGGCGTCCACCCCGATGGCGGTGGTGATGTCCGGCGCCACCGAGAAGCCGGTCTGCCCCAGGGCGTACTCCTCTTTGTACAGCTTGTTGGAGTCCTCCGGGGTGTTGAACCCGCTCAGCCGCCTGATGGTCCATACCTGCCCGCGGTACATCGAGGGGTAGGGGCCGCGGGTGAACGGGGGCTGCCCGGCGATGCCCAAGTCCCGGTCGTGGTCCAGGTCCTTGATATCTTTATCGGTATAGATATCTTTTACTGGTATCCCTGAAGCGGTATAGTGTTGCTCTTGCTGCATTAATCGGCCTCCTCGCCAGTTTGCCGTTCGGTCGTAACGGGGGCTAGTTCTGGTGCCACCTTTCCTTCTTGACCCTCTCGGTGATGTGGTTGATGATCACATCGTTGGGCGTGCCCGGGCCGTAGAATCCGGTGACGCCGGCCTTCTTGAGGGCGGGTATGGCCTTCTTGGAGATGATGCCGCCGCCGATCACGCAGATGTCGGTGCCCTTGTCCTTGAGCATCTTGGCGATCTCGCTGTAGAACTTCTCCTGAGACCACGCCAGCGAGCTGAGGCACACCACGTCCACGTCCTCGGCCACCGCCGTGTTCACTATCATGTCCGACGTCTGGTACCTGCCGGTGTAGATCACCTCCATGCCCGCATTGCGCAGTATCTGGCACAGCAGTTCGGCTCCGCGGTAGTGGGAGTCGGTGCCGGGTTTAGCTACCAGTACACGTATTTTCCTGTCTTCTGACTTAGCCACTTTCACCTCCGGTATTATTATGAAAGGATTAAATTTTTAGTTGAGGAAGTCCGGCCGCTCCAGCATGCCCACCGTGTCGTAGCTGTAGCCGAACGCCTCGCGGATCATGCCCAGTATCTCGGAACGGGTGGCATCCGCCTTGAAGCACTCGATGATGTAGGGCATGAGGTTCTCCTTGGTCTTGGCCTTGTCCCTGAGCGTTAGCAGGGCCTGGCGCGTCTTCTTGATGTCGCGGTTCTGCTTGTAGTCTTTGCACTCCTTCAGCAGGTCGGACTGCACCTTCGCCATGTCCTCGAACTCGTACTCCTCGATCTCGGGGTCCTTGTCCTCCGACTGTCGGAAGAAGTTGACGCCCACCTGTATCAGCTCACCCTTGTCCATGGCGGCCAGCTTCTCGTCGCGGGCGTTATTGGCCAGCTGCCGCAGCCAGCCACTCTCCGCCACCTTCCAGATGCCGCCCATTTCCTCGATCTCCTTCATCATCTCCCAGGATTTCTCCTCCAGCTGGTTGGTGAGCCACTCCACGTAGTACGAGCCGCCCAGCGGGTCGGCGGTTAGCCCCACGCCGGTCTCCTGTGCGATGATGTGGTTCAGGGCCAGCGTTATCAGCGATGACTCCTCGGAGGGGATGCAGAAGGCCTCGTCGTGGCGGGCGTAATCCACCGCGTTGGCGCCGCCCAGTATGGCTGCCAGCGCTTGGAAGCCGATGCGGGCGATGTTGTTAAGCGGCTGCTGGCGGGTGATGGTCTGCCCCGGCGTCCGCACCGCGATGCGCAGCCGGCACAGCTTGT
>CAZYOO010000093.1:0-1698 GCA_964649185.1 uncultured Dehalococcoidales bacterium
TGAATATAATACCACACCAGCGCAACAGGTCTAGCCGCTCCCCCGTTGATGCGATAGAATAGGGGCGAGGATGTTCTACATACTGCACGGCCCCGACGATTTCTCCCTCCGCGAGGAGCTGGGGCGCATCAAGGACGGCCTGGGAGACCGCGAGGCGCTGGCATCCAACACCACCTTCTTCGAGGGCAAGCAGGTGGGGCTGCACCAGCTGATGGATGCGTGCATGGCGCTGCCGTTCCTCGGCACCCACCGCCTGATCATCGTGGAGGGGCTGCTGTCGCGGACTTCCAGCTCGGCGAAGGGCGATGAGGATGATACAGATGAGGGCAAGTCGACCAAGAAAGGCAAGGGCGAGTGGAAGGCGCTGAAGGACTGCGTCGGCGGCATGCCCCCCAGCACGGTGCTGGTGCTGATCGACCGGGAGGTTAACAAATCGGCTGCCCTGTTCAAGGGGCTGGCCCCCCTGGCTCAGGTTAAGGAGTTCCCCCTGCGCCGGGGTCGGGAGCTGCGGGAGTGGATCAAGGGCCGGGTGAGGCAGGGTGGGGGCACCATCTCCTCGGATGCGGTGAACGTGCTGGCCTCGATGGTGGGGGAGAACCTGTGGGTGCTGGCCAGCGAGATCGAGAAGCTGCTGGTCTACACCGCGGGACGACCCATCGACCAGCAGGATGTGGAGGAGGTGGTGAGCTACGCCCGGGAGTCCAACGTGTTCGCCATGGTGGACGCCATCATCGAGGGGCGCTCGGCGAAGGCGGCCTCGCTATTGCACCTGTCGCTGGAGGAAGGGGCGGCGCCGCCCTACCTGCTGTTCATGATCACCCGGCAGCTGCGCCTGCTGGTGCAGTCCAAGGAGCTCAGCCTGCAGCGCTGCCGCCGCGCCGATATCAAGTCACGCCTCGGCATCAGCAAGGATTTCATTCTGGACAAGGCGCTGGAGCAGGGGCGCAACTACTCCATGGAGCGGCTGGAGCACGTCTATCGCCAGCTGCTGGAGACTGACCGCGCCATCAAGAGGGGGGTGATGAAGGGGGAGATGGCGCTGGAACTGCTCATCGCCGACCTGTGCGCCTAGAGGCGCACCGCGCGGCACCTGCCCGTCTTCAACTCCTCTATAAATTCATCCAGGTCGGTTATCTTCTTTTCGAACTCGGTGGCCACATGGCCCACCTCGGAAGGCTCGTGGGCATCGCTGCCGCCGACGCCCGGCAGGTTCAGCCGCTGGGCCAGCTCCCGCGAGAACTCGTTCTGCCTGTCGTTCCCCCTGCCGTTCAGCACCTCGATGGCGTCCGCCGTCCTGAAGCACGGGTTCTCGCAGGTGCGGTCGAGCTCTTTGCGGTAGCGCTCGTTGTCGGGGTCGCTAACCTTCAGTATCCGTCGGCGGAAGGGGTGCGCTATCACCAGCGCCCCGCCGGCCCTGTCCACCAGCTCCCTGACGAACTCGGCGCGGCTCATCCCGATGATCCACTTCTCCAGCCCGAAGACCAGCAGGTGGTCGTCCTCGGTGTTCAGCTCGGCACCGGGCAGCACCAGGAAACCGTGCCTGCGGCTCAATGCGGCGATGTCGTCACGCTTCCAGAAGGCGTCGTGCTCGGTGAGGCACACGCCGTCGAGCCCGGCGGCCCTGGCGCGCTCGATCAGCTCGTTGGCGGTCTGCTCGCTGTCATCGGACAGGGGCACGGTATGGGTGTGGATGTCGAT
>CAZYOO010000093.1:1798-3781 GCA_964649185.1 uncultured Dehalococcoidales bacterium
CCGGCCTCGATGGCGTTGGCCATCTTCTGCACCTCGGCGCAGTCCCCGATGCTGTAGACTTCGGCGACTTTATCCTTCAGGCGTTGTGCCAGCTCGTCACGGGGGGTCAGTCCCGCCGCCAGCACCACGCTGTCGGCTTCGAAGAGTTCGATGGAGCCGCCCCGCTCGGCTCTAACGCCCTTGTCGCTGATCTCGATTGCCCGGGCGCCGGTCTCGGTGGCGATGCCTGCCTGCCGCAGCCGCTGCAAGATGACCCAGCGGGTGGTCAGCCCGATGTCGTTGCCTATTCGCTCCAGCATCTCTAAAATGGTCACCTGCTTGCCCTGCTCGGCGAGGTGCTCGGCGGTCTCGCAGCCCACCTGCCCACCGCCGACGACCACCACGCGTTCCCCGACCGGCTTATTGCCGGCGAGCACGTCCAGCGCGGTGGCCACGTTGTCGCCGTCCACCCCGGGAATGTTGGGGACGTTCGGCCGGGAGCCGGAGGCCACGATGACCGCATCGGGCTTGTCCGCGGCGACGGTGGCCTCGTCCGCTTCGGTATCGAGCATGACCTTGGCGCCGCTTTTTCGAAGCTGGAGCTCCATGTATCGGGTGAGGTTTTCTATCTCCCACTTGTAGGACGGCACCGCGGCCAGCAGCAGGTTGCCGCCCAGCTTTTCGCCTTTTTCAAACAGGGTTACGTCGTGGCCACGCTGCGCTGCCACGGTAGCAGCCTCCATGCCGGCGGGCCCGCCGCCGATGACGTAGACCTTCTTCGGCCGTGTCGCGGGTGCTATCGCCAGCTCGGTCTCCCTGCCCGCCGCGGGGTTCACCGCGCAGGCCATCGGGGCGGCGAGCATCACGGAGTCCAGGCAGTACCCGCAGGCGATGCAGGGCCGGATATCGTCGAGCCGACCATCGCGCGCCTTGTCGGGGAATTCCGGGTCGGCTATCAGGGCGCGCGCCATGCCGACGAGGTCGGCCCTGCCCTCGGCGATGATGCTGTCGGCCAGCAGCGGGTCGTTGATGCGGTAGGCGGCGATAACCGGGATACTGACGACCTTCTTGATCTCCTCCGCCAGGTAGACGAAGTGTCCCCGCGGAACCGACATGTAGACCAGCGGGGTGCGGCACTCGTGCCACCCCGCCCCCACGTTGAGGCAGTGGACGCCGGCGCGCTCCAGGGCGACGGCTACCTGCCGGGTCTCCTCCAGCCTCTGGCCGCCCTCCATGAAATCGTCGGCGCAGATGCGGCAGATCAGGGGGTAGCCGTGGCCCACCCTGGCCTTTGTCGCTGCGACTATCTCCAGCATGAACCGCATGCGGTTTACCAGCGAGCCGCCGTAATCGTCGGTGCGCCTGTTGGTGAGCGGCGACAGGAAGCGGGCGATGAGGTAGCCGATGCCGCACATGATCTCCACAGCGTCGAAGCCGGAGTCCCGCGCCCGGCGGCCCGCCTCGGCGTAGGCATCGACTATCCGGTGGATCTCGTCCGCCGTCAGCGCGCGGGGGCTGGAGTTGCGCCGGGTGGCGATCCCCGATGGGCTGACCTCCTCGACGGGTGCATTCTCCTCGCTGGCCCAGAAGTACTGGATGCCTATCTGGGCCGCTATTTTAGCGCCCTCGCTGTGCACCGTTTCGGTGAGCTGGCGCAGGCCGGGGATGAATTTGTCATCGTAGATCACGTTCAGCGGGATGGGGCCCATGTACGAGGGCACCAGCATGCCGGTGGTGAGCAGGCCGGCCCCGCCCCTGGCCCGCGCCGCCATGTAGGCCACCTCGCGCCGGTCGATGAAGCCGCTGTCGCTGTATTCGGTGGCGGCGGCGAGGAAGACGATGCGGTTCTTGAGCTCCAGCCCGGCGATCTCGATTGGCTGGAACAGGCTGTTTAGCTTTGTCATTAGTTACCTGATGTGGGGTTTGTCGGTCGATTGGTTCGTGATAATAGTAACGCGCGGGGGAGCTGAGGGTCAATAGAGGAGAGTGGACAAGGCATCTGTC
>CAZYOO010000094.1:0-3710 GCA_964649185.1 uncultured Dehalococcoidales bacterium
GAGGAAACGCATGAAAGCGGCAGTCATCCACGGCCCCCGCGACATACGGCTGGAAACGGTGCCCGACCCCGTCATCCGCAGCGATGAGATACTGGTCAAGGTCATGGCCTGCGGCATATGCGGCACCGACGTCCACACCTACAAACGGGGCGAGTCCCTCACCGCCGAGCGGTCCCGGATAGCGGGGCACGAGTTCAGCGGCGAGGTGGTGGAGGTGGGGCAAGAGACCGCGGGCATAGCTGTCGGCGACAGGGTGGTGGGTACCGGCTACCGCAGTTGCGGGAAGTGCTACCGCTGCCGCAACGGACAGCCGGAGAGGTGCCCGGTTCCATCCATCCCCGGCGAGGGGCTGGACGGGGCCTTCGCCGAGTACGTGGTCATCCCCAACCCGATGCCGGGCAGGGCCATATTTCAGATCCCGACGAACCTCGATTGGGAAGAGGCGGCCACCGTGGAGCCGGTGTCGGTGGCCTGCCACGCGGTGCGGCGCGCCCGCATCCAGCAAGGCGAGACGGTGGTAGTGCTGGGCGCCGGCATGATCGGGCAGGCCATCGTGCAGGCCGTCAGGGCCGCCGGCGCCTCGCGGGTCATCGTCAGCGAGCCGTCCAAGGCGCGGCGGGATAAGGCAAAGGAGTGCGGCGCCGACGTGACGATAAACCCCATCGAGCAAGATGCGATAGAGGCGGTGCGGGAGGCCGCCGCCGGGGACATGCCCGCCGTGGCCTTCGAGTGCTCCGGCGTGCCCGCCGCCTTCTACCAGGCGCCGCGGATGATAGGGGCGTACGGCCGGATAATACAGGTGGGCATGTTCGAGGACAAGCTGGAGCTCAGCCCGGAGATGATGAACCAGGCCCTCACCTTCCGCAACATCACCCTGCGCGGCTGCGGCGGCCAGCGGTGGGACATCGCTCTGGAGCTGATGCAGTCGGGGCAGGTGCGTACCAAACAACTGATAACCCACCGGTTCCCCCTCGACGATATAAGTCAGGCGTTCGAGACCCAGCTCAACGCCGACGAGGCCATAAAGGTGCTGGTGATACCATCGTAACCGGCGGACATCGCTGCAGGCGAGCGCGACTGCGGCTGACCATATATTCGAAGCGGAGACAAAGGCTTAATGATTGCAGCGGTCGGTTCCCGCGGATCGATAAAGATAAGAGAGAGGTGAGAAAATGACACACCCTGGACCGGCATCGCCCATGTTCTGGCGGTTCAACCCGGAGGTATACCGGCTGGTCGGCATCAAGTGCAAGGACTGCGGCCATATCAGCTATCCCCGGGGCATGATATGCCACGAATGCGGCAGCCAGAACATCGAGGAATACACCCTGCCCAAACGGGGCACCATCCACACCTTCTGCGTGAACTGGGCACCGCCGCCGCAGTTCGAGCCCCCCATCACGCCCGTGATAGTCGACCTGGAGGGCGGCGGAAGGTACCTGGGGCTGATGACGGAGACCGCCACGCCCGAGGACGTCAAGGTCGGCTCCAAAGTGGAGATGGTGCTCAGAAGGTTGACCAGGGACAGGGGGCTGAATATCTACGGCTACAAGTTTCGATTGACGGAGGAGCAGTAAGATGAGAGGCAAGGTAGCAGTAATCGGGGTGGGGATGATCAAGTACGGGGAGCTATTCGACAAGAGCCTGGAGGACATGGTGCAGGAGGCTTACTCCAACTGCCTCAAGGATGTCCGGAAGGGCATCGACCCCAAGGAGATAAAGGCCGCATGGTTCGGCCAGTGGAGCGGCGGCTTCATCGGCCAGGGGCTGCAGTCGGGGAACTCGCTGGCAAGCCTCATCGGCAACCTGGACATCCCCGTGACCAGGCTGGAGAACGCCTGCGCTACCGGCGGCGATACGTTCAGGCACGCATGCCTGGGAGTAGCCTCAGGCGCGTACGATGTAGCCCTGGCGCTGGGCGCGGAGAAGATGAGGGATAAGCCCTCCGCCGAATCGCTGGGCGGAGCCGGCGGGGGCGGGGGCGCCGAGGTGGGGATCCACCCCGCATGGGCCATAGGGCAGGGGGGCCCTGCGATCCAGGCCTTCCATGCCACCAGGCAGATGTACGAGCTGGGATACACCATGGAGGACTACGCCAGGGTGGCCGTCAAGAACCACCACAACGGGACCCTGTGCCCCTATGCGCATTATCAATTCGAGGTCACGGTGGAGCGCGTGCTGGGGAGCTACATCGTTTGCTGGCCGCTGCACCTGCTGGACTGCTGCCCCCAGACCGACGGGGCGGCAGCAGCCATCGTGTGCCGGGCCGACCTGGCGAAGAGATACACCGACAAGCCGGTCTACGTGCTGGGATCGAATACGGGTATCGATCACTGCCAGCTCTGGGACCGGAAGAGCTTCGTGGAACAGCAGTCCACCATCAGGGCCGCCAGGGGCGCCTTCGAGATGGCCGGCATCAAGCCCGCCGATGTCGACTTCGCCGAGCTGCACGACTGTTTCACCAACACCGAGCTCCTCAATATCGAGGATGTGGGGTTCTGCGGCAAGGGCAAGGCGGCCAAGATGCTGCAGGACGGCGAGTTCGACATGCACTCCAGGCTCCCCATCAACCCCAGCGGCGGCCTCAAGGCCCACGGGCACCCCATCGCCGCTACCGGCCTGGGCCAGATATTCGAGCTCGTGATGCAGCTTCGGGAGGAGGCGGAAAAGCGCCAGGTAAAGCTGAAGAACGGCATCGGCCTGCAGCATAACGTCGGCGGGCCGGCGTTCGGCGTCTCGGCAGTCAACATACTGTCCCGGTCCATGTAGCAAATCTGAGGAGGCAAACATGTCTGGCATTATCGGATACGGAGTATATATACCTAAATACCGCCTCGAGCAGCAGGAGGCGGCCATACCCTGGGGCAGCTGGTCGCCGGGGGAGAAATCGGTATGCGGGGCGGATGAGGACGTGGTCACCATGGCCGCCGAGGCGATGGACAACGCCATCAGGCATTCCGGTGTGAACCCCGAAGAGATCGGCGCGATATACATAGGAACCGCATCCTCCCCCTACATCGAGCAGTACGTAGCGCCCATCCTGGCTGAGACGCTGGGCCTGCATCCCGGCACCACCATGATGGACTACTCAGGTTCGCTCAACTCGATGGCCAATGCAATCCTGGGTTGTCTGGATGCCATCGCAGCAAAAAGGATCGGGTGCGGCATCGTTATAGGCGCGGAGAACAGGCCAACCGCCCCCGGCACGGAGGGCGATGCCAGCCTCGGCGCCGGCGCCGTCGCTATGGTTATCGGAAAGGAAAGGGCTATCGCTGAAATCGAAGCGGTGCACACGTATTCAACGCTGTTCCTCGACAGATGGCATTCGGCGAAAGATGCGTGGGTGTCCAACTTCTTCGATTACCGGTTTGACCGCGAATACGGCTACCAGAGCCACATCGTAGAGGCCTGCAAAGGGCTGCTGGATGAACTGGGCAGGGCTGCCGGTGAATACGATTACGCCGTTTTCCCGCAACTGGATGACAGGATCCCCGGGCTGCCGGCCAAGGCACTGGGCATCCACAGCGAGCGTCTGGCGCCCGCCATTTCCTCGACCCTAGGCGACCTGGGGTCATGCTCGGCCTTCATCAGCCTGGCGGGCATCCTGGACAGGGCGAAGCCGGGGCAGAGGATACTGCTGGCATCCTACGGCTCCGGGGCGAGCAACGCCATGAGCTTGATCACCCGTGGCCACATAAGCAAGAAAAGGA
>CAZYOO010000095.1:0-3679 GCA_964649185.1 uncultured Dehalococcoidales bacterium
GGGTACTGGTGGGTGGAGAAATACATCACGTGGGGGTTCTGGTAGAAGGCGTCCTGGGTGCCGTTGCCGTGGTGCACATCGAAGTCGGCGATGAGGACACGCTCCAGTTCATGGGTGTCGGTGGCGTGCATGGCGGCCACGGCGATGTTGTTGAAGATACAGAATCCCATTGCCTCCCAGCGTGTGGCGTGGTGCCCCGGCGGCCTCATCGCGGCGAAGGCGCTGCTCACCTGCCCCTCCATCACCGCATCCACCGCCTCCAGCAGGCCTCCGGCGGCGCACAGCGCCACGTTGTACGATGCGGGGGAGACCACGGTGTCGGGGTCGAGCCAGCCGCCGTCCCGCCGGGCGAAGTCCTCCACGTAGGTGACATACCCCGGCGAGTGTATGGTGGTCAGCTCCTCCACGGCAGCGGCGCGGGGCCTGATATCCACCAGTTTCTCCAGCATGCCGGTCTCCCGCAGGTGCTCCTCGGTGCGCTTCAGCCGGGAGGGGCTCTCCACGTGCGGCCCGGTATCGTGCTCCTGGTATATGGGATCGTGCACCAGTCCTACGCTCATTCTGGTCTCCTTTGCCGTCGCCGTTTGTGGCCATTTTACAATACCGACCCGCCGCCTTCAAGCGATGACGGATTGCCCGCCAGTAGTGGCTGTGATATACTCCCGATGTACGGTGGAGACAGGAGGCTGAAATGACCGAAGAGAAAGAGATCCCCGACGTTTATTCTGACCAGTTCATGATTGGCGGAGGGCCCTACGGAGTGGTTATCAACCTCAATAAGAGCCACCCCGAGCCCGGCGCGGGCAAATTGCCGGAGACGGTGGCCCGGGTGAGGATGAGCTACGAGCATGCCAAGATGGTGGCCTTCATGCTTTGCCGCCATATCAAGAAGATAGAGAGCGAGTCCGGCATCTCCTATCCGGTCTCCAACAAGGTCCTTTCCAGTCTCGGCATCGGGATGGAGGACTGGGAAGCGTTCTGGCAATCGCCCCCCGATTTCCGCGGGTAGGCCATGGCAATGCGGAGGCTCAAATGTCTCTAGACCTCATTCAGGTGGCTGCCCAGATTACCGGGCTGGCGCAGCGGCTCAGGGCGGAAGACGGGGGCAGGGTGGAACGCCTGCAGCGTGTCCTGGACCTGTTCCGCTCCGCCGATATCGCTTCCCTCAGCCGTAAGATAGAGGCCAGCGCCGAGCGGGTGTCGTGGCCGGTGGCCGGTCTGGCCGGCGGCCTCGCCTCGAGCTGTGAACCGCCCGAATGCCCTTCGGGCTTCGCCGTCGCCGCCACCGACGGGTCGCACATCGACGTGGACCGCCACAGCTCGGCGAGGTGCTATCTGATCAACATCGGGAAGGTCGTTCTGCGCTACGGGGACAGCCCCGGCGCCCGTCTGGACAGCCAAGCTTCGCTGCACTTCGGCGATGATCTGGCGCTCACCGATCCCCGCAACGGCAGGCGGGAGCTCATCGAGGGGGCGCTGCTGGGGGTCAAGCGCAGCATAGACGAGCTGCAGGCGCTGGAGCAGTTGTCGGGAGACATCCCCCAAGATAACCCCGCCCTCGCACTGGTTGACGGCTCGCTGATACTGTGGGGGCTGTCACCGCGGGATTACGAGGGCTACATCAAGGAGGAGCTGCTGGACCGCCAGTATCTGGAGACGCTCGACCGGCTGGAGCACCGCGCCGGCAGCGGGGGCTTCGCCCTTGCCAGCTACATCAGCTACCCGCGCAGTGCCGAAGTGGTGAACGCTTTAAGGCTGTGGCTCTGTCCCTACGATATCGCCGACTGCGAGCGCGGCGGCTGCCAGCGCGAGTGCGATGCCATCGCCGGCGTGACCGACAGCGATATCTTCGAATCGTTTCTAGAGCCGGGGCAGAGGTCTGCAATCTTCTTAAGCGGCTCCAGATTCGTGCAGAAACACTACGGAGGGCACCGGGTATACTTCTTCTATGTCCGGCTGGATGAAGAGGTCGCCAGGCTGGAAGTGCCGCAGTGGGTCGCCGCCGATGAAACCCTCGTCGGCATGGTGCACGCAATCATCCTCGACCAGTGCCGCCGCGGGCACGGCTACCCGGTGGCGCTGATGGAGGCGCACGAGAAGGCGGTGGTTACCGCCGCCGACCGCGAGGGCTTCCGCCTGCTGATGGAGCGGGCGCTGGCTGATGAGAGGATCGATGTGAGAAGCTCCGGCAAGAGCAGGAGCAAGCGGACACGGTGGGTGTAGGGGAGCGTCGGATGACCAAGCTACGTGTAGCTGAAACTGGTGAGGAGATACAGGGCGGGTTCGATATATAAGCGGAAAGAAACAGGAGTGAAAGAAGATGGCTAAGAGCAAGGGCAAGACAGCGAATGAAGAGAAGGGCAATCACAGGCTTACCCCCAAGGAGGAGGAATTCATCAGGTGCCACAAGGCGCTGCGGGGGCAGATAGACAACGCCGGCTGGCACTTCCAGGCGTGGAAGCGGCTGTGGAATCTGGTAGAAGGGTACCACCAGGAGATGAACGTGGCGCACACCTTCTTCCGCCTCACGATGAGGGCGCACCTGCTGGAGACGGTGCTGCGCGTGTCCAGTATCTGCGAGAGGAGCGAGGAGCATTACAATTTCCCCGATTTCCTCGATTTCGTGAAGAAGGACCTCGATATATTCCAGGTGCAGGATTTGGAGATAACCCGTCACGGCGAGGAGGACATCGAGGCGGAGATCATCGCCGATTCGACCCCCACCATAACGGCGGAGATGGTCGAGGGGCACATCCAGGCATTAGAGAGCCTGCCGCTGGACAAGCTCAGGGCGTGGCGCGATGATGCGCTGTCGCACATCGACCGGCACGTGGCCAAGGACCACATCAAGCTGCTGGAGGAATCGCCGGTGGATATCGATGAGCTGGACCGGATCATCGGCGAGCTGGACTACATACTGAATGTCTACAGCGTGGCCTACGACGGCCAGGAGTGGGACCGCAACCTGATGTTCGAGCACGGCATCCAGAACATGCTGGAAGCCGTCAGGGCGGGGGTGAAGGACGTACAGGGCAAGGAGGCGAAATAATGGCCGAACGTTCCGTAGTGGCGGCCCGGGCGACGGCGGAGGAGGCGGAAGACTTCAACCGTCTGTTCGTCATATCCGCCCCCAAGTACGTCCCCGCGCTCTACGGGGGAACGCACGAAAGGGTGAACCGTAACCTGTACCGCTACACGGGCAATATCCTCAGCTACGAGCACACCCGCTTCATGCGGGTGGATGGCAGGAACGCTGGCATGGTCATAACCTACGACTGGAAGCAGAACAAGAGCCAGCAGACCAAGACGACGCTGCTGATACTGAGGTACATGAGGGCCACGTTCTTGAAACAGGCGCGGCACCTGCAATGGGCGGGTCAGGAGCTGGGCAAGATGGACGACGGCACCTATTACATCGCTTCTCTGGCCTTCTACGAGGAGTTCAGGAACCAGGGGCTGGGCACTGCGATAATGTCATACACACAGGAGGAGGCGCTGAAGTCCGGATGTACGAAGCTGGCGCTGGATGCGGAGACATATAATACGGATGCCATCCGCTTCTACAAGCGTTGCGGCATGGCGGAGGTGGGCGAGCCGCGCGGAACCACCATCGGCGGCGAGTATTTCGAGTTCATACGGCTGTCCAAGGATATCAAATAGGGATGCAGCATGGTGAGAC
>CAZYOO010000096.1:0-3594 GCA_964649185.1 uncultured Dehalococcoidales bacterium
CGCTGGTGGCCATCTTCGCCAGGGCCGGAGGCGGCATCTACACCAAGGCCGCCGATACCGGCGCTGACCTGGTGGGCAAGGTGGAGCAGGGCATACCCGAGGACGACCCCCGCAACGCCGCCGTGATCGCCGACTTCGTGGGTGACAACGTGGGCGACGTGGCCGGCATGGGGGCCGACCTGTTCGAGTCATACGTCGACTCCATAATAGCGACCATTACACTGTCCACGGTCGCGGTAACCATCGGCCTCGCCACCCAGCAGGTGGCTTGGTTCCTGCCGATGATGGTGGCCACCGGCGGCATCATCGCCTCCCTAATCGGGGTGTTCTTGGTCAAGGTGGGCGACAAGCCGGAGATGAAGGCGCTGCTAAATGCCCTGCGACGCGGCACATTCGGCGCGTCTATACTGACCGCCGCCTTCGCCGCGCTGACGGTGCACTTCCTCGGCGCGGGCTGGGGCGTGCTCTGGGCCATCTTGGTCGGCCTCATCGCCGGCGTTCTCATCGGGGAGAGCACCAACTACTTCACCTCTTACAGCTTCGGTCCCACGCGCCGCGTCGCTGAGGCGTCACAGACCGGCGCCGGGACCAACATAACCAAGGGTTTCGCCACCGGACTGATGAGCGTCATACCGGCCATCATCATAATCGCCGTGGCCATCATACTGGCATACCACTTCGGCAACATGTACGGTATCGCCATCGCCGGCATCGGCATGCTCTCCACGCTGGGGGTAACGCTGGCCACCGACGCCTACGGCCCTGTGGCGGACAATGCCGGCGGCATCGTGGAGATGTCGGACCTGCCCCCCGAGATTCGGGACCGCACCGATGCCCTCGACTCTTTAGGTAATACGACTGCGGCCACCGGCAAGGGCTTCGCCATCGGCGCCGCCGCCCTCACCGCGCTGGCGCTGATGCTCTCGTACACCAACGCCGTGGGCATCGACGTGACCAATCCCATCGACCTGCTCAACCCGGGGGTGATAGCAGGCGTGTTCCTCGGCGTGATGATGCCGGCGCTGTTCTGCGCCCTGACCCTCAACGCAGTGGGGCGTGCCTCCTTCGCTATCATCAACGAGGTGCGCCGCCAGTTCCGCGAGATCAAGGGGCTGATGACCGGCGAGGGTAAGCCGGAGTACAGCAAGTGCGTGGACATATCCACCAAGGCCGCGCTCAAGGAGATGGTGCTGCCCGGTGTGCTCACCGTGCTGATACCGATAATCGTCGGCTTCGGGCTGGGCAAGTACGCCCTCGGCGGCTTCCTTATCGGGGCGACGGCCGCCGGATTCCTCATCGCGGTGATGATGGCCAACGCCGGCGGGAGCTGGGACAATGCCAAGAAGTGGATCGAGACCGGACAGTTCGGCGGCAAGGGCTCCGACGCTCACAAGGCGGCGGTGGTCGGCGACACGGTGGGCGACCCGTTCAAGGACACCTCTGGGCCGTCGTTGAACATCATGATCAAGCTGATGTCCATCGTGGCGCTGGTGCTGGCCCCGGCCTTGATTAACTTCAACGGGTTTCTCTAGGCCACCAGGAACGGATTGTGCAGCCGCTCGTGGCTTATAGTGGTTTTGGGACCGTGCCCGGGGTACACTACGGTGTCCCCGGGCAGGTTCATTAGCTTGTTGTTGATGCTGTCTATCAGCGTGCGGTGGCTGCACCCGGGGAAGTCGGTTCGGCCCACGCTGTAGTTGAACAGTGTATCCCCCACGAACACCACGCCGTGCCCATACAGCGATATGCCGCCGGGGCTGTGTCCCGGGGTGTGGAGCACGGTGAACTTGAGGTCGCCGATCTCGATTGTATCGCCGTCCTTGAGCGGCCGGTCCGGCTTGGGCGGTGCCTTTACCGAACCTATCATTAAACCCACCATCCGCGACACCCCGCCGGCGAGGCCGCCAACCGGCTCGTCCCGGTGCACGGCGAACGGGGCGCCGGTCTCCTCCAGCACCTGGCCCAGCGCCATGACGTGGTCCGGGTGGACGTGGGTGGCGACCACCAGCTTGATGGTGAGACCCATCTGCCGCACGTTCTCCATTATGGCCTCCGCATCGTCGGCGGGGTCGATTATTATGCCCTCCTTGGTCTCCTCCGACCCCACGATGTAGCAGTTGGTGAGGAACGGGCTCAGCTCCAGCACGCGTATAATCATCACGAACTATATTGTTGGCGATTGCACGGTGCGATGTCAAGTTTTGACATTTGGCGGTAAAACTGGTAACTTTGGCTAAACCGTTGAAGAAGAGGTAGTGACCTATGGCAGATATGGACAAGCTGGTCTCGCTGTGCAAGCGGCGGGGCTACATCTTCCAGTCCAGCGAGATTTACGGCGGGATGTCCGCCTGCTGGGACTACGGCCCGCTGGGCGTGGAGCTCAAGCGCAACATCAAGGAGGCGTGGTGGAATGCCAACGTCCGCGACCGCGACGACATGGTGGGCCTGGACTGCAGCATCCTGATGCACCGCGCGGTGTGGGCCGCCTCCGGCCACGAGGAGGGCTTCTCCGACCCGCTGCAGGACTGCAAGGCGTGCCACCAGCGCTGGCGCGGCGATGACGTGACCGGCGGCAAGTGCCCCGCCTGCGGCGGCGAGCTTACCGAGCCCCGCATGTTCAACCTGATGTTCAAGACCTTCGCCGGGCCGGTGGAGGAGGAGGCGGCCACGGTTTACCTGCGCCCCGAGACGGCGCAGGGCATATTCGTCAACTTCGCCAACGTGCTGGACACCACCCGCAAGCGCCTACCGTTCGGCATCGCCCAGATCGGCAAGGCGTTCCGCAACGAGATCACCACCGGCAACTTCATCTTCCGCTGCCGCGAGTTCGAGCAGATGGAGATCGAGTACTTCGTCAAGCCGGGGAGCGACGACGAGTGGTTCAAGTTCTGGGTGGAGCAGCGCTACAACTGGTACATCAACCTGGGGATAAAGCAGGAGAACCTGAAGCTGCGCCAGCATGAGAAGGAACAACTGGCGCACTACGCCCGCGCCTGCACCGATGTGGAGTACCTGTTCCCCATGGGCTGGTCCGAGCTGGAGGGCATCGCCAACCGCACCGACTTCGACCTGAAGCAGCACGCCGAGCACAGCGGCCGCGAGCTGACCTACTTCGACCCCGAAACCAACGAGCGCTATGTGCCCTACGTCATCGAGCCGTCGGCCGGCGTGGACCGCACCGCCCTCGCCTTCCTGGCGGACGCCTACGACGAGGAGACCGTCAAGGGTGAGACCCGCGTGGTGCTGCGACTGCACCGCGACATCGCCCCGGTCAAGGTGGCCATCCTGCCCCTGAGCAAGAACGAGAAGCTGGTGCCCAAGGCCAGGGAGGTGCACGGCATCGTGCGGAAGTGCTTCCCCTCCATGTACGACGACACCCAGAGCATCGGGCGGCGGTACCGGCGGCAGGACGAGATAGGCACCCCCTACACCGTCACCGTGGACTTCGACACGCTGGAGGACAATGCAGTCACCATCCGCGAGCGCGACAGCATGAAGCAGATACGGGTGCCGGTGGCCGAGCTGGCGGGCACGCTGCAGAGGAAGCTGGACGGCGAGGCGATGGAGGTGCTGCCCCCCGGCGGCAGGTACTGG
>CAZYOO010000097.1:0-3500 GCA_964649185.1 uncultured Dehalococcoidales bacterium
GGCTATTGTGCAACCGTATTTGGATAGGGTGCCTTTGACACCACACAACCTATTTATGCTCTCTCGAGAGGCCGATGAACGCCTCAACCAGATTCGGATCGAACTGAGTTCCCGAGCACCTGACAAGCTCCTCCAGCGCCTCCGACGGTGACACTGGCTCGCGGTACGGACGCCTCCCGGTCATGGTGTCATACGCGTCCGCTATGGTTATGATGCGGGCTCCCAGCGGTATCGCTTCCCCCTTCAAGCCGTCGGGGTATCCGCTGCCATCGTACCACTCGTGGTGGTGCCGGATCATGTGCACCAGCGGCGACAGGTCCTTGACATAGCTCACTATCCTCTCCCCATCCGCCGAATGCCGCTTCACTATTTCACACTCCTCCCTTGTCAGCTTCCCCGGTTTGGTCAGGATAGCGTCGGGGACGCCCAGCTTGCCGATGTCATGCAGCAGGGAGACGTTCCGCAGGTCTGCCAGTTCTTTGGCCGACATGCCTATCTCTATACCTATCTTGCAAGCGATATCGGCCACATTCTTCGAATGCCCGTAGGTATAGGGGTCTTTGGCATCCACGGTGGATGCCAGCGCGTAGACGTGGTCCGGCGTTGCCGTCTCCAATATCTCCGGTGACAGCGACTCCAGATCGGATGCCACCACCACCCTGTACCCTCCCCCTTGCTTGGCGTGGTACAGAGCACTGTCGGCCATGAACACCAGCCCGTCCGCCGTGTCGGCATGCTCGGGGAACTGGGCAATGCCGGCGCTGAACCCGAGTGGTGTCTCCAGCATGGGGTACCGCGCCTTGGGCGTCTGCAGCCACTTCATCCTGATCCGCTCGATAACGCCCTTTGCCCTCTGGGAACCGGTCCCGGCGAGGATGATGGCGAACTCGTCGCCCCCGTAGCGGAAGGAGGTGTCGCTCTTCCGCAGCGTTGACTTGAGCGTCTGCCCCAGCGATTTGAGCACGGCGTCGCCGTTGAGGTGCCCGAACCTGTCGTTGTATTCCTTGAACCCGTCCAGGTCCAGCAGAACCAGGGTGAAGGGGCGTTTGTATCTTGCAGTCCGAGCCATTTCGGCCTCGAGCACGTCGTAGAAGTGGCGCCGGTTGTACAGGCCGGTAAGCTCATCGGTGGATGACAGCTCCATCGTGCGCTCCAGCAGATGGATGTTATCGATGCCCACCGCTATCTCACTGCCGATGGCGACGAGCAGGTCCTCGGCATCCTTGCTCAGCCGGCGGTGACGGAGATCGCCGAGCGTCAGTGCGCCCATCGGTATGCCCTTGGACCAGAAGGGCAGGATGATATGCCACTGCAGTCCCTCCCTTTTTACTGCCTCCGCCACCCTGGCCGCATTGATCCTATCGAACACCTTCTCCGGTTGCAATGCTTTACCCCGCCATTCCAGCATCCGCTTCATTTCCGCCCCGCTCAGTTTTAACACTCCCATGCTGTTAACGAAGCTCTCGGACACCCCCGTGTGAGCCCTGAGAACCACCTCGCCGGTATCCAAGTCCAGGACGAAGATTGCGCCGATGGTGGCATCTTCGACCTCGCACACCCGGTGCAGGACATTATCCAGCATCTCGTTCATGTCCATGGTCTGACTTATCGCCTGAGTTATCTGGCGGAGGTTTGTCTCCCGCTGGGCATGACGCTTAATCTCCTCCTCCGCCCTCTTGCGCTCGGTGATGTCATAGATCAGCGCCACATCGGCGGGTTTACCCCGGTAATCGATGATGGAGGCCGATATCTCCACATCTACCAGCGCCCCGTCCTTGCGCCGTATCTGCG
The DNA here is from genome assembly GCA_964649185.1 of uncultured Dehalococcoidales bacterium. GTDB lineage: Bacteria > Chloroflexota > Dehalococcoidia > E44-bin15 > E44-bin15 > CAYUWM01. Next base: position 1,792 of record CAZYOO010000097.1, read on the forward strand.
ATTCGTACAGGGGCGGTACCTCTTCACCCTCCATGCGCTGCCGGTACATCTCATCCATCAGCTCCCTGAGCCTGGGGGCGAACAGCCGGGATATCTTCATGCCGATCAATTCATCTCTGGAGTAACCCGATAGCTTAGCTGCGGCCTGATTAACAAACGTGAACACATAGTCCTGCACTATGATTACCGCGGTTTGACTCTGCTCCACCACTGCGGAGTACTTGGCTTCCGATTCCTGCAGTTCCTCCTCCGCCTGCCTGCGCTGGGTAACGTCAACGGCATATATCAGGATGCCGTAAACCTTGCCCCCGCTCTGCAGCGGGGCAACCCTGATGCTGAGCCAGCGCCTCTGCCCGTCTTTCCTGATTATCCCCAGCGTTTGTATTGAAGCCCGCTTTCCCCCGATGATATCCCTGAAATCTTGCTCCGTATCGGGCAGATCACCGGAGTCCAGTGTCAGCAGTTCATCGAAACGCTTGCCTGTTACCTCGTCTCTGGTGTAACCGGAAATATTCACGATCTCATCGTTGCAGTTGACGATAACACCTGAAGTGTCCACTACTGCTATACAGGCTGGCGCCTCTTCGAACAGGGTGCGGTACCGTTCCTCGCTCTCCCGCAGTGCCTCCTGTGCGCGTTTTTGCTCTGTTATATCGGTGATGACCGAGAGAAATCCGGTGACATGGCCTTGTTCATCGCGGTTGTAGTCCCAGTCAACCGCCATGTCGATTATCCTGCCGTCTTTCGCGCGGTTCTGCTGATTATATGTTGTGGGCGATGGCTGCTCCTTAACCAGGTAATGAAGGTAGTTCCTCAATTCATCACGCTTGGCAATCGGCTCGAGCAGGTTCAGCACCGATTCGCCCAGCAGCTCTTCTTCAGTGTAGCCCAGCATCTTCTGATAAGCGGGATTGGCAAAGGTAATTACGCCACCCGTATCTATTACCTGTATCCCGTGCGGGCTTGATTCAACCAGCCTGCGGTACCGCTCCTCGCTCTCCCGCAGTGCCTCCTCCGCCAGCTTGCGCGGGGTGACGTCGCGCTCCACAGCGATGAATCCAACAGGATTATCGAAAGCGTCTTTCAACATCGCAGCGCTCATTTCACAATCGAAAGTGCTGCCGTCTTTTTTCATGAGCGTATATTCTGCATTGCGTACGGCAGTCCCTTCGGAAATCGACTTCATCATATCGTTGGCAGCACGCTCGCGGTCCTTCTCTGCGACGAAATCGAAGACATTCGCCCCGATAAGCTCCTCCCTGCTGCTGTAACCGGGCATGCGGAACGCGGCTTCATTGAGTTCTACAACACGGCCTTCCATATTAATGGTGACGATGCCATCCGTAATAGCATCAAACATGGCGCGCAATTTCCCCTCGGATGATCGCAGCGCTTCCTCAGCCTGCTTCTGCACGGTGATGTCCCGGAAGGAGACCAGCCCGGCCTTTCTGCCCTGACAGTCTATGACCGAGCCGAGGGTGCTTACCCATTTCTCTTCACCCTGATTTGTATATACGCGGAACTCGTTTATCTGCCGCAGGTCCTCCTGGAACATATCTTCCAATATGGTCCTGAGGGCGCGTTCCCTGTCGTCGGGGTGCACGTAGTCAAGTGGGTTAATCCGGCTTAGATCGGCGTCGGGATCGAACCCGTACAGCTGTAAAACGGCATCGTTGGCGAGCACTATCTTCAGTGTTTCGGCGTCGATG
>CAZYOO010000098.1:0-3351 GCA_964649185.1 uncultured Dehalococcoidales bacterium
CATCGAAGGCGAATTTGGCGGTCTCCAGCTCGTCAAGGACCTCGTCCAGCGCCCTCTTGTCGAACACCTTAGCACCGCATTGGGTATCCCTGAAAGGAAGGGCGAACAGCAACCTGACCAGCAGATTGAAACCCCGGCTGGCTACTCTCCTGACGAGCCCCTGTTCGACCAGCACTTGAGAACCCGGCATCCATCTCGAGCCGATAACCACCCTGTGCTCTCCCAGCGCCTGCACCAGCTTGAACAGCTCCGCCGGGCCGGTGGCGCCGTCGGCATCGACGAAGGATACGATATCCCCCTGTGCCAGTTTAAACCCCTCTATCACAGCTCCACCCTTACCGATGCTTCCGTCACAAACCTGGCTCCTGACCACCGGATACTTACTGCAATAGCCATCGACTATGGGCACTGTGTTATCCGAGCAATCGTTCGGCACCACTATGATCTCGAAGTCCTGCCCATACACCTCGTTAAAATAGGCGATGTAGTCTTCCAGTGTTTTCGCTATCTCCCTCTCCGCATCGCGGGCGGGGATGATTATGGACAGCATCTTAGCCATCGGGCACCTCATCGGTTATCAACTTAATCGGCGGCACATATCTCTTGATCCAAAACAGGTAGAAGGCTATCACGGCTATAAGGCAAACCGCTGCCGAAACCAGCATCGCATTCACTACCTGGCCGATGTCACTGTGGAAATATATTATCAAGACAACCTGCAAGAAAGCGGTTACCATAAATGGATACGCTACCCTGATACGGTTAATCGACAGGAAATAGTTCATTACGATATATGAAACAGCGAATAGAAGCATCGCGATTGAGTACTTAAAAAGATGATCTGCGGCCATGGGATACTTGAGGGCGCCGGACTCGTACCTGCCGAGGAAACCGAGAACGAACTCCGGATCGATCCAGTAGACGAGTACCACTACACCGGAAATAAGAATCGTAAGCAATACGCCCATCAACAAGACAGACCTGTGGCTTTTACCCATTTCGTGCAGCCCGGATGTCTTGGGGAACATCGCCAGCGCAATCCCCATCGGGGCGAAGAGGGCAGCCCGTCCCAGGGCCGCCAGCGCAGCGTAGTTACCCGCTTCCTCCGCACTGAGGAAGCGCTTGACCAAGACGACATCGAAGTTGGTTAACACCGTATAGGCCAGTATTGCAATGAAAGAAAGGCCGAGATACGAACGGAACCCGACGATTTCCACCTTGCCCGAACTTCCGCCTCTAAGGTCCTTCAGCAAAGCGAGGGTGATAGCAAAGATGATGATGAAGGCAATAAGGAAAGGGAGCAAGCCCCCGTACAAGCCGAAACCGAGCTTGATCAGCACGATAGCCAGCAGCAGCTTCAGCACAGCCCACAGCGTGGTGGTCCAGCCCAGATGAAAGAACCTGTGAAGACCATTTAAAGTGCCGTAATTCACCGGCACGGCAAATGCCAGTATCAAGGCCGAGAACAGGGTAAGCGGATACCAGAAATTACCTATCCTGAGAAAACCCGATATTATCGGGCTAAGTAAAGCCGCTACCGCGAATAACGCTACACCAAGGATCAGCGTGCGCTTCAAGTAAAGCCGCCACAGACTGCAAACTGCCTTCATGTTTCCTTCCGCGTAATACCTGGAGATGAACTTGGACATTACGGTGCGGATCACTAAAGCGAAGATAGATATTATGAGGAATAATGAGGTCAGGCTCATCAGTATGCCGTAATCTTCAGGCTGCAGCATCCGGCCCATGGCCAGCTGGTACAGGTAGTTAAACAAGCCGAGGGCGAAACCGAAAGCGGCCATAAGGATGCCGTGCCTGGCCATGTCATCCGATTTTATCCGCCCTATGATAAACGATAATTTACGAAGCATACCGACCCACGGCTGTTACAAGTGCATACGTAGAAAAGATTGTAACACCTTACGGCGAAAGCTACAAGGGTTAAATAGAAAAAGGGCTGCCTACGCTGTGGTAAACAACCCTCCTTCGGGGTTAGTGTATTCTATTTCTCCCGTTCGACAACGGTGGCGACGCCAACACCCTGAATGCTGGACATCTCCTGTAGACCCCATCTCAGGTTGTTACGCACCATCCAGTGAACCATCTCCACGAAGTACAGCACTCCGCTGCATCCGGTAGGATTACCGATGGCGATTGAGCCACCGGTGGGATTCAAACGGGGGTCATCAAAGTCGATGTCGAACTCCCGGCAGAAGGCCAGTACCGGCGCGGCGAAGCCCTCCAGACACTCCAATACCTCAACGTCCTGCATTGTTATCCCGGCACGCTCCATTGCCTTCTTCATCGCCGGAATGGGAGCGAGGAACTGGAAGAACGGGTCACCACCGGCCATCGCCGTAGACCTTATAGTAACCATAGGCTCCAGACCCAGCTCCTTGGCCTTCTCCTTGGACATCAGCATCACTGCCGCAGCTCCATCGGCTATGCTGGAGGAGCTGGCTGCGGTCACCTGGCCCCCTTCCTTAAACCGGGGCTGAAGCTCCTTTATCTGCGCCCAGGCAGCTTCCGGATCGTCCACTGCGATCTCGCGCGGCGGCTCGTCCTGGCCCACCATCTGTGGGCCCGACCCGTTCTGCGAAACTGAAACCGGCACTATACGCTTTGAATACCATTCGGTATCCCTCATCGCCCGAACCGCTTTCTGATGGCTCCACAAGCCGTAGCGATCCATCTGCTCCCGATCCAGCCCATACTGGTCGCCGATCACTTCGGCAGCAGTACCCGGCATGACATACCCGCCCCTCTTCTCAAAATTGGGGTGGGTGACCATAGGGTATCCGCCCTTGATGGCCGATTCCAGCACCGCCATCAGCGGGTAGCGGCTCATGTGCTCTAATCCAGCGGCGATCATGATATCGCCGCAGCCCGCCATGATAGCTTGGGCCTGCGAGTTGATCGCCTGAAGACCGTCGGCCGTAAGCCCCCAGCCTGCCACCTCTTCGGGAAGGCCGGAAATAAGCACGGTCATTCTCCCGATCATCGACTGCTCACCGATTGGGCTCTGGCAGGATACCGCGCAATCTTCGATATCCGCTGGGTCGAATTTCGGGCTCCTGGCCTTAATGCGGTCAATCAACCCGATAATGGCAGCCTCTATAAGGTACTGGGCTGAAAGATCGCTGTACACTCCCCTTTTTTCATCGCCCTTCTTCCCTGACTTTCCCGTAGGGGTGCGCACCGCTTCCACAACGACAGCTTCTTTTAATTCTTTCAAGGGCTACCCTCCTCCTCGCTGGCCGAAAACAAGCGCCCGGTATTGGCCAGACGCAACTTAACCTACATTACCTGATTTTACTATATTTTACATCTAATTGATATTTTTGTAAACCC
>CAZYOO010000099.1:0-2825 GCA_964649185.1 uncultured Dehalococcoidales bacterium
TCCACCCACAGCCGCTCCCCGTCGGTGGTGAAGGTGACGGTGCCGCGCTCGGATGTCAGATAGACATTGCTGTCGCCAACCCAATCGACGAGGCGCTGCATGACGTCCTCCGCCGGGTGCCCGAAGCGGTTGTCGGCGCCGACGGATATCACCGCCACCTGCGGGTCGACGGCCTGCAGGAACGCGGGGTAGGTAGAAGATTTGGAGCCGTGGTGGCTGGCCTTGAGCACGGTGCTCTCCAGCCTGGCGCGCCGGGCTACCAGGTAAAGCTCGCCGTCCCAGTACAGGTCGCCGGTGAGCAGGAAGCTGATGTCGCCCATCGCCACGCGCAGCACCACCGCGTTGTTGTCGGCGTCCGAGTCGGTGCCTTCGAGGAACGTATCGGGCGGGTGGAGCACCTCAATGGCCGCGCCGCTGCCGAGGTCGATGACCTGTCCCGCCTGCGCCGCCGTGCAGTCGATACCCCGCTCCACGACCGCGTCGCAGAACTCGGCATAGGCGGGCGATACCTCGCTTTCGTAGTCGGCCCCCGACGCCTGCTCGATCGGGTAGTAATCCGAGTACAGCACCCGCTCCACGTCGTAGCGGCGCAGCACCTCCACCAGGCCGGCGACGTGGTCGTCGTGGGCGTGGGTCAGCACCACCAGGTCGATGCTGCGTTCCCAGAAGGGCAGCGCCTCGCCCAGCTCGAGGCATACCCGCTCCGGGCTGGGCCCGCCGTCGACCAAGATATGCTGCCCCGACGGTCCGGTGATGAGGATGGCGTCGCCCTGCCCCACGTCGAGGAAGCTGACGCTCAGGTCGCCGCCCTGCGGCACCATGGCTGCGGCGGCCCACACCAGCACCGCGATGACCGCCAGCGGTACGATGACCCACTTTGCGCGGCGGCTCATAAATCTCACGAGGGTCGCCTCCTCCGTGCGCCGAGCCACATAGCCAGACCGAACACGGCGTAGTATACCCAGACCCAAGCCGCGCTCATGCCGCGCACCGCCAGCGATGACGAAGGCAGCGCGGCGAACCCCTGAACTACCGCCGTCATGTACTTGAGGAACAGCCAGTCCACCCAGCCGATGACTTGGGCCACCGGTATCGACAGCAGGCCGATGAAGGCGACGATAGCCGACAGCACGATGGCGGCAGGCAGGGCCAGCACGGCGAAGAAGGTGGCGGGCAGGCCCACCAGCGAGACGTAGCCGAAGTAATGCACCACCAGCGGCAGGGTGGCGATGATGGCTCCCAGGCTGTAGGACACGCTGTCGACCACGAAGGCCGGCGCACGGGTCCACGCCAGCCACCGCTGGAGCGCAGGTGTCAACAGCAGCAAGCCGAGCACGGCGGCGAAGCTCAGTTGGAAGCTGACGCTCCACAGTATATGGGGGTTGATGGCCACCATGATGGCGGCGGCGAAGGCGACGGCGGTCAGCGCGCTGCGCTGCCGTCCCGCGAACGAGCCCAGCAGGAACAGGCTGACCATGATGGCGGCCCGCGTCACCGAGGGCGACATCCCGGCGAGCAGGGCGTAGCCCCACAGTACGACAAGCGTCGTGTAGAAGTACGTCGGGCGGCGGCGGCCGAAGAGCCATACTGCCGCGCTGAGCACGATGCCGGCCACGATGGACATATGCAGTCCGGATATCGCCAGCAGGTGGGCTGTTCCCGAGTCGCGGAAATCCTCGTACAGGGGCTGGGGTATGTCGTAGCGCAGGCCCAGCAGCATGCCCCGCGCCAGCGCGCCCTGGGGCTCGGCCAGCGAGGCCGCCAGCGTCTCGCCCAGCCGATGGCGGAACGAGTAGATCGCCTGCAGCGGCTGTGAGCCCTGCCCCCCGGCCACCAGCTCGATATCGTCGGGGTAGTACATCAGGGTGTATATCCCCTGCCGCTCGAGGTACAGGCGGTAGTCGAACCCGTCGAGCTCTGGCGGCTGCTCCAGCTCGCCGCTCACCGTCAGCAGATCGCCGTACTGGTAAGTGGGGTATCTCGACGTACGCACCATGAACGTGCCCGATACCTCCTGCCCGCCGATATCCCGCGCCGACAGTATCAGCTTGTTCGATGAGTCGCGCGGCTCCGGCTCCTCGATGACCACGCCGGTGACCTCGACGCTGCCCGCCCCGACGTAGGGCTGCAGGCCGTCGCCGCCGGGCATGGCGCCGAACCGCAGCATTCCGCAGAGGAACAGGGCGATGCACAGCCCGCCGAGGAGGACGCGCCTGTTGTACTGCCACAACAGGGCGACCGCCGCGGCCGCCACGGCGACGGGTAGGGCCGCGTACAGGGGCAGCGGCAGGTGGGAGCCGGTATATACGCCCAGTACGAAGGCCAGACTCAGGTAAATCAGAGGCATAGTCGCATCTCGGAGCGGGCTATTTCACGGTTATCAGGCCTTTCAGCCCGTCGTAGGTGGACTCGCCGATGCCCGATACCAGCTTAAGCTCCTCGATCATGGTGAAGGGGCCGTTGGCCTCGCGGTAATCGATGATGTTCCCCGCCAGCGACGGCCCGACCCCCGGCAGGGCGTCGAGGAGCCAGGCCTCGGCGCGGTTGATGCTGATGAGCTGCGGAGCATCGCTCTCGCCGGACGCCGGCACATCGATATACAGGAGCGCGGCGTCGGCATCGCCCGTCACGCCTCCGGCCATGGCCAGCACCTCGCCGATGCTGTCCCCGCTGTCGATGGGGTACCTACCCGGGTTCGCCACCTCGCCGCCGATGCAGGCCTCCATCGCCGTCTGCGAGGCGGGGGCGGAAGCGGCCAGGGCGATCTCCAGCGGCTCCGCAGCCCACGGTCGCCCTTGAATGAGCATCACGCCACCGGCGATGAT
>CAZYOO010000100.1:0-2805 GCA_964649185.1 uncultured Dehalococcoidales bacterium
CCGGGCACGCAACCCCCATCGAAGGGCTGTACGTCTGCGGCGCTTCCTCCTTCCCCGGCGGAACCCTGCTCGGCGGGCCGGGCTACCTGGCGGCCAACAGGGTCGCCGAGGACATGGGAGCCGCCAAGTGGTGGAAGCCGACCAAGGAGATGGAGAAGTTCGTCAAGACCTACCTCGAGAAATAATAACTGACATCGACCGGAGGGACGCATCAGGGCGCTGCCAAATGGCAGCGCCCTTTTTCATACGATACCACGGCAAAGCCAGAGCAGATATCACGTAAAACAGCGAGAGGCAAGACTATCAATCCTATATACTCGGTTATGGTTGACATTATTCCCGCCCCGTATTATCATTATTTATGTGGGTAGTCGATTGTAGAACCGTTCGACTGAACCGGGCGCTCACCATGACTGAAGTACATACACCGAATCCGATCAGCATCCCGACTCAATGCAAGTTCTGCGGTTCGAGGCGGCTGGTGCGCTACGGCCGCTACAACCTGGTGCAGCGCTGGTTCTGCAAGGAATGCCGCCGCAAGTTCGTCGATAACCAAGCGCCGCCTAAGCTCAGGACACCGGCGGTCCAGATAGCCTCCGCCCTGAGCATGTTCTACGAGGGCATGTCGCTGAACACCATCCGCAGGCACCTGGAGCAAGCGTTCCACAACCTGCCCTCCGATTCCACGGTCTACGAATGGGTAGTAAAGTACACGAAGGTCGCCATCCTCGCCGACGAAGAACGCCGCGCCCATGCCAGAAAGATATCCCAGGAGCTGGGGCACGGGCCGTTCTGGATTGCCAACGATACGCCCCTGAACGTAGAGGGAACCGCGGTCTGGATATGGGACGTGGTGGATTACGGGAGCAGGATACTGGTGGACTCCGTGGTTACCGCGACACGCACCGCAAACGACTTCAAAATGGTCATGGAGATAACAGCGGACAGGGTGGGTGAGCTCCCCGGGCTGGTTATCACCGGCAGGGACAGTATCTACCAGAGAGGCATAGAGCAGGCCTTTGGATCCGATGCGCTGCACCTTCAGGCCACCAGCCCCAGGGTGCAGCCATACAGCAACACCATCGCCAGGTACCACGGGCCGATGAAGACGCGCAATAACATCCTGCGCGGGCTCAAGAAGTTGAAGATGGCAGAGCTATTTCTGGACGGCTGGCTGGTGCACTACAATTTCTTCAGAACCCACGAGGCGCTCAAGTACAGCACACCGGCCTCTGTCGCCAGGATAGATTTCCCCTATAAAAACTGGCTCGATATAGTGAACAACGGCCCCCCGATTCAGATCACCCTCCATTGAACCCAATACTGTATAAGCTCGCGCCAACCACAATCGAAAACACTTACCTGTATATTGACGCTTGACTTCACATTTTAAGGGGTATAAAATACCGCCATTGCAGGTCATAGGGAAGGAGGATTCAACATGACAGAGGCAGAAAGGTTCGATGTCGTAATTGTTGGTGCCGGGCATAATGGCACCACTGCCGCGGCCTATCTGGCCAAGAGCGGCCTCAGCGTCTGCGTACTGGAGGAGAGGCCGGAGTGCGGGGGGGCACAGGAGAACACCGACCCCATCGCCGGTGTGCATATCAGCCCCCACGCCGTAGCCCTATATGGAGGTGCAGCCCCCGGATGGGAGCAGCTTGAGCTGTGGAAGTACGGCGCCCGCATGGACTGGGCGGCCCAGAATCTCAGCGGTATGGACTTCGCATCGGGGAATTTCATGGGCCTGCTGTGCAAGGACGGGGTCGCCTTCGCCAACCAGAAAGACCTCGAGGGGTGGCTCAAGATGAGCGGCGTCATGAACGGATTCGCCCAGGAGCTGCTGCGCGCCACCTTCTGGTGCCCGCCGCACCCCCCCCATGTAGAGGTCAATGCCGACACCATCCCCTTCATGCAGGTCTACAAGGAGCGCCTGCCCGAGGCGTGGACGCCGGAACTGGCGGAGTGGACCCAGTTCGACCTCATGGACGAGCATATGGACACCGAGCCGTTCAAGGTGTTTCAGGCATATATTGCATGGATGTCCGGTGCCACCGGTCACTTCGAGGGCATGGGCGTCCCTGCCTTCGAGAGCGTGGTGGCCTCGGTGCTGTACACCACCGGTGCCGTCCCCATGGGCGGCATCCACGGTTACTACCACGCCCTGATCCGCTGCGCCATCGCCCACGGTGCGGTGTTCCGCACCTGCTGCCCGGTGGACGAGATAATCATCAGGAACGGCCGGGCGGTAGGCGTAAAGCTTAGCGACGATGCCGCCTGGGGCAACAAGGTCATCTGGGCCGACAAGGCCGTCATCAGCGCCACCGAGATCAAGCACACATTCAACAAGCTCATCGGCCTCAAGAACGTGGACGCCGGGCTGATGCAGAAGGTCAACGACCTCAATATCAAGGGCGGCCCCATCTACTGCAACTACTTCCTCACCAAGGCCCCCCTGCGCTACCGCGAGAAGTACAAGGATGCCGAGCAGACGGGGGTATGCTATCCCATGGACTCGCGTGAACTGTACTACAAGCACAGCGCTGACTGCATGGGCATACAGGGCAACCCCACCGTGCCCTACGACGAGATCATCTGGCTGTGGGCCGGCAGCAATAAGATAATCAGCCATGACTTCCACCCGCAGTGCACCCGCCCCGGCCTGTTCATCGAGAGCTCCATCGAGTTCTACGTCCCACCCCCCGAGTACCATATCGACGGGCCGGAGGCGATGAACACCCACAAGGAAGAGCTCAAGAAATACTTCCGCAAGGCCTTCGGTTGCGTGGTGGAGAACCTGGAGGA
>CAZYOO010000101.1:0-2712 GCA_964649185.1 uncultured Dehalococcoidales bacterium
CCGCCGGGGGCCAGCACGCCCACGCCCGCCACCTCATGCGCGCCGTCGATGGGCAGCAGCATCGGCTCCGGCGGCATCTCGTCGGACTTGCGCGGGCCCACCACCACCTCGCCGCCGCCTATGCCGCCCACCAGTATCGCCTGGCCCAGCGTCACCCCGTTCTCCTCGGCGAACCGCTCGATGCAGCCGGGCAGCACGTCGCCGTCCTCCAGCCGTATCACGAACACGCGTCCAACCTGTCCTTCGCTCGATCTCATCGCTCTCCTCCTTGAAGCAACCACCACTATATACCACCGCAGCGGGTATTGACAAATCGCCGTGATTGCTACATATTGGGCGGAGGCAGGCGTTCCATGGCTATCAAGATCGTGACCGACAGCACCGCCGATCTGCCCCCCGGCGCTGCCGAGGGGCAGGGCATCACCGTGGTGCCGCTGTACGTGCGCTTCGGGGACGAGGTGCTGCGCGACCGGGTGGACATCAGCGAGGATCAGTTCTACCACCGGCTGACCCACGACCCGGTGCACCCCGGCACCACCCAGCCCACCCCCGAGGATTTCGCCGCGGTGTACCGGAAGCTGGCGCAGGAGGGGGACGGCATCGTGTCGATACACATTTCCGGAAAGCTGAGCGGCACCTACAACTCGGCGCTGCAGGCCAGGGACATCGTGGGGGACGGGTGCCCCATCGTGGTCATCGACTCGCAGTGGACATCGATAGCGCTGGGCATACTGGCGATGGAGGCCGCAGAGATGGCATCGAAGGGCGGCACCATATCGCAGATCGTCGATAATATCAAGGACAGCATCCCCCGCATCCACCTGCTGGGCATGTTCGACACCCTCAGGTACCTGTACCTCGGCGGGCGCATCGGCAGGGGGAAGGCGCTGATGGGCTCCATGCTGAACGTGAAGCCGCTGCTGGCGCTGCAGGACGGGGAGATGCTGCCGGTGGGCCGCGCCCGCACCCGCAGCCAGGCCATCGAGCGGCTGCAGGGCTTCGTGCAGCAGGCATCGGACTTACAGGACGTGATCGTGGTGCACAGCACCACGCCCGATGACGCCGCAGCCCTCGCCGACCGCTTCGGGTCGTTCTTTCCCCGCGAGAGGATAAACATCGCCCGGCTGGGCGCCGTTCTGGGGGTGCACACCGGGCCGGGCACCCTGTTCGCCGGCTACCGGGAGGCGGCATCATGATCTGGCTCAGGTGGCTGCTGGCCTTCCCGCTTATACTCATCCTCGTTTTCGTGCTGTTCTTCGTGGTGCTCATCACGCAGGTGAACAACACCGTCGGCAGCCCCGGGTTCTACAACCGGCAGATGGTGCAGGCGGACGTGTACAACTTCGTCTACGACGACCTGCTGCCGGCGGTCATCGACGAGGTGCAGGCGGAGGAGAGCTACGACATACCCATCGACCTGACGGCCATCGAGGGCGACATCATCGCCGTGGCGCGCCGGGCGGCGCCGCCTTCGTGGCTGCGGGAGCGCTTCGAGGGGGCGACCGCGGCCGTCATCCCCTACGTCGTCGGCGACAGCAACAGCTTCGGCTACACCCTGCCGCTCAAGGGCGTGGTCCAGGATGCCGCCGCTGCGGTCAAGGATGTCATCCTGCGCGGCGCCGCCTTCGACAGCATCTACAACGACATGATATCCTTCATCGCCGGGGAGACGCATGAGGCCGCCGGCGAGGAGCTGCCCCCGGAAGCGGACGTGACCCGGAGCGAATTCGAGGAATCGTTGAGGGATAACGTGCCGCAGGCGTGGCTCGCCGGGGAGCTGGAGGGCATCATCGACGCGGCGTTGCCGTACATCACCGGCGACGCCAACAGCTTCACCTACGCCATCGACCTCAACGGTCTGTACAGCGACGAGGAGCTGCTGGAACTGCTGGGCGCGGGCAACGAGGCGTACCTGGACGACGCCCGCGACCTGCTGGCCGGCGCCCTGAAGGTGACCGAGAAGACCCTCGCCGACATGCTGGGCGCGGATGAGGTGGCGGACATCCGCGACAAGATACGGGACGGCCTCACCTTCACCGAGCAAGACCTGCGGGAGCAGCTGTCGGAGGATTCCGAGGGCGTCGAGGGGCTGGATGACGCGCGCGGCTGGATACACACCGGGCGCAGCCTGCTGTGGCTGCTGTGGCTGCTGCCGGTGCTGCTGCTGGTGGGCATCGGCTTCCTCGGCGGGCGCACGTGGAAGGAGCGGACCGGCTGGGCCTTCGCCGTGCTGCTGTTCTGCGCGCTGATGGTCTACGTCGCCTTCTTGCTGATCTACTCCCACGCGGTGGCCCCCTATGTGCACGACCCGATACAGCTGGCCAACCTGAACGGGATGGAGCTGGCGCTGGCGCAGAAGGGGAACGAGGTGATAAACAACTCCATCGCCGACATGTTCGGCGGGATGAAGATGCAGGCGATTTACATGATGATCGCGGGGGGCGCGGGCCTGCTGGCGGTCGGCGGGTGGTACCTGTACGACCGGACGCAGCGTAGCCCCAAACAGCGCACGCCGTCGAAACCCAAGAAGAGGCATTGACAAAACGCCGCCCTTGCCCCATTATATCGACATCGGATATGGAGGTGTGACATGCCCAAGACTACGGTATTCAGGAAGCTGAGGATATGGAACGCGGTGCTGGCCGTGCTGCACCTGTCGCAGGCGGTGCTGATGTTCGTCATGAGCCCCGACTTCAAGGTGCCGGTGACCAC
>CAZYOO010000102.1:0-2652 GCA_964649185.1 uncultured Dehalococcoidales bacterium
TGGAGCCGACGAGGAGGAGCGTGTACACCGGCTCCATCGGCTACCTGGGGTTCGATGGCGGGATGGACTCCAGCATCGTTATCCGCACCTTCATAGTTAAGGACGGGAGGGCATATTTCCAGGTCGGCGGCGGGATCGTGTGGGACTCCGATCCCGAGGGCGAGTATCAGGAGACGCTGGACAAGGCGCGGGCGCTTATCGAGGCGCTGAGTCTGCAGCCGGTGACCGACGCGCGATGATACTGATAATCGATAACTACGATTCCTTCGTGTACAACCTGGCGCAGTACATCGGAGAGCTGGGGTGGGAGCCGGTGGTGTACCGCCACGATGCGGTATCGCTGGCCGAGATAGAGTCGCTGGCGCCGTCCCACATCGTGATCTCGCCGGGGCCGGGAGCGCCGTCGGACGCCGGCATCTCCAACGACGTGGTGCGGCATTTCGGCGGGCGGCTGCCGATACTGGGCGTGTGCCTGGGGCACCAGTGCATCGGCCATGTCTACGGGGCGGTCGTCGGCCGGGGGAGGCCCACGCACGGCAAGACATCGGTAATCCACCACGATGGGCGAACAATCTATGAGGGTATCGGCAGCCCCTTCGAGGCGGCGCGCTACCACTCGCTGATCGTGGAGCGGGAATCGTTACCAGAGTGCCTAGTGGTGACGGCGACCACCGACGAGGGGGAGGTGATGGGGGTGAGGCACCGGCGGTTCGCGGTGGAGGGCGTCCAGTTCCACCCGGAGTCGATACTCACCGCCGTGGGGCACGATATACTGCGGCATTTCTTGAGCTTTGTACGTGCAGAGTGGGAGGGTAAAGGGTAGGGCATGACAGAACAAGTTTACATAAATGGTGAGCTGGTGGAGCGAAGCGAGGCCCGTGTGTCGGTCTTCGACCGCGGGTTGCTGTACGGCTACGGCCTGTTCGAGACCATGCGCTCCTACGACGGGCAGGTGTTCCGCCTCGACCGCCACCTATCGCGGCTGGCGCGCTCGGCGGATATGCTCGGCATCGGCGAGGCGCTGGACGTGGCGGAGCTGGGGCGTGCGGTGTACGATACCATCTCGGCTAACGGACTCAGCGACGCCCGCATCCGGCTGACGGTGACCGCGGGGGAGGGGGAGCGAAGCCTGTCGCTGCCCGCGTCGGGCTCGCTCACCACCATGATCGTCGCCGAGGAGCTGGTTCTGCCATCGCAACACGCCTACCAGAACGGCATCAGTGCCGCCATAGTGGGCGCGGCGCGGAACAGCCAGTCGCCGCTATCGGGGGTGAAGTCGATCGGCTATCTTGAAAGCCTGATCGCTCGCTCGCAGGCAGCCGCTGCTGGCGCCGAGGAAGCGGTGATGCTGAACGAGCGCGGGCTGGTGGCCGAGTGCAGCACCAGCAACATCTTCATCGTGGCCGCGGGATGGCTGCTAACGCCCTCGGCGGAGAGCGGGATACTGCCGGGCATCACCAGAGGCATCGTTATAGAGCTGGCGTCGAGCATGGGGATAGAGGCCTCGGAAGGCGATGTGGCGGTCGCCGATTTGCTGAACGCGGATGAGGCCTTCATCACCAACTCGGTTATCGAGATACTGCCGCTGGTTGAGTTGGACGGAAGGCCGATAGGTCGGGGGAAGCCGGGAGAGGTCACCGCAGGGCTGTCGAAGGCATACAAAGAGCTGACGGGTCGTTGAACGATGGCCGATAGCTGTGGTCAGGCGAGAGGCAAAGCTGGTGCGCTGGTGCTTATTGACCGTCGCCGAAAAGCCATGTTATTATAGCTAAACTTGTATGAACGTTAAAGCAGTGTCGGGACTGGGAAAAGGTTTACACAAGAGCAGGGAGGGCTGGTTCAGCAGGGTGGTGAGCCTGTTCGACCGCGCCACGGTGGCCCAGCCGTTGTGGGACGATCTGGAGGAGCTGCTGATCTCGGCCGACGTGGGCATGGCAACTACTGGGAAGCTTATCGATAGGGTTAGGGAGCGTGCGGGCAGGGACAAGATCGGGGGTGGCGACCGGGTGCTGGCCGTGCTCAAGGAGGAGATGACGGAGATGCTCGATGTCGCTGAACCATCACCATCGACCGGTGACGAATCGACGAGCCCGCGGGTGATACTGGTGGTGGGGGTCAACGGCACCGGCAAGACGCTGTCGATCGCCAAGCTTGCCGCCTCGATGAAGGCGCAGGGCAAGGATGTGATAATCGCCGCTGCGGACACCTTCAGGGCGGCGGCCATCGATCAGATCAAGATACTGGGCGAGCGCGTCGGGGCCGACGTGGTCGCCCACCGGCCGGGGGCCGACCCCGGTGCGGTGGTGTTCGACAGCCTGGAGGCGGCGCGGGCGCGCAACGCCGATGCGGTTATCATCGACACCGCGGGCAGGGTGCACACTAAGTACAATCTGATGGAGGAATTGAAGAAGATCAAGCGGGTGGCATCGAGGATTGACCCCGGGGCGCCCCACGAGGTGCTGCTGGTGCTCGACGCCACCACCGGGCAGAACGGGCTGGTGCAGGCCAGGCGTTTCACCGAGGCGGTGGATGTCAGCGGGATATTTTTAACCAAGCTCGACGGCACCGCCAGGGGAGGGATCGTGCTGGCGATCTGCGATGAGCTGAAGATACCCATCCGTTTTATCGGCACCGGCGAGTCGGTGGACGATA
>CAZYOO010000103.1:0-2568 GCA_964649185.1 uncultured Dehalococcoidales bacterium
ACCCCCAAGGAGAATTGAACTCCTGTTTCCAGCTTGAAAGGCTAGCGTCCTAGTCCACTAGACGATGGGGGCGTGCCCAACCATGGTATTGTAGCACAGCAACCGGGGATTGGCTACGGATAAAGCGCCAGCCCCTCCAGCGCGATGGTCTCGGGGAAGTTAAGCATCAGGTTCATGTTCTGCACCGCCTGGCCGGCGCCGCCCTTCACCAGGTTGTCGATGCAGCTGACCACGATGAGCCTGCCCGTCCGCGCATCTACCACGGGGTGCACCAGGCAGCGGTTGGTGCCCAGCGTCTGCTTGGTCTGCGGTGGGGCATCCACCACCTTCACGAAAGGCTCGTCCGCGTAGAATTCCTGATATATATTCCGCACCTTCTTCCCGTCGCCGATGAGCCTGGCATAGCAGGTGGTGAGGATACCGCGGTTCATCGGTATCAGGTGCGGCACGAAGGTCACCGACAGGTCTCGCGAGGGGTTCAGGGCGCGCAGCTCCTGCGCTATCTCCGGCAGGTGGCGGTGGCCCTCCAGGGCGTAGGCGGAGACGTTCTCGTTAGCCTCGGCGAAGTGCACCTTGATGTTGAGCGAGCGGCCGGCGCCGGACACGCCGGACTTGGCGTCGATGATCACGTCCGGCTCGATCAGCCCCTCCTTGACCGCGGGGGCTAGTGCCAGTATGGCGCCGGTGGGGTAGCACCCGGGGTTGGCCACCAGCCGGCTGGGGGCGATGGCGTCGCGGTTGAGCTCCACCAGCCCGTAAACCGCCTCCTTCAGCAGCTTGGTCGAGGGGTGGGGGAAGTCGTACCACTTCTTGTAGTCGCCGGGGTCCTTGAGCCGGAAGTCGGCGCTGATGTCGATGACCTTGATGCCGCGGTCGAGGGCGGCGGTCACCGTCTCGACACTGTCCTTGTGGGGCATCGCCGAGAAGGCCAGCGCTACTTCGCCCAGCTCAGGCTCGATCACCAGGTCTATGTCGGAGAGGTGGGGCAGGACATCGCCAAGCTTCTGTCCCACCGCGCTGCGCCCGGTGACCGATGACAGCTCCACCTCGGGATGGAGGTAAAGCAATCGCGCTATCTCCATCCCGATGTAGCCGGTAACGTTTATTATGCCCACTTTCACCATCGCCATCTACCTTTCCAGCACCATCGCCATCCCCTGCCCCCCGCCGACGCACAGCGTGGCCAGGCCGAGGTGCAGGTTGCTCCTCCTCATCTCATGCATAAGTGTTACCACAATCCGGGCTCCGGTGCAACCGATGGGGTGCCCCAGCGAGATGCCGCTGCCGTGCACGTTGGTGTTGTCCCAGCTCAGGCCCAGCTCCCGCATGCAGGCGATGGCCTGGGCGGCGAAGGCCTCGTTGAGCTCGATGTTGTCGAAGTCGCCGACCGACAGCCCGGTCTTCTTGAGGACGCGCCGTGTTGCCGGTATCGGGCCTAGCCCCATGTAGGCGGGGTCGACCGCCCCGGAGGCGTACGCCCTGACCCTGGCGAACGGCTCGAGGCCCAGCTCGTCGGCCTTGGTTTTTGACATCAGCACCACCGCGGCGGCGGCGTCGTTCACCCCCGAGGAGTTTCCGGCGGTGACCGAGCCTCCCTTCTTGAAGGGGGTCGGCAGCTTGGCCATCTTCTCCAGGCTGGTGTCCATGGGGCGCTCGTCGGTGTCGTACATCAGCGGGTCGCCCTTGCGCTGCGGCACCGGGACGGGGACGATCTCCTGCCGGAAGATGCCGTCGGCTATCGCCGCCCGCGCCCGCTGGTGGCTCATCAGGCCCGTCTGGTCCTGCTCCTCGCGGGTGATGCCGTACCTCTCGGCGACGTTCTCCGCGGTGTAGCCCATGTGGTAGTTGTAGAACGTCTCCTGCAGGCCGTCCCACAGCAGCAGGTCGTGCATCTCCGCCTTCCCGTCGAGGTCCATGCGGTAGCCCCAGCGGGCCTTGGGCAGGGAGTAAGGCACGTTGCTCATGCTCTCCATGCCGCCGGCGACCACCACCTCCGACTCTCCCAGCAGTATTGACTCCACGCCCAGGGTGATGGCCTTCATCCCCGATGCGCACAGCTTGTTGATGGTATAGGCGTTGGTCTCCTTGGGCAGCCCGGCGTACACCGTGGCCAAGCGGCCGGGGTTCTGCCTGGTGCCCGCCAAGATCACCTGCCCCATGATCACCCCGTCTACCTGCACCGGCGTTAGGGTGTCGTCCCAGTCGTAGTACTGCTGCTCCAGGTCGATAAGCCCCTGGCCGCAGAATACGTCGGGCCCGCAGGCCAGCTTCTCGTCGCTGACCACCGGCCTCAGCCCGGCGCGGCGCATCGCCTCCTTGATGACGATGCTGCCCAGCTGCACCACGGGCACGTCCTTGAGCGAGCCGCCGAACGCCCCGATGGCGGTCCTGACGCCGCTTACGATGACCACTTCATTCATCATTTGTTTCCTTTCTCCTCTGTCTCGCTATCTCGCTCAGCCGCGCATCGCTGATCCCGAAGTGGTGCGCTATCTCGTGGCGCACCGTGTCGGCGATGCCGCGCACTATCCTGCCCTCGGTGCGGTACGCTATCTGGATCGGCTTGCG
>CAZYOO010000104.1:0-2500 GCA_964649185.1 uncultured Dehalococcoidales bacterium
GATGACAGGGGCTGTGGGGCGCCGATGTTCAAGCGGGGTTTAGCTTGCCCATGCACCCCGTTTATGCTAGACTTCTACGAGTGAGGAGGCGATATGAAAGGCCGCGTTTTCTCCGGGGCCAGGCCGACGGGCAGGCAGCACATCGGCAACTACCTCGGGGCCATACAGAACTACGTTAACTTGCAAAACGACTACGAATGCATCTACTGCATCGTCGACATCCACGCCCTGACCACGCTGGAGGATACCCACAAGCTGCAGCAGAACATCCGCGAGATGATGCTGGACTGGCTGGCGGCGGGCCTCGATCCCAAACGCAGCATGCTGTTCGTGCAGTCGCACGTGCCAGAGGTGATGGAGCTGCATACCCTGCTGAGCATGGTCACCCCCCTCGGCTGGCTGACGCGGGTGGCCACCTTCAAGGAGAAGGCGCGGATGCACCCCGAGAACATCAATTACGGGCTGGTGGGCTACCCGGTGCTGATGACCTCCGACATCGTGCTGTACAAGGCGGACACCATACCGGTGGGAGAGGACCAGCTGCCCCACCTGGAGCTGGCGCGGGAGATCGTGCGGCGGTTCAACTACATATTCGGCGACACCTTCCCCGAGCCCAAAGCCAAGCTGACCGAGGCCCCGCTGATCGTGGGGCTGGACGGCGCCAGCAAGATGAGCAAGAGTCTGAACAACGAGGTCGAGCTGGCGGCCACGCCGGAGCAGACCATCGAGCGGCTGAAGGGCGCCTTCACCGATCCCGCCCGCAAGCGGCGCAACGACCCGGGACACCCCGAGGTGTGCAACATCTGGAGCCTGCACCATTATTTCAACCCCGGCCAGGTCGAAACAATCGCCAAGGAATGCAAGGAAGCGGCGCGCGGCTGTGTCGATTGCAAACTGGAGCTGGCGGACTGCATCAACCGCGATCTGGCCCACCTGCGCCAGCGCCGCGCCGAGCTGGCGGCGGACATGAAGGCGGTGGAGGATATCTTTGACGACGGCGCCCAGCGCGCCAGGGTGATCGCCGTGGAGACCTTGAGAGAGGTCAAGGAGAGGATGGGGCTGCTCTAGGATGGCCTCGCTCGGTGTCCCGGCATCGGTAAGCGGCAGGGCGGCGATCGAGGTCGCCGTTCAGGCGGTGAGGGAGGCGGGGGAGGTGATAATGGAACGCTTCCCCGGCAGCAAGAGCATATCGTACAAGGAGGGCCGCAGCAATGTGGTCACCGACGTGGACCTGCTGGCGGAGGAGAGGATCATCGCCGTCCTGCGGCGGGAGTACCCCGACCACGGCATCATGACCGAGGAATCGGACGACATCGCCGGCAGCTCGCCGTACACCTGGATTATCGACCCCATCGACGGCACCCGCAACTACGCCTACGGCATCCCCCACTTCTGCGTGGCGCTGGCGCTGGCCCGCGATGAGGAGGTCGTCCTCGGAATCATCTACGACCCGGTGCGCGGTGAGCTGTTCCGCGCGGAGCAGGGTTCGGGGGCGTATCTGAACGATGCGCCCATCGCGGTCAGCAGCCGAAAGTCGCTGTCGGTGTCGCTGGCGTCGTTCGACCTGGGGTATGACCCGGACATCGGTCAGAAGATGCTGAAGGTGGCGGGTGCCCTGTGGCCGGAGGTGGCTGCGGTGCGGGTGATGGGCTCGGCGGCGCTGGGGCTGGCGTACGTCGCCTGCGGCCGCCTGGACCTGTACTTCCATTTCTCGCTGTACCCCTGGGACCTGGCGGCGGGCATCGCGCTCATCGGCGAGGCCGGCGGCGCGGTCACCGAGCTGGAGGGCCAGCCGGTGGGCATCCGCAGCCGCACCGTGGTCGCAGCGAACAGGGACATACACCGGGACTTCATCGGGAAGGTGACCCGATAATCGGGCGCGCGGGACTGCCGAACTGGCGACTGACTGGCGGCTTATCTGCTGGGAATGTCGCCCCTATTGACAAAACCCCCATAACGTGTTAAGCTGGGGCATCAGGTAGAAAGTTTGCTACTCCAAAACTCTGCGGTTTCCTAGTGAATTACCCGGGCGGTGGATGACCAAACTCAAGCCAAGTAAATAAGGAAGGAGGTCATCCATGTCCTACGAAGACAAGACCCTCGAGTGCCAGGACTGCGGCATCAGCTTCACGTTCAGCGCAAGCGAGCAGGAGCTGTTCGCGCAGCGGGGCTACACCAACGAGCCCAAGCGTTGTCCTGAGTGCAGGATTGCCAAGAAGCAGCGGCGCGGCGGTGACAGTTTCGGCGGCGGCGGCGGCGGCTACAGGCAGCGGGAAATGTTCCCGGCGGTCTGCGCGCAGTGCGGCAAGGACACCGAAGTACCGTTCCAGCCACGGCAGGACCGGCCGGTGTACTGCAGGGATTGCTACAACAAGGTCAATCGCTAATCCTGTGCCATAGAGGTACGAATTGAAAAGCGGGGGCGCCTATCAGGCGCCCCCCTTTCTTATTCCCGAACCGCTGCCGGACAATGATCGGAATATCTCTATTGTGACAAAAG
>CAZYOO010000105.1:0-2413 GCA_964649185.1 uncultured Dehalococcoidales bacterium
GCGGGGAAGTACGCGCCTATCGTCTCTATGGTCTCTATCGACGGGTGTCCGACGCCGGCGACCCAGATCACGAAGCCGAGAAGCAGGTCGAAGAACGGGGCGAACGGCACGCTCTGGCCATAGGGATAAAGGGTGTAGGCATCGAAGGATATGCGGTGGGGGAAGTGCTGAACCAGGTTCTCCACCAGCCTCATGTGATACCACGGGTCATTCCCCTGGAAATATACCCGGTCGCCGACGAACACGCCATCGTGCGATGGTACCACCCTCAGATACATGGATATGCAGAAGAACGCCAGCAGCAGGATCCCGCAGAGCGCCTTCCTCGGCTCCAACGCCAGCAGCAGGATGGCGATGATGAAGACCAGGATCAGACCCAGCATGAAATTGTTGGATAGACCCCCAGCTATAAACAGGAAGGCGAAGGCGAGGACTGATAAAAAGGCGATGATGCCGTACCTGGTCAACTTCGGGAGACCGGTCCTGAGGGCTTCAATCCTGTCCAGAAGGCTATACATAGCTGGTACTAATATCCCGCACTACTTGTGAAGGCATTCTACACTAAACTCAGTCCGATGGCAAGTGTCTGTAAGAGCCCCGTTGACATCGATATCCCTCCTGGTGTACCCTCTTTCATGAGTGCGTACTATGAACAGGTTGCTCATGCCCCTACTGCTGGCGGTGACGCTGCTTATCGCCGGGTGCGGCGGGCCGGCTGTCGTGCCGTCCGAGCCGACCCCTACCCCGACAACGACCCCTAAAAGCTATACGCAGCAGCCGCCCATGGTTATCGATATCACCAAACAGTACACCGCCACCATAGAGACGGAAAAAGGCAACCTCGTGCTGGAGCTGTTCGCCGCCGACGTACCGGTAACGGTCAACAACTTCGTGTTCCTATCCCGCGACGGGTTCTACGACGGCTCAATGTTCCACCGGGTCATACCCGGATTTATGGCCCAGGGAGGCGACCGCACCGGTAAGGGAACCCTATCCCCCGGCTACTATATTCCTAACGAGATCACGTCGCACAACCACACTTCCGGCGCCCTGTCGATGGCCAATGCCGGTGCCGATAAGAACGGTTGCCAGTTCTTCATCACCTACAATGACGAGCCCGCCCTGGACGGGGGGTATTCGGTGTTCGGGCAGCTGATCGAGGGGATGGACGTGCTGGAGCAGCTCACCCCGAGGGACCCGTTTGCCGATCCGCCGCCGGATTACGATGGCGACACCATAATCCGCATAACCATCAATGAAAGCTAACCATCGGCCTGCGCGCTCACAGTCTCACCAGCTCGTACGATACGTCTAATCCCAGCTCCTGCGCGTACCGTACCTGCCTTGACGGATCGATCCCGGTAGTCTGCTCGAAGACTTGTGGCCTCACCTTGTATACCAGGTCCAATGATGCCCTATCGATGGCTGCCATTCCATCACATACCAGATAACCGATGTCGGGGCATATGGCCGGGCGTGCGTTGGCATCGCAGTCGCAGTCGCGGGAGATGTTCACCATCGCATTTATGTAAACTACATGCTTCCCTGATATGCACGCCTTCGCCGATAGCGCCAGGCCCCTTTGCAGGTCCATCCCTTTATATATCAACGCACCCTTGGTACAGGCGGACACGCACACGCCGCAGCCCTGGCACGATGCCTTATTCCACTCCCATTCCTGTTCGACCGTCAGGGCATTGAAGGGACACGCCCGGGCGCAGTCGCCGCACAGGTCGCACTCCTCTTTGACCAGCACCGGGCTGCTCATAGCGTGGATCGCCGCCTTGGTCTCGCGGGTCACGCCGCCCATGCCCAGGTTCTTGATCGCCCCGCCGAAGCCGGCTCCGATGTGGCCCTTAACATGCGAGATGACGATAAGGTGACTGCTCTCGTATATCTCATTCGCCACCTCGAAGGTGTATTCCGACTCCGCCACCTTCACCCCCCTGTCCCCGATCACGACCCGGCACCCCATCTCCCCCTCCCCGAACCCGTGTCGGCGGGCCGCCTCCTCATATCCCGCCTTAGTCGAGCGGGGGCCGGGGTAGGCCACCGTGGTGTCGAACAGGAAGGGCTCGGCGCCAACTTCATGGAGCTTGCGCACCGCGAGCTTAACCAGCGACGGCGAGATATAATACTTGTTGCCCGGCTCTCCCATATGCAGCTTGAGCGGCACCTTTTTGCCCTTGAAATCCGCAATGCCCAACAAATCGAGGGCTTCAGGGAGCTGGCTCTCCGCGGTGAAGAAGTATGCACTATACATGACTAAGATACCGCAATACCTTGTAAAATCCTAAGCATCAGAGAAATCGATATTATTATCTAACTGCCCCGCTGTCAAGCCTCGATCTGCGGGCGCAGAAAAAAGGACCCCCATTACGGAGGTCCTGCCTTTTAGAACAAAGCTCCCCGA
>CAZYOO010000106.1:0-2327 GCA_964649185.1 uncultured Dehalococcoidales bacterium
TTCACCTCATACATAAAATTGCGTAATAGTAACACGAATGACGCCAGCAGTCAAGTGGTAAAGCTTGTACGAGGCTGCTACCATCCAACCGGATTACCTGTCGAGGTACTCCCTTAGATATTATGCTAATTCCCTCACTCTTGCGACACCAGATTACAGGATGTATACTGACGAAGCCATGTACCAGGACACCATCGCCGCCGTATCCACCCCCCTCGGCGAGGGCGGCATCGGGATAGTGCGACTCAGCGGCCCCGATGCCCTGAGCATCGCCGGAAGGCTGTTCGACCGCGCGCTGTCCGATCGGCGGCTCATTTATGGTCGCATCACCGACCCCGATACCGGGGAAGCGGTCGATGAGGTGCTGGCCTCGTACATGGCGGCCCCCCATACCTACACCCGCGAGGATGTGGTGGAGATAAACTGCCACGGCGGCCCGCTGCCCCTGCAGCGCGTGCTGGGGCTGGCACTGAAGCACGGCGCCCGGCTGGCCAACCCCGGAGAGTTCACCCTGAGGGCCTTCCTCAACGGCAGGATAGACCTGTCCCAGGCGGAGGCGGTGGCGG
The DNA here is from genome assembly GCA_964649185.1 of uncultured Dehalococcoidales bacterium. Lineage (GTDB taxonomy): Bacteria > Chloroflexota > Dehalococcoidia > E44-bin15 > E44-bin15 > CAYUWM01. Next base: position 567 of record CAZYOO010000106.1, read on the forward strand.
ATGTGGTGCGCGCCAGGACGGCGGCCAGCCTGCGGGTGGCGGTGCGGGGCCTCGGTGGCGGCCTGTCGCAGCCGCTGAAGGAGGCTCGTGCCGAGCTGATGGATGCCCTCGCCTGCCTCACCGCCAGGATCGATTTCCCCGATGATGAGGTCGAGGAGCGGGATATAAGGACCGCGCTCGAAGGGGTCCGGCAGGGGTTGGAAGGCCTCATCGCCAGTGCCGACCGCGGGATGGTATATCGCCAGGGGGTGATGACCGCCATCGTGGGACGACGCAACGTGGGCAAGTCCAGCCTGCTCAACCGCCTGCTGGGGCAGGGACGGGCCATCGTCAGCCCGGTGCCGGGAACCACCCGGGACACGGTAGAGGAAGTGGCCAACATCCGGGGGGTGCCCTTCGTATTAGTGGATACCGCCGGCATGGCGCCGAGCAAGGGGAAAGTCGAGTCGCTGGGCATAGCGCGCAGCCGCGCCGCCGTGGAGCGGGCGGGCCTGGTGCTGCTGGTGCTGGACGCCGGCGCCCCGCTGCGGGAGGGAGACCGGGATCTGATACCCCTGCTTCAGGGGTGTGGCGATAAAGCGGTGATAGCGGTGGCCAACAAGTGCGACCGCCCCCGGCGGGCAGCGCTGGAGCGACTCCCGTGGCCGGCGGTCAGCGTATCGGCCCTCACCGGGGAGGGGTTGGAAGTGCTGGAGCAGAGGATGGTCGATACCGCCCTCGGCGGTGGCGTGGCGACTTCGGACGCCCTGCTGGTGTCCAACCCGCGGCACAAGGCGTGCCTGGAGCGGGCGCAGGGCCATCTGGAACAGGCACTTGAGGGCATCAGCCGGGGAGTGCCGGATGACTGCGTCACCATAGACCTGACCGCCGCTTTGAACGAGCTGGGGGAGATAACCGGCGAGACGGTCAGCGCCGAGCTTCTGGAGACTATATTCAGCAGCTTCTGCATCGGCAAGTGAATAACAAAGAGGGCCTGCATCGGCAAGCCCTCTCATTGTTGTAATCCTGAAGGATGCGCTACTGGTTCAGCTTATCCCACACATCCTTGAATGTCATCTTCTTGCGCTTCATCAGCCAGATGCCTCCGCCGATCAGCAGCAGCACCACCACCACGACCACTATCGCAACGATGACGCCGGTGCTGATGCCACCGCCGCCCTTGCCCGGCTTGGTGGTCTTGGTGGGTGCGGGTGTCGGTGTGGGCTCTCCCGGCGTCGGCGTTGCCGACGCGGGCGCGGCCAGCACGCCGTAGATGCTGAAGCTCCTGGTGGAGAAGGTGATTGTGTTGTCGTCGGGGTTCACCGTCCCGCTGAGGAACTCCCACTCCCCGCTGTCCTCATCGTATATTGCAATCACGATATGGTCCTCGCTCATGCCGTCGGGTATGTCGCCGGGGTCATAACACAGGGTGATTTTCATCGCCGGGCTGAACGAGGCGCCGTCCGGCGAGAAGTCGAAGGCGGCCAGCACGTAGTGCCCCTCCGGCGGGTCGGGCAGCGGGTCCACCGGTGATATATCGAGGTAGGTCAGCGGGTCTCCGTCCGCGTCCTCTGCGCTGGTCCCCGCTTCTATCTGCACCTGCACACAGCCGTCCCGAGACGAGGCGGTGAAGTCGCTGGCGACCTCTCCGCTGGCGTCGACCTGACACGTCTGTGTCCTGTCCACCACGTCAACCATGATGCCGGGAGCGGCCCCACCGCCTCCACCCCCGCCTCCGCCTCCTCCGCCTCCGGGTCTCCTGGTTGGCCTGGGTGTCCATGT
>CAZYOO010000107.1:0-2194 GCA_964649185.1 uncultured Dehalococcoidales bacterium
CCGAATATCAGCGCCTGCTGCCGCGAGTCCAGCTTGGCCAGCACCCCCTTCAGCTCGCTCTTGCCGGACACGCCGGTCAGCACGCTCTCGATGTCCCGCTCGTTGTCCAGCAAGCATGTTATCTTGGTGCCCATCTGGCTCATCACCTCCTCGTCGATGCCGGAGGGCCGCTGGTCGATGACCATCAGCGAGACATTGTACTTCCGCATCTCCCGTGCGATGGTGCCGAAAATGGTCTGCCCCGCCAGCTCGCGGCTGAGGAACTTGTGCGCCTCCTCGATAGTGATGACTAAAGGCCGGGGCTTGGCGCCGTCCTCCGCCGTGGCCCGCTCCATGCGCTCGCGGTACTTCTCGTGGATGCGCCGCGTGAGCAGGTTGGCCACCAGCATATAGGCGGCGAGATCGGTGTAGCGACCGAACTCGAGCACCACGTGGATGCCGCGGTCGAGATAGCCAAGTATGCTCTGGATGGCGTTGTCGCGGGCGTGGGGCACCAGGAACCTGAGCCGTCTCAGGCTGTCGAGGCGCCGGTGGAGCGCCGCCAGTGTGGCCTCGTGCTCGCCGAGCTCTTCGGCCAGGGCGTTCAGGTCTTCTTTGCTATCGATCGACAGGAAGCCCTGCAGCCACTGCCTGTCCCCGAACCTGCGGGCGAGGCGGTAGGTGGCCTGCACCGCGGCCTCGGTGAGGCCCAGCGTCTCGCGCAGCATGGCCACATCCTCGGGCTCGATCTCGTCGTAGCCGATCTCGACTATCGAGTCCACGGAGACCTTGCGCCGCCTGGCGCTCTCCGCATCGAGGGCGAACACCGCCACGCTGGAGGGGAACAGTTGCTTCAGCGATCTCACCGTTCCTCCCCCCTCGCTGGTGCCCTGCCAGCCGTACTCGCTGTGCATGTCGAAGATCAGGTTGACCGCCGCGTTCTCCTGGATGATGCCGATGAGCACCAGCCGGGCGAGGAATGTCTTGCCCGTTCCGCTCTTGCCGAACACCCCGTTGGAGCGCTTCACCAGCTCCGCCGGGTCGAGGCGCACCCTGGTCTCCATGTCCAGCGGGGTGCCGATATAGAACTGCTTCTCCTCCACCTGCCCGAACACCTGCGCCACGTCCTCCTCACCGGCGTCGTGCACCGCCGAGAAGTGGGCCGGCACCGTCTTCACCGGCTGCGGCCCCTGGAGCAGGCTCTCGGCGTCGCCGCCGATGGTCAGCAGCGGCAGTACGTGCAGCCGTCCGAAGGTACTGGTACCCGAGACGACCTCGGCGATGAAGGGATCGGTTACGTCCGGCGGCGAGGCCATCATCCGCGGGTCGCTGGCGTCCAGCGATACGTCGGTGATCATGCCGAAGAAGCGCCGCTTCTGGCCGCCGATGGTGACGTAGCGCCCTACGGCGATATCTTCCACCGACACGTCGCTATCGAGCCTGACCTCCACGCCGCCTGTCAGCGACCCGGAGACCACCATGCCCAGCCTGCGCTCCGGCATCAGATCCTGATCCTTCTCAGTATCGCGTTTAAGCGATGCGTGTCATCCGACAGCAGCGCCGCCAGTTCCTTGCCCGCACTTACCAGGAAAGCGCGCGGCTCTGCGTGGACGACAGCGGCGCCGCGCAGCGAGGCGGCGACCAGATCGTCGGCACGTTCGGCGACGTTGATCAATATGCTCAGGTAGTCCAGCGACCGGGTGAACTCGGCGGTCTCCCCCGGCTCGCAGTTATAGACGAAGCTGTGGATCCGCGCCGGGCGCGGCGGCAGGTACTGCCGGATGCCCCCGCCATCCTTATGGCCTACGACCATCGCCCGGAAATCGGTGCGCAGCAGCTTCTCCAGCTGCGGGTTGGCGCTGAAGACATCGTCCTCCGCCTCCTCGCCACCGCCTCGGGCGATGGGCCGGCGCCCCGGCTCGATGCTGGTGGTGGCGGCGTCGGCAACGGCGGCATAGATAACGATATCCCCTTCCGACACCCGCACCAGCGCGCCGAAGGGCGGAGGCTGGTGCAGCTCATAGCACTGCGCGGTGAACCCCCCGGTTGCAGCCTCGATTATCTCCCCTATCTTAATCGCCAAAACGTTTCTCCGAAGCCTACTGGTGCACCATGCTGTAGCTCAGCCCCGCTACGCCGACAATAGTAACAAGCAAGAAGGCGATCTTCATCGCCGTCGCCGGTTCCTTGAAGTGCAGTATCCCGATGATAGCGA
>CAZYOO010000108.1:0-2085 GCA_964649185.1 uncultured Dehalococcoidales bacterium
GGGGCTAGTGTTCCTCTTTGTGCCCCCCCTGATCCTTTAAGAACCGCTCTATATCCCGGTGCAACTCCTCAGCGCGGTATTCCTGATGGATGTCGTCGCTGCCGGTCTGCTCTGCAAGCTGATCGAAGTACTCGATAAGCCCGTGGGCTTCCTCTCCGAACGACTCCTTGAGCTGGCTTATCTTCTCCTCGATCTGGGTATCCGTCTGCTCGGCCCACTTCTCGATATCGGCCATGTCGATCTCCAGACCGGTCATCTGGGACAGCACGCGGATGACCGCTGCCGATGAGCGCGGATTGGCGACGTTGGTGGTGTAGATGGGTATCTCCCCCAGCAGGCACATGCCCTCGACATGCCTCTGCTTGGCAACTCCGAGCATGAGGCCGTTGAGTCCGCTGATGCTCCCCTCGCGCAGGGGGGTGATATCGTACACCGATGGCTCCGGCAGCAGCTCCTGGCTGGTGACCGCCCCGAGGACCCGCGGCTGCTTGGTGTGGTAGATGTGGGTGGGGGCCGCGGCGAAGGTGTACAGACGCTGCACCTTGAATCTCTGGGCCAGGTCCAGCAAGACATTCGCCATCCTGTAGGCGTTGGACGTCGGTTGCGCCTCGCCGATGAAGATTATCCAGTCCCTCTCTGCCTTGTCCCGCGCCAGGTACAGGCTGTTCTCCGGGAAGCTGATGTCCTGCACCACGTTGTTCTCGATAAGCACCCCGCCGATATCGAAGAACCCCTGCGGCGAGATGCTGCCGAGCTCCTCCGCATCCAGCTTCTCGGCGAGATAGCGGGCGGCGATGATGGCAACGCCTCCCATGCCGGGCCAGGCCGCCACCATATAGGGGTTCTTCAGTTCAGGCTCTTTGTTCAGTATTATCTCTTCCATAATCGCTCCAAGGTCAGCCTCATCATTATAGCATGGGGAAGTAATTTAATCTCACCGCGGCGAAGTTTCGACTGACCGCATCTTTGCCCTTGATGATGGCGCCGAGCTCGGTGCTGTGCCCCGGGAGCACATACTCCACATCCAGCTGTGACAGCCTTTCGATGCTCTGCTTGAGCTGCTTGCCGTCGCCGCCGAAATCGGTGCGGCCCACGCCGCCGTAGAACAGCAGGTCGCCGGTGATCAGCACTTTATTATCGGGCCAGTACAGGCTTATGGAGCCGGGCGTATGGCCCGGGGTGAGTATGACCTGAAGGTTAACCCTGGTTTTCTCCTTGCCCAGATTGAGCTCCCCTTCCTTGAGGTAGAAGTTGGGCTCGAACCACGCCTGCTGCACCGGCATGCCCGGGACCTTGGACATATATTCCGTGGCCATCTTCAGGTAGTCCGCCTCCGCTTCGTGGATGGCCAGCAGGGTCTGTTTCGGCTGTCCGCCCTTGGACCTGCTCCTGGCCACCAGCGTCTGGCTGGCGCCGAAGTGATCGTAATGGGCATGGGTGCTAATTATAAGGCCGATGTCCTCGGGCCTGATGCCGTCCGCATCCAGTCCCCGCAGCAGGATCTCGAGGCAGGGCTCCTTGAACTCGTTCAGCACCTGCCCGGGGTCGACCATCACGTGGGGCCGGTCGCCACGGAGCACGTCGGCGAAAAGGTAGCTGTTGCTGTTGTTGCCTTTCCCCTGCCAGATATAGCAGTACAGGTTCTCGATCAGTCTCATCGTTCAACGCGATACGATTGTCTTTGCCAGTGACGCCGGGTAATAGTATAATTTATATGCTTTGATTTAGCCACCCTCAATGGGGCGGTCGTATCACTTAAGGTTCAGGCAGGGAGAGAAATGGATGAATTGAAGAGCGCCTTCGATCGGGCGATGGAGCGTGCCGAGCGGGTGGGGGAGCTCTCCCCCGAGGAGATGCGTGAGCGGAAGGAAGCGGAGTTCACACCCGCCGGCAGGGCCGTCGCCGAGCGCTACCTGGAGCACGGTCACGAGAGCCTGTTCTTAGAGGATGTCAATAAGCATGCCGGCGACGAAGGTGACATAATCAAGCGGGCGGCGCTGGTCAGGCTGGTGGAATCGATAGCCCTGTCCGACTACGAGATGGCGGAGCGGGCGATGAAGGGTGTGCTTGCCCTGTCCGGCGAGG
>CAZYOO010000109.1:0-2021 GCA_964649185.1 uncultured Dehalococcoidales bacterium
GCGCGGGCGATGTGGTCAGGGGCATGGTCGCGGAATACGACAGGATCGTGGCCGGGCTTTAGGCGAGGTAAATCTTGCGCATCAGCGTGATGACCTTGGTAGGCAGCGGCTCGGCTATTCGTAATACCAGCCGGGCGATGGCTACGCCCACGATGGCGGCGAGGAAGCCGCCCACGATGTCCAGCGGGTAGTGCACCCCCATGTACACCCGCCCGAAGGCGATGGCCACCGCCGGGATGAGCAGAATGTAACCCATCTTTCGATTGTACAGCCACACCCCGATGGCCATTGCGAAGGCGGCGGCGGTCGCGTTGGAGGGGAACGACGGGTCGGTCGGGGGATAGAAGATCAGATTTACCTGTGCCGGGAACGCCTCGAACGGCCGCAGGCGGTCGGGGAGCGCGGCGTTGAGGATGTACACCACCAGGTTGGCGAAGCCCATGCCCGCCAGAGCGCAGAACACCGCCCGCTGGTTCCTCTCCCGCTGCTCGCGGTCATGCCCCACGAACCACAAACCCACCATGGCCAGTATCATCACCACCGGGACGAACAGGTCGCAGGACAGCGTCCTGATGATATCGTCGATGGAGGCGACCCTGCCCGCGAGGCCGTTTATCCAGAAGAAGACGGTCTCATCCGCCGATATCATCGCTCTCCGCCCTTGAAGTATTTGGAGATGGAGCGCCAGTAGGTCTGCCGCCTCAGGGTGTCGATGCCCTCATCGTCGTTCTCGATATGGGAGGCCAGCTTTCGGTTAACTATCGAGGATACGGCCAGGGTGACCGCCACCGCGAGGAAGGTGCTCACCGCGAGCCAGAAGAGCTGAGGCGGCGTATCGAAGGTAGGCTGGGCCAGGTCCAGACCGGTGAAGCGGAAGAACCAGATGAACACGGCGGCGATGGCGACGGCGCCGAAGGCGTAGCCCCAGGCCTTGTTGCCGAAGAACGATATCCCGCGGAGTTCCCACCGGGCGGCGATCACCTGCAGCATGCCGACGACCGCGACGAACACGTACAGGCAGTACTCCGCCACGAAGGCCCACGATCCTATATATCCATCCATACCAGTTATCCCGGCTTACAATCCCGGCTCGCTTTCGACATCGCTCTCCGCGATGAGCCGCTGGCCGTACTCCAACAGCGTTTCCACCGGCACCTCGGATGGCTTCTTCAACTCGATATACCTTTTGAGCGCCTCCAGCGGCTCCAGCGCCTCGGCTGACGAGATGGGCATGCGCGGGCGGTGCTCCCGTGCCACGTCCCGGGATACGGCGGCAACGGTGTGGGCGTCCTGCAGCTCCCGGCGCACCTCGCCCTCGTTCAGCAGGGGCGCTAGCTGTTCGGTTATCGATATCAGGACACGCACCACGGCATCCTTAACGTCGTGGCTGGCGATGGCGTCGGTCACCGCCCGTGTAGGGTCGGTTTCGCCTTCACCCACATCCACCTTGACGGTCACGAAGCGTCGCGCGTTGACCGGCTGGAACCGGAAGGATACACGACGGTCGCTGTCGATGTCCACGATGAAGAAACCCTTGTCGTCGTCTTCCTCGCTGAAGTCGATGCGCTGGAGGCTGCCGGGGTAAACCAGCGGTGGACTGTCGCCCAGCACCTGCTTCTTGTGGATGTGGCCCAGGGCAATATAATCGAATTCTGGCCGGGCCACGTTGCTCTGGAGCAGCACGTAGTCGTGCCCCATGATCATGCCCCGCTCGGAGCCGATCTGGGCGTTGGACAGATAGGCGTGGGCGGCGAGCACCGCGGGCAGCCCGCGGTCGAGGGCCGAGGCTTCCTGCTGGAGGCGCTCGGTTAGTATGGCCTGCAATCGCTCGTTGGTCCCTTCAACGTCTAGTCCCTTGGTGTCCTCCCGGCTGAGGAGGGCGCTGCGCCGCGCCCAGGGGAGGGCGACTATCTGCAGGGGGCCCGCTTTGGTGTCGACCCGATGGGTGCCCGGCCTGCTGGCCACGGTGACGTTCTCCACCTGCAGCGTCCTGAATATCTCCAGCGTGGTGGCGCGGCCGA
>CAZYOO010000110.1:0-1828 GCA_964649185.1 uncultured Dehalococcoidales bacterium
GCGGCGGCTGTGCATATGACACGTGCGCTCTTCAACCACTTCATGCTCTGCCTCCATGCTGCGGCGCGAACCACGCCGCGCCAGCTATGAAACTTCCTTGAGATGGTCGAGGAAGGACATGAAAGCCTCGCGGCCGCTGTACTTGAAGCTGTGGCCGGTGGCCTTCTTCACCTTGTCGTTGTCCATCACCGCGTCATAAGCCAGAATCTCGACGCCCCCCGACGAGCGCGACTGCAGGTGCAGCTTCCAGGACAGCCGCGTGCCCCAGGCCATCAGCCCCTCCGGCAGCGCGATGGAGGGCCTGCCCATGGCCTTGATTATCTCGGTGTAGCGCATGCCGTCGTCGGCAGCGGCGTTGAAGACGCCGCTCTCGTTCTTCTTGAGCAGCGTCATGACGATATCCACCAGGTCGTCTTCGTGGATGAACTGCCACAGCGGGTCGTGGCCGCTGGCCCGCATCATCACCGGCATGAACAGGGTGGTCAGCCCCCCGGCCACGATGTTGGGGCCCACTACGGCGGCGGTGCGCACTATCACCACGCTGCTGTCGGGGTGGTCCTTCATGTACTCCTGGAACATGTTGTCCACCTTGGCCTTGTCCACCGGGTACACCATGCTGGGGTTGGGCCGCAGCGGGGCGTCCTCGGTGAGCAGCTCGGGGTTGTCGGCGTGCGCCCCGTAGGCGGTGTAGCTGCTCATGTAGAACAGCTGCCTGACCCCCACCTGCTCGCAGGCCTTGAGGAAATTGGACGAGCCCTCAAGGTTGATGCTGTGAGAGCCGGTGTCGTCGTGTATCGGCGTCACCTGGAATGCGAGGTGCAGCGCGGTGTCGATCTTGTGCTCGGCGAACACGTCGGCGAACGACGAGCGCACGTCACGGGAGTAGAACTTGAGCTTGGGGGAATCCACCCGCGGCGGCATGACATCGATGCCGATGATGCTCTCCACATCTGCATCCCGGTCCATCCGCCGCAGGAACAGCGTGCCCAGATACCCCGATATTCCGGTGATCGCCACGTTCTTCATGTCACCCTCCGATTAAGCACATTCGATTGCATAGTATGAAACGCTTGGGCGCTACTGTCAACCCTCAATCGGGGGTTGGCATCGCTTCAAGGATGACCGGCAGCGGCAAATGTTATATAATGGTTGCGGTTTGCGTCGAAATAAATAGAGTCGAAACCGTCGCAACACGATAACACGATAACCAGGAAAGGATATATGGCGAAAGAGAAGAATAAGCAATCCTCCCCGCCGCCGCAAGAGCAGAGGCACACCGCCGGCGGCATACCGGTCAAATCGGTCTACACCCCCGGCGACATCGAGGACCTGGACTACAAGAGGGACATCGGCGACCCCGGCGAGTACCCCTTCACCCGTGGGATATACAGCGGGGCCCGCGGCGTGGTCTTCGGCCAGCGGCCGGTGCTGGGCTACGGCCTGCCGGAGGAGACGAATAAACGCATCAAGTATCTGCTGCAGTTCGGGATGGCCTCACCCAGCGGCATGCCCAGCTACAACCTGACCATGGATATGACCAGCGCCTACGGCTTCGACTCCGACGACCCGCGCATGGCGCAGTGGGTGGGGGTCAACGGCCCGCCGTGCAACTCGATCGTCGACAGCGAGATGATACTGGAGGGCATCCCTATCGAGGGGGTGTACCACGGGGCGCTGTCCTACGCCCCCAACTGGCGGGTGGCGCACTACATCGCCATCGCCGACAACCGCGACATACCGCGGAGCAACATCATCGGGGCCACGCTCAACGATTCGCTGCACGGGCCCATCGGCGAGGGGGTGCACCTGTTCCCCCCGCGCGGCTGCC